>NZ_AP018712.1:794150-1135801 GCF_014701195.1 Tepiditoga spiralis
TCATTAAAAAATCTTAATATTGAAAATGGATTGTATACACTATCTTCTCCATCAAATGAAAATCCATTGTAGTACATCTTTAAGTTTTTTAATAACTCTTTTTCTTCCATCTTCATTTCAATTGCTGTTTCTTTTATGTGCTCTTTAAAGTTACTTTCTAACTCTTCTTGTGTATACCCCAACATCTGTGCGTATTTTTTATTCAACGATATATCATTTAAGTTGTTCAATGCAGAAAATACTCCTGTTTTTGTGAACTTTGTTATTCCTGTCATGAATACAAACTTTATGTATTCATCTTTTGATTTTATGCTCACATAAAAGTCTCTCAATATTTCTCTATACTTTTCTGCTTTTTCTTTGTTGTTTATATTGTCTAATATTGGTTTTTCATATTCATCTACTAATATTACTACTCTTTCTTTTTGGGATAGTTTTATTATTAGTTCATTGAATGCAAACTTATAGTCTGTTTCTGTTATTTCTATTCCATTTCGCTTTCCTTCTAATTTTATTATCTTTGTTAGACTTTCTTTCATTCTTTCCACATTATCTGTTGCTACATCTAAAAGGTTTATCCTTATTACTGGATACTCTTTGAACTCCCATTTGTCGTATATGTATGTTCCTTTAAATAAGTCTTTTTCTCCTTTAAATAGATAGTACAGTGTTGATATCGTTAAACTCTTTCCAAATCTTCTTGGTCGAGATAAAAAATAAAATTTTCCACTTGTTATTAATTCATATAAATATTTTGTTTTATCTATGTATATATAATCTGTTATTAATTCTTTAAAGTCTTGTACTCCTATTGGTAGTTTTTTCATCTTTATCACCTCTAATCTTTATTCATTTTATTATATCATAATCTCTAATAAAAGAATATTCTATATATATTTTTTTCACAAAAAAAGTGTTAACCATTTTAAAAAAATATTGCAAAAAACAAAACTAAAAAAATAAATAAAACAGGTAAAGTGAAGTAATATAAAAAACACAATAAAAAAATAAACGTAAAAATATTTAAGTTAAAATGAATTGTTAACCACACAGCAAATAACAATTCTAAAACTATAACAACATCTTTTAAATTCATAAGTTATCATTCCCTTTTTTTATTTTAAGAAAGTTTTTTTAGAGAAGAAATTTTACCAAAAATAAAAAATGAATTTTTAACCCTCTAAGGATAGATAAGGACAAAATTTTACTCTAAATAAACAAACAACAAAATATTTTGTTTTTAACCCTCTAAGGATAGATAAGGACAATCTAACAAAAGACGCAGAGTTTAAAATGACAACAGGAGGTTTTTAACCCTCTAAGGATAGATAAGGACTGATATGGTAGCTTTATTAAAACGTAGTAGTAAATATGAGTTTTTAACCCTCTAAGGATAGATAAGGACTAATATAAACGTGTCAGCAAACCAATTAGGGGTTACTGAAGTTTTTAACCCTCTAAGGATAGATAAGGACGAAGTTGAAAAACAACAAATTATGCAAAACGCACAAGTTTTTAACCCTCTAAGGATAGATAAGGACTGTATCTACATTAAGAGGTAAGGCAATTACACCTTAGTTTTTAACCCTCTAAGGATAGATAAGGACTTGAGTACTACGTTTGGAAACGGGGGAATATTTCCCCAAGTTTTTAACCCTCTAAGGATAGATAAGGACAAAATTTTACTCTAAATAAACAAACAACAAAATATTTTGTTTTTAACCCTCTAAGGATAGATAAGGACGAAACATTGAAAAAGTTACCTTACAACATGTTAAATAATGTTTTTAACCCTCTAAGGATAGATAAGGACTTACTGCAACGGAAATTATTTTGGAGCCGGAGATTATTAGTTTTTAACCCTCTAAGGATAGATAAGGACGTAGCGAATATACGGCAAATGCTGAAACCATGGAAGAGTGTTTTTAACCCTCTAAGGATAGATAAGGACTCTCTTAGATGAGGAAGATAAAAAAAAGGAGGCTAAAAAAGTTTTTAACCCTCTAAGGATAGATAAGGACAATAATATCCTCTGCAGTTATAAAAAATTTTAAAAAGTTTTTAACCCTCTAAGGATAGATAAGGACGTATAACGGCAATAGCCGTTATGCCCAAGCTTGGGCAAAGTTTTTAACCCTCTAAGGATAGATAAGGACATGTTAGTAAAGTTGAATATATGAGTTTTATGTTTGCAAAGTTTTTAACCCTCTAAGGATAGATAAGGACAAAAAGGAAATACTTGATATGGTAGCTTTATTAAAAGTTTTTAACCCTCTAAGGATAGATAAGGACAAATTTAAATTTATAGTACTTTTCCAATACATATATTGTTTTTAACCCTCTAAGGATAGATAAGGACGATATTTTCTGGTCTCATCAACAAATTCCAGAAGAAGTTTGTTTTTAACCCTCTAAGGATAGATAAGGACAAATTATAAATAGTGCTCAAACTTACTTTGATATTGAGTTTTTAACCCTCTAAGGATAGATAAGGACTTGTGTTCCTAGGAACATACGCTCTTGCCAAAGCAAAGTTTTTAACCCTCTAAGGATAGATAAGGACACAGAAACACATTTACACGAATGCAAAGGGTTTATAAGTTTTTAACCCTCTAAGGATAGATAAGGACAAAAAAAAGTTATACGATAGTTACTTTTAAAATAGAGAAGTTTTTAACCCTCTAAGGATAGATAAGGACAATTTCCAACCTTGTTTTTATTATACCGTTATTTATTAAGTTTTTAACCCTCTAAGGATAGATAAGGACGTGCATACATTTTGACAAGCACTATAAAAAAATTTAAAAAGTTTTTAACCCTCTAAGGATAGATAAGGACCAAAGAAATGGAATGCATGACAACAAAATTCATTTTAGTTTTTAACCCTCTAAGGATAGATAAGGACAAAAAATGTTTAAAGTTGATGATTCTCTTATTGGTATAGTTTTTAACCCTCTAAGGATAGATAAGGACCAAAAGTACACTTAGAAGAACAATTACAAAAAAGAGAGTTTTTAACCCTCTAAGGATAGATAAGGACCCATTCAAAATTAATTTGTATTGGTACATCAAATTTTGGTTTTTAACCCTCTAAGGATAGATAAGGACATGGGAAGATTTCAACTGCATCTATTAAATACTTCCCAGTTTTTAACCCTCTAAGGATAGATAAGGACTATTGCTAATAAGATAGTTGCTAATCTCCAAAATAGTTAGTTTTTAACCCTCTAAGGATAGATAAGGACAAAAATGGATACATTAATGATAAATATTCATAAAGGAGTTTTTAACCCTCTAAGGATAGATAAGGACCCAATCGGAAATTGGGATGTTTCTTCAGTCATCAAAATGGTTTTTAACCCTCTAAGGATAGATAAGGACATTAGAACATGTAGCAGAAGATTTATTTTACAATCCAATGGTTTTTAACCCTCTAAGGATAGATAAGGACAAGTATTTAACAACAAAGTTAATTCACTAAGTAATCAGTTTTTAACCCTCTAAGGATAGATAAGGACGAATTTAAAAGCAATTGAAATGAAAGATAGTACCGCATGTTTTTAACCCTCTAAGGATAGATAAGGACCAAAACATGTTATAATTAAAAATATAGAGGAGAAAAGTTTTTAACCCTCTAAGGATAGATAAGGACCTTTATACATTTAAATCATCCACCTTTAAAAGTTTTTGTTTTTAACCCTCTAAGGATAGATAAGGACGATGTAGAATTTTCATATATAAATTTTGAAAATTTTAAGTTTTTAACCCTCTAAGGATAGATAAGGACTTGTTCCACCAAGAATTGCTCCAAGAGGTGCAGTTCCTGTTTTTAACCCTCTAAGGATAGATAAGGACAATTCTAAGCCCTTTATAGCCTCATACAGCGATTTTAGTTTTTAACCCTCTAAGGATAGATAAGGACAATTATTTCAAAAGAAGAAAATAAAAAAAAGATTTTCGAAGTTTTTAACCCTCTAAGGATAGATAAGGACAATAACCAGTAACAAATACTTAATAAAAGTGAAATGGTTTTTAACCCTCTAAGGATAGATAAGGACTATTTATAGAACATGCTTGAAATGAATAGTTACGAAAAGAGTTTTTAACCCTCTAAGGATAGATAAGGACTAGTATGGATGATAAGCAGTTTAGTTCTGCTAATAACGTTTTTAACCCTCTAAGGATAGATAAGGACAAAAAGATAATAATGCTATTTATTATTTAGTATTCGAGTTTTTAACCCTCTAAGGATAGATAAGGACAGTAACTATATTTCTTTTAAAATATGCATTAAAATTATAACACACCAAATTTTTGGTGTCAAATAATACTACATTTTTTTATTACAAAAAAGAAACTTAATATTACAAAAAAATCTTTTTGCTTTTTTTTACTTCTATAACACAGTGTTTTTAGGTATTACATGGTTTTACTAAAATGTAATATTTTTTACAATTGTAATATTTGTTTTTGGAAAAATAAAAAGTTTACATAAATTTGTTCTTTTTTTAGAACTTATTTAAAATTCAAAAAAACAGTAAAAATCAGGTTTTAAGATTTTAAGTTATCTTTATTTTAAAATTTATTTATAATAAAATATAAAAATCAACAATAGAATAAAAATTCTATTTTTTTGTTACTTAATAAATTTGTAATTTTATGAGTATATACCCCTTGAATATTTTATACATATTCATAACAATTATATCATACTTTTTATAATAAATATCCTTCCAAAAGTTTTGGAAGGATATAAATAAATTATTTAATTTTTTATTTCTTCAAATCTTCCATATCCATTTGATGTTTTTGCACCCAATCCATATATTTCTAAAAATTCTAAAAATAGTTCTCTAGTTTTTTCTATTTTTTGTTCATCAAATTTTTTTCCATTTATTATTAAATCAAATCTAAACTCACTATCTTCTCCAACACTTAAATAAGACAATGGATTTGGATTATATACATCATTTGGAGGTTTTTTACCTGAATAATATTCTCCAAAGTGTGGTGTTTGATATTCTTCAAATATTTTCGGATTATTTAATGGGATTGCTTCTAAAAATTCTATCTTTCCACTTTCTTCTTGAGTTCCAAATATAATTTTTATCAAATCTTTTAGTTCTTGTTTTTCTTCAAATTCATTTTTTGTTTCTAAGTAATGTCTAAATGCACCTTTTATTGCACTTCCTGGTATTGTTGGAATTCCATAATTTCTATTCCAGTAAAATCCTATTTCGTCCATTGAAGGTATTCCTGCTCCTATTAAAAATGGTGTTGTGTTTTTTGCTATTATTGTGATTGATTCTTTTTTTTGAATATTCAATAATGATCTAAGCATTTTTATTCTTATTGATTTTAATTTTTTAAATAATCCATCAAATTCTATTGCTTTTATATTTTCTTTGTATATTATTTTACTGAATTTTTTTTCATCTAAAATTCTCGATTCGTTTACACTTTTTAATATATTTAATGTAAATCTTTCTTCTTTTTTTATTTGTAACTTTGAATTTTTTTGATTACTAACTACGTCTGAACGAATTTTTGTTATTTGTATTTCTTTTAGTTTTGGATTTACTTTATCGGCTATTTCTTTGCTAACTTCTTGTCTTTTTTTTTCGTCAAAATTCTTTTTTATACCTAATTCTTCTTTTATTATTTCAAAATCTTTTTTTAAATTTTTTTGTATTCTAAAAGAGAGTTTATCATAGTATAAAGAGGCATTTTTTATGTCTTTGATTGTATCATTATAAAATTCCAAATTTTTTCACCTCCTATTAATCTTTATCTTTTTCTATAAATATATCTGCATATCTTCTATACCAACCAACAAAGCTCAATATTCTATCTTGAAATTCTTTTAAATTTCCTTTTTCTAAAAATTCTAAAAAATTATTATAATTATCTTTTTCAATATTTTCAAAATCATAAAATTCTTCAAAAAATGCACATAAATCATCTAAAATATATTCAATATATTTTTTTTCATCAGCTTTTTTATTTTTTTCTTTGTCTTTTTTTTCTGATTTCGGATTCATCTTAGAACGATAAAAAATAACTGTTCCATACAAACCATTTTGAATAATCATAGAACCCAAACCTTTTATTGTTGATTTATAAGCTTTTAATAATTTATCTTTATTTTCAAAATTTTCACAGTTTTCTAATGTATTTAAAATACAGTCTTTTGCCAATTCTTGTACACTTTTATCTATTTTTAGCATAAAATATCATCTCCTATAAATATTTTATATAAGTAAATCCTTTTCCTATAGTTGATTTACCTCCTATATTTACAAATTGTTTATCTGTTTCTTTTGTTAGTATATCAAGTCCATGATCTTTTAATAATGTTTTTACTATAAAGTACATTATTGTATCTTGTGGTAAGTATTCTTCATACCAAAGACCTCCTGTTTTTTTATCAACAGTTCCTGTTTCATCTATTTTTATTCTTGCCATAATTTCTGTAGATCCTTTTACAAAAAATCTAAAATCTTCATCTGATATTATTAATACTCTTTCTTTTAATTTATTTTGTAATGTTTCATCTGGTAATATTTTTTTTATTGAATTTAAAAAGTCTACTAATTCTTTTGAATATTCTGGAGTTACTTTATATTCTTCTAAATTTATTTCAGTTTTATTTGTTGAATAATATTCTTTGTCTGATTTTATAGTTTTTAATAAATTACTAACTTTTGTTTCTAAATCTTTGTTTCCAAACATTTTAAAAAGTATATTTACTCTGCTTAATATCATAGGACACGTAATCCATACAAATCCTTCTGTAATACTTCTTACTGGAAATAAAAATATTTTAGCTTCTGAAAAAGATACGCTTCCTGATTGATCTTCTGTTCCTTTTTCTTTTTCTTTTGGACTTCCAAAGATTTTTATATCTTTATCTCCTTTAAATACTTCTTCAAATTCATTTCTAAATGCACCTTTTATTCCAGATATTATAGGGAAGTCTGTATGTACTTCTCTTTGTATTGGTAAATCTACTACTCCCGAATCAAATCCTTTTCCTGCATGTAATTGAGAAACTGCATATAAAAATCCTATTTTACCATTTTTACTCATATATAGTCCTCCTTCGCGTGTTATTATTTTTTTAATTCTATGTATTTTCCAAAACCATAATAATCATATTTGTCTGTTAATGTATTAATTTCACCTTTTGTATAATAACATGATCCAACTGGTACTACTTTCATTAATTCACCAGGTTTATTTTCGACGCCATTCCAAAAACCTATTGTTTCTGGTTTGTAATTTGCTATTGCAATTATATTTTCATTATTTTTAGGTAAGATTCCACTTTCAATAAAACTTGGAGTTAATGTATATAATATTTTTTCTTCATCATTAACTTTATCAAAGATATTAGTTTCTATTTCTATTATTTCAAGTCTTGCTAATTTTCCTTTTGTTCCTAATTTTATTGTGTTATACTTTTCTAATAATTTTAATTCATCTTTTTCTACAAAGAAACAAAAACCAGAATTTTCTTCAAATCTAAAGTAGTTTAATGAATAAAGGCCGCCTTTTTTTGTGTATCTTTTACCTTTTTCAATTTCTATTCCTATTTTTCTTTCTATTTTATATGGTATATTTGATGGTGTATTTTTTTCTGTGTCTATTATATTTACATATCCTTTTTTTAATTCTTCTAATTCTTTTAAGGTTATATAGTTTTTGTTTAAATCATCTAAATTATTCATTTTTTCATATCTTAATCCGTTTAATTCTTTTGTACCTATTTTGAATTTTATATTTTCATCTATATATGCTTTATATATTTTTTTTGAATGTGTTTCATTTGATTCTTTTTCTTTTTTTAATATTGCTGGTTTTTTAAAAAATATTTCTGTTTCACCGTTATTTTGTTTAAATACAAATGGTCCTGTTATATCTAATTTTCTTTCTTTCATTAATGTTGATATTTCTTTTGCTGATTTTTCTTCAAAGTTATATAAATTCCCATATATTGCACCTAAAAATGTTTTTAAATTAGGAAAATGTGTATCTTCACTTGTTGAAAACGATTTAGCTGCTCTAAATGCAACCCAATCAAGTGGTTTTATTAATAATAATTTTTTTTTCATCATTCACCACCTCTTTTTGGTTTTTTAGCTGAATATTCTAATTCTTCTAATATATCTAATATATCTTTTAATTCTAAATTTTTATTTTTACATAAGTTTAATATTTTTTTAGTTGGTTCAATTAAGTTTCCTAAATTCATTCTTTCTTTTATTATAAATGGAACAACTTTTTTAATAAATTCTTCATCTTTTAAAATTCTTTTATTATTTGAAAAACACAAACTTTCATATTCATATTTTAATTTACTTATAAATGCTTGTTCAGATTTTTTATTTTCTTCTAATTTACTTATTAGACTATTAGCAGTTTCTATTATGTCTTTTTTTGGAACTATATTAATATCCCATTTTGATTTAGCTATTTTTATTTTTCCAGATCCCCTTATTGAAGATATTGCAAATGAATCTCTGTCTACTTTTTTTTGTTTGTTATCTTTATCCATTTCAACTTCATAATTACTTTTAGCTATTTTTTCAAGTTCTCTTGCTTTGTTTAATGCTAATTTTAAATTGTATGATGGATTAAATGTCAATAATCCTGCACTCATAGTTGCTCTATGTCCCATCATATTTGAAATCATTTTTCCATCTTTGTACATATATCCTTTATTGAATTTTAAGTTTTCTAATTCTAAATTATCTACACCAGAATATGCTTTTCTTATATCGTTTGCTGCTTGAGCTAACTTATTAGAAGGTAAGATGGCAAGAACATCATCACCACCTGCATATATTAATGTTCCTTTATAATTGTTTATTATTTTTGGAACTAATTTTGAAAATTCATTCAATGTTCTTGATATTGTTCTTTGATAAGAAGGTGTTATAAATTGAAGTTCTTCCAATTTTTCTAAGTATTTTTTATCTATTCTTTCAAGACGACTTATAGCATTTTTATGTAATCGTTGATAAAGAACAGGAGCTTTTTTACCTGAAATCCATTCTCCCATTTTATCTCCATCCATCATTAATATTGATGCATTATAATCTTTTGAAATTTCTGTTATATCATCTTTAGTATTTTTTTTAGTATTTTTTAAACTTTTACTTGCTTCTTCATACAATGTTTCTTTTTCAAGATAATTTGGTAAGTATCTTTTTATTAAAGTAATTGCAGATATATTTTCAGTTTTTTCTTCGTCATCGTATATTGTAATTTCTTTTATCAAAGCTTTTTCATTTCCAGATATTTCATCGCCAGGGTTTGAATTTTGTTCTATATAGCCAATAAAATCTCTTGTTGTTTTTCTAATTCCTGATTTTATCCCTAATAATTCTGAGTTATATGAATAATATTGATAATCTTTAACAGTATATGTGTTTTCTAATTTTTCAAAGCTTTCTTTTAAAGGAGTAAGATCTATTCCTGTATAATCTTTATATTGCATATTTAAAGAATTAAAATTTTCTAAATTTTGAACTGTTGCTACTATAGTTGGAAATTGTTTTACTTGCTTTTTAAATTCTTTTGTTATTTGTTCTTTACTTAGTCCATGTTCTGTAATTAATTCAAAGCTAACATTACTTTTTAATTCATTCAATGTATTATTATTAATTTTTTCTAAAAAGAAATTTATAATATTATCTCTTTCAAGTAATATCCATTCTTTAATCTTATTTATTACTAATTCAACATCACTTTTTGGAATTATAAAAGAAAATACATTTGGAAGAGATGCTACTGCAGGGTCTATTTCTAACTCTTTTGTATAAAATCCCAAATCTTTTGCAACAAAGTAATTGTCCCTCATTGAAGGAAATATAATACAATCATATCCATAATTTTGTCCAACATATTTAATTCCTTGATAAGTTAAGTATGAAAGTAAATAACTTCCATTTCTAAGATCTGATATTTTTCTTCCTGCTGCTATAAAGTCTTGTACTGGGCCAATTGAAATCATTACTATTGAATAATTTTCTGTTGTTACACTTGAAAATGCTGCAGTTGTATCTAAATGATCTATTATTGATACATCTGGTACTCTTGTGTCTGCTGGTAATAAATATGATTGTTCTACTGATTTTGGTAGATACCACCAAATGTAATTGTATAATTTTTTTGCACTTTTTACATCATTAACATCAAGTTTTTCTTTTTCTATATATTTTTTTATATCTTCATAAAATTTATTTGATTGAGATAATATATCTTTTTTATTTAATTGTTTATCTAATATGTCTTTACTTACTTTTTCACCAGTTAAAGGATGAATTATATAAAATTCATTACTATTAACATAAACTCTTTGTTTATCTGAATTTGTTTGTTCATTTGGAAGTGGTATTCTTTCAATAGAACTGGCAATTACATCTGCTTTTGGTTTATTTGGAGTTATATTTAATTCACTTATTCTTTTATTTTGTAATGCTTCATGAGTTTTTATTGTATATACCTTTTCCACTGGATCGTGTAATAAAGCATTTATTTTTCTATGCCAAAATTTAATAGCCATTATTTCCCTCCTTAATCTACTATTTTTAAATTTTTTAAAGTATCAAATACCATTTTTAGATTTTCGTTTCCTTTAACTTTAAATTCATTTTTTCCTTTATTAAATTTAATATCTTCTATTTTTTTCCCATTTACAAAGCTATTTTTATTTGTAATTTTACTTCTTATTAAGCTAATTCTATACCTGTATTTTCCATTTTCTTTATATATTTTTATAAACATTTGAGAAGCTTTTCTTCCTTCACTATTAGATAGAGTATAATTTCCACTATTTATACCTTTAAATTGTCTATCTCCAATTTTATAATTAATAGGTAATCCTAAAAAAGATTGTACAAATTGAATAGATTGATTTTCATGATTTTTTATTGAGTATATACCTTTTCTAAACGAATCTTCATCTAATTTTTCATTTGATTTTATTTTTCCTTCTTTTATAACATATTTTCCTCTAAGCACTTTTTTTAATTTTATATACATTCCTACATTTAATTTTAACGAATTATCTTTATTTAAATATCTTGTTTTTGGATCTGGTTTGTATAAATAATCATATAATTCAAGAAAAGTATCAAATTTATTTTTTGATTCTAATATTACATATTTTTTAGAAAGTAATGTTGGATATGTAGGGCTAGATGTAAAATTTTGTATATCATAATCAATATTGTTTAAATCATAAAAATTCTTTTTTAAAGTTTTATCTTCAAAGATATACTTTTCATTATTATAATTTTTTTTCATATTTTCTATTATTTCTTTTAAAACTTCTTCTAAATTTTTTATTAAGTTACTTTTTGTATTAATTATTTTATATTCATTAGATTTTATAATTTCAAAACTTCCAAATCCTTTTCTTGATTTAGCTCCAAATCCTCCTAAATAAGAGGTAAGATTCAATAGATAAAATAAAAGCTTATCTAATCCACTTATATTTTTTTTAATAATAAACTTTATATTTATTTTTGAATTTTCTTTTAAATAATATCTATCTTCTTGTCCATATAAAGCATATTTATTATATTTATCATTTGTTAAAGACTTTCCTTGTTTATCTGAAATATCTTTTTTATCATATTTCACAAGTACATCAAATGGTGATTTTATTTCTGTTGATCCAAATATATAACTTTCTATATCTTTTAATAATTTATAATTCCAAAAACATTCTTCACCTTTTAATTTTGAATTTCCATTATTATCTACAATATTTACAACTCTTGGTAGTATTGCTCTAAACCAAAATCTAAGTACACCTCTAACACTTTGTGGAGTTAATGCAAATTTTTTATCCCCTCTTCCAGAAAACATAGGAGATATAGTTTTTATTTCTATATCCAATTTTTTCAATTTAATCACACCTCCATAATTTATATTGTTTCAATCATTCCAAATCCTTGTGAATTTCTTAATCCTAATCCCCAATCAAAAGCTAATTTTAATACTTCGTTATTACCATATATTTTGTATGTTCCTTCCCAAGCTTCAAAGGTTGTTGTTTTGTATTTTAATACTCTTTTATTAGTTGGGTTAATTCTTTGTGGAATAATATTAAAGGTTTCTGTATTAATTCCCAATGCCTTTCCTTTTGTAGACATATTATATTTAATAATTTCACAAAACTCTGGATCTTTTGGATTGTATCTCAGTAACTTTCTTTCTCCATTTACTCTTAATACCTTTTCATATACTAATATTGGAGATAATGTTTTAACTAGTGCATAATTATCAAAAGTGTATCTTAATCTTCTTATACTACTAATGTTCAAAAAGTTATTTCCTATTCTTATATTGTTTAATTCTGTTAATTTTTCTAAAAATTCTTCCAATAAAATTTCAAAGGGTGAAGAAAAATATATCCATATTTCATCTCCAAAATAAATACTATTATCTTTAACTTCATATCTTTTGCAAAATATTTTAGAATAAGAGAAAGGCTTCATAGTCTTAGAATCAACTATTATACCTTCATCATGTAAGTAATCAAATTTTTTAGTTACCAAGTTATAAAATAATCCTTGTAAATAATACTGATAAGAAATTGGTAATACAATATTTTTACCTGATAAGTTAATTTTCACTCTCAATTTAATCACCTGATATATTAATTTTTTTTAATAACTCACTTATTATTATATCATTTAAATTTTAATTTATCAATAATTGTTTTTATTATAAAAATTTTTCATATTTATTTTTCTCAATACCAGTAATATCAAAGGTTAAATTTTTCTTTGTTAAAGTTTCAAAGTATATTATGCTATCTTCATTTTCTTTAATTATAATTTTTAGTTTTCTTTTTAATTCATTAAACTTCTTTTCAGTAATAGACCCTTCAAAAACTGAATTTTGTATCCAATTAAGATATTGTTTTATAATTTTATGAACCTTTCCTACTCTTTTTGTATTTATGTCATACATTAATACAATATACATTTTTATCGCTCCTTTAATTAAAATAAAAGCAGGAGTTATCCTGCTTCTACAAAATTTTTTCATATTTATTTTTTTCTAAACCAATTACATTATAAAATATATCTTGTTTTCTTGTAGTCTTTATATATACAACACTATCTTCATTTGCTTTTGTCATGGAATTTATTCTATCTTTTAATTCATTTAATTTTTTTTCAGTAATGGATCCTTCAAAAACTGAATTTTGTATCCAATTAAGATATTGTTTTATAACTTTATAAACTTTACCTACTCTTTTTTCATTTATATCATATACTAAGATTACATACATATTATCAAACTTCTTCCATATACGGAATATAGTTAGTACTTTTTTTATTAATATATTTTTTTAATCTGTATAAATCAATTCCAATTAATTCCTTATATGATACATATTTTTTTAAGTTTTTTAAATAGATTGTTTGAGATAATTTTTCATCATATGATTTAATAAATTTTTGTTTTCCACTTTTATTTAAATAGATTCCATGTTTTTTATTTTCAAAATCTGATTTTTTAAATTCATTTTCTTTAAACATATCAAAAACTATTCTATCAACAATGAGTGGCTTAAAAATTTCTGATATATCTAAGCTTAATGCATTTTTTCTATCATTTGAATGTAAATAACCTATTGAATTAAATAAGCCAACATTATTTATCGTTCTTACACATTCTGAATAAAAAACACTATTTCCAAAACTTATAACAGAATTTATTTCATTTTCTGGTGGTCTTTTAAGTCTTTTTTCAAATTTAAAATTATCATTATTTATTATTTTATCAAAAAATGAATAATAATATCTTCTAAATTCTGCTTCTATTATCATTAATATGTCTACTGATTCTATTTCGTTTAATTTTAAAATCATATTTTTAATTTTTTCTTCATCATATTTCATTTTATACAACTTAAAATTTGACCTCATATTATTCATTGCTGCAAATAAAATCATTTTTACTAAATTTATTCTTTCTTCGTATATTTGATAACTGTTAACTTGATTAATTAAAGTTTTCCCTTCATAATTTAGATTATCTGGTATATAGCTTCCTAAATAGTTTTTATAATAAGAAAACATATGCATTACAATTTTATATTTTGATAAAAGGTGTAAAAAGCTATCATTAAACTTAACATTTGAAAACACTTTTATATCTTGAATATTGTTTATTGGTAGTATTTTTTTACGTTCTTTTGTAATAAATTCTATTGTATTATTTTTTCTTTTTAATTCACCATTTGAAAATATATAAATATTATCCATGTTTCACCTCCTAATACAATATATTCTTTTATAAAATTATTTTTAAATATTAAAAATAAGAAGAAATCTTGTTAACCAAGATTTCTTCAAAAATTACATTTTAAAATGAAAAACCCATTGTAAACCAAGGAACAACATAAATAGTAAATAATCCAATTGAAAAAGAATTATCTTTATTTATATATTCTATACCAACACCACCATAAGGAACTATTAATCCTAAAGTACCCCAATACCAATAAGAGTTCCAAGCATCATATTTTAAAGGTTCAAAATAATTTCTTTCACTATATCCAATGCCTAAATTATATCCACTGTATCCTATAATTTTTCCATCTTTATTTAATTTTTTATTTGTAAAAAAACTCAAAGTTGCTATATCAATCTTTTCAATTTTAGTATCAGAATAATTTAAATAATCAGAAGTATTAGGAATAGTTGTTTTTATAATAATGTTCTTTTTTATATCATTAATCATATAAGTAAAAAGTAATTTTCTATTTTTTATATTACTATTTATAGATTTTATCTTCCATCCACTACCTAAGCCAAATAAATTATTATATTTATTTGTAGAAAGATTTGTATAATAATAAATATGAGATTTAGGAACTGCTATTTCATTAAATGTATCATTAGGCAATATTACAGATGGAATTTGATGTAAATCTGAACTAATATATTTTTGATTTTCATGAATTAATACAACGTTATTATTATAGTTATCAGTAAATGTACATTCATCCCATACTATTTTTAAAACAGAATTTGTTAAATTTAAAATTTTTAAACGTAAAACAGTTTGATTAAAAATTCCATTTTTTACATTATCAATGTATATTTTTAATTTTATATCATTGTTTTCAAAAGTTTTTAATAAATAAGGATAATTAATTGATGTAGAATTATTAGTTGTTTTTTCACCAAAAAATAGTAAAGTTGTTAATAAAAATAATATTAATACTACTTTCTTCATACTCTAACCTCCTAAATTTTTTTGATGTTTCAAATTATTATTCGACATTTTTAATTATTTTATCCAAGTAGTTCCATCATCAAATTTTACTTCAACAATTTCAGTTTTAATATATTTAACTGTTCCAGCATAAACACTAGACCAATAAGTTTTATATCCATAAGTTTCACTTGGTTTAATATTTATATTTTGTACAATGCCTTTTAATGTATCTACAAAATCAATTGTTACTTGTTCATCAAAAGAATTATAACCTTTGATATCAACTTTATAGGCTATAATTGTTTTACTTGAAATATTTTCTACAAATACTTGAAATTTTTTTTGAGTAATTCCATATATTGTTTCACTGGATACCTTTGTACCAATAATTTTTAATGGTGATGGATTACTAAGAGTTTTATCCAAAGGTTTTGTACAGCTAACTAATAAAAAAGATGATAATAATAAAACTACTAATACTGCTTTCTTCATACTTTAACCTCCTAAATTTTTTTGATGTTTCAAATTATTATTCGACAAAATAAAAAATATTAAGTATTTTTGTTTATTAAATCATAAAAAAAGATGACTTCTGTTCATACAGAAATCATCTTTTGCATTCTTAAATTTTTATTTTATTCTCATTTTAAACTTTTCTTTATTCTGAGAATATTTCACACTTACACACTTTTTTTAAATAATTATTATTTATGTTTAATTAGTATATACTTTTCCATTTAATTATTTTTTAGATATATTCTATCTTTTAATTCTAAATAATTTTTTCTAATTATTAGTAGACAAAAATAAAAAATATGCTTTTTAATTTATTATAAATTTCTTTTTCTTATTTTTTTTAATGTAACTAATGATATTCCAGTTGATTTTGATACTAAGTTAATATCAGCGCCATTTTTTAAAAGATTTAAAGCTATTTTTTCTATCTCTGTTAATTCAACATCTTTATCCAAATTACTAACAATTTCAATTTCTTTTTTATCAAAGGATATTGCTACTTTTATTATATCGTTTATTCCATAACTTTTTATTTCTTCTTCATACTTCTTTTCATTTATTTGTTTTAGTCCATTTTGTGCACTGTCTTTTAAACTTTTATCTTCATCTCTATTGTACTTTTTAAACTCTATTATTATTCCTTTATCTGTTTTATCTTTTGGAATTAATATAACATCAGCTCTTCCAAGTCCTGTTTCTCTATTACTCTTTATTATGTACTCTTCTTTTAATCCAACACTCATTCCAAGTATTAATCCATGATAAAACCTTTCCGGTTCTTTTCCACTAACATCAAAGTAACTCAATGTATTCATCGTTAAATCTTTAAATTGGTCTGTAAAGGTCTTTATTCTTCCTACTTTTAAATTCAAAAGCATATTTTCAATACTTATATTTGATTCTCTCAACATATTTCTAACTGTTTGTACAAAAAAATCTTTTACTTCTTCATTTGGTATCTTTACTTTATACATTGTTATATTATTTTTTCTTTTTTTACTCGTCCACTTTAAGTAACCACTAAATAAAAATAATGTCCAAATTGCGCTTTCACTATTTAAGTTTAAATCACCATAAACCATTGTTTCTATTATTTCGCACTCTACTTCTTCTCCATTTATTAATTTTTCTACACTATCTTTTATATTAACAGTTCCTTCTTTTATTAACTTTCTTATTAAGTAATTTCCACTCGTATTCATCCAATATGGTCTTATCTTTTTTTCGTCTACTAAGTTTATTATAGAAAAAGGATTGTATATCTCTACTCCACCAAAGTTATAACCATTGTACCAATCTATAACTTCATTTTCTTCATATTCAAGTTCATAATACTTTAATGTTTCTTCTACTTCTTCTTTAGTTAAACCATACTTATCATTGAATAGTTCATTCAATACAGTAGAAACCTTTAAGTTATTCACACCAGTAAAGATACTTTCTTTAGATACTCTTGTTATACCAGTAAGAACTGCTTTTTCAAGATATACATTGTCTTTTAATGCCATGCCAAATAAGTTACCAATTAAAGATATTATTTCATCATAGTAACCATGTAAGTAAGCTTGTTGAATGGGAGTATCATATTCATCTATTAATATTATTACCTTTTTACCATAGTATCTTTCCATATACTTTGATAAGTTTCTTATAGAGTTTTCATACTTTGCATCATCTGCTGTTTCTGAAATTATTGATTTATATACTGATTTTTCCTTTTCATCCAATACATCTAAAACATACTTATGATCAATGTATAAAGATGAAAGTTCCATGGCTAATAAGTCATGCATCTTTTTTAAGTTATTAGACTTTAAATCTTTAAAGGTGATGTATATAACTGGATATTTATTTAAATGTTTTTCTATTATATTTTTTTCTTTATATATCTTTAAATCTTTAAAGAGGTGTTCGTTGTTTTGAGTAATATCAAAAAAGTACTTCATCATAGATTGACTGAGAGTTTTACCAAACCTTCTTGGTCTTGTTATTAATAAAACATCTCCACTTTCAATAACTTCTTTGATTAACAAACTTTTATCTACAAAATACATATTGTCTTCTATTAATGATTTAAAATCACTTCTTCCTATTGGAAGTCTTTTTTTCATTTTTATCACCTCGTTTTCTCGTTTTATTATATCATAGTCTTCAATAAAAAAGAATTTAATAATTTTAAATTATAATGTTTTCAGCATTTTTTTATAGTTAAAATCTTTGAAAGAAATAATCTAAGAAGAATCAAGAACCATAATTATATTTCTTTTATAATAAGCTTTAAAATTATACTTAATCAAAAATTTTGTAATGGATAATACTATATTTTTCTTGAAAATCTTTATTTGCATAATACCTATACATAATTTAGTCATAATAATTTTGGTTTTGACTTTTACTAGAAAAAATAAAAAAGCAGGCATTTCTGCCTGCTATATTTTGTTTAAATACTATTAAAAGTTTACACCCAAAGCTACGTATGGAGCAAAATAAAAAGTTCCTATATCAAAGAAAAAACCATTATCTGCTACATATTCAGTTCCTATTCCTACATAAGGAAATAATAACATAACTGTTCCCCATTGCCAATAAGGATTCCATGCATTAATTTTTAATTCATCAAAATAATTTACCGAAGAATAACCTAATAATATATTAAAACCAGAATATCCTATAATATTTCCTTCTGAATTATGTGTTGCCCACCCTAATGTTGGTAATCCAGTTCCTATTTTTGTTTCCATGTTTTTTGCTAAACTTATTGCATTTGAAAAAGAAAACATACTTAATAATACTATTAATACTACTTTTTTCATAAAAACACATCTACAATTAGTCACTAATTAAATTTCTTTTAGGTTACATGATATATTATTTTTGCACAATGACATAATAACATAGTCATTATATCATTTATTTTTTATTTTGTCAATAGTTTTATCTATTATAAAAAATAAAATTCTTGACAAAAAAAAAGATGTGATATATAATTAACTTATAAAAGGGGTCGTAGCTCAATTGGGAGAGCGCTACCGTGGCACGGTAGAGGCCGTGGGTTCGAGTCCCATCGACTCCACCAAAAAAAGAGGGATTTATCCCTCTTTTTTTATCATTAACAACTTTTTTTACTTTGAATTTTAAGCTTAATAAGGTATAATTTACTTAGAAAAATTGTATTGGAGTGATTGAAGTTGTCAAAGAAGGATATTATAAACAGATTAAGAAGAGTTGAAGGTCAAGTGAGAGGTCTTCAAAAGATGATAGAAGAGGAAAGAACGTGTTCTGATATATTAACTCAACTTTCAGCAGTTAGTGGAGCTCTTCAAAAAATTGGAGAATTAACTATGAAAGAGTATACAAAGGGTTGCATTATGGAATACGAACAAAATCACAATGAAGATCTTTTAAATGATTTAATTGAAACGATTTCAAAGTTTAAAAAAATATAATTATAAAGGAGTATGATTTTTGTGAGTAGAAAAGTTAAAAAAATTATATCTGTTTTTTTAATAGTTGGCGTAGCTGCAACCAGCTGGGTTTTTGGTAATTCTGATAAGCGCTCTATAGAAGATATATATTATAATCAATATAGAGAACCTATTGTAAGAATGCTTGCTTATATAAATCAATATTATTATGGTAAAGATGATGTTGATTATTCAAAAATTTTAGATTCTCTTTTAAAAGGTATGGTTGATGGTATCGGTGATCCTTTTGCATGGTATTTTGATGCAAGACAAACAACAGAAAACCATATAGATGAAACTGGTAAATATGGTGGATTAGGTATTACAGTAAGATATGATTCTCCTACAAAATCCATTGTTATAGTTAGTCCTATGTATGGTACTCCTGCAGAAAAAGCTGGATTAATGGCTAATGATTATATAATATCAGTTGACGGTTCTCCTGTATCAGAAACTGGGTATATGAAAGCAATAGATAGAATGAGAGGTAAGCCTGGAACTCCTGTAAAGATTAAGGTTATTAGAGAAGGGTGGAAAAAAGCAAAAGAAATTGAAATAGTTAGAGCTTTAATAGAAACAAAGACCGTAAAATATACAACCTTTGAAAAAGATTCTGAAAAAATTGGTTATATAAGATTAACAAATTTTGGAGATAAAAGCGATGTTGAAATGAATAATGCTCTAAAAGATTTATCAACTAAAAATATAAATGGATTAATATTAGATTTAAGAAATAATCCTGGAGGACTTTTACACATAGCCATAAATATAGCTTCAATGTACATTAAAAATGATGTAATTGTTTATTTAAAGTATAGTGACGGCTCAGAAGAAACAACAACACCTATACCAGGAAAATATTTTGACTTTTTAAATGGATTACCTATTACAGTTTTAGTAAATAAAGGTTCTGCATCAGCTTCTGAAATTTTAACGGGAGCTTTAAAAGATAATAAAATAGCAACAATAATTGGTGGAACAACTTATGGTAAAGCAGCTGTACAAAGACCATTTACATTTCCAAATGGTGGTGAAGCTTGGATACCAATAGGTCATTATTTTACACCAAATAAAATAGATATTCACTTAAAAGGAATTGAACCTAACATTAAAATAGATAATCCTGTTAAAGAAGTAAAATCATCTATTGATATAGAAAAAGAAAAAAATGAAGCTTTAAATCAAACAACAAATAAAGTTTATTTAAACTTTAAAAATGATTTACAATTAAATAAAGCAATAGAAGTTATTTTAGAAAAATTAGGTGAAAAAGTAAATTGAGAATATATGGATGGGTGATGATTTTTTTTGTCACCCTTCTTGTTCTTTCTACTTCATTATATATAGTATTTGCAAACTCAAAGGTTCAATACATGGAAATTGAAAAAACACCTGTATTGTCATTTGAAGGTAAAATAAATATACAACCTTATGAAAACAGACTTAAAACTATTAAAAATATGTCTGAATTTTTTTATGGACTTATAGATTATAATTTGTTTGTTGGAAATATAGATTATAATTTTGATAAAAATATCATCAGTATAGAACCTTTAATTAAGGATCTGTATTATGATTTGAAAAGTCTTGTAATTTCTATAGATAAAAATTACAAAGAAGAAAAAAAAGATATTGAATTGTATGGATTAAAATTACCTTATTATCAAATAAAAACAAAAAATTTTTATATAAAATTAACTCCTAAAATTTTAATATCAGATTTATCTAAAATCAATCATAATGATTTAAATTATTTAAGAACACGTTACTTTATTTTTAGTGAAGAAGATTACAAACCATATGACTTTAATAAAAATTTTTTAAATGGTTTAAAAGATTATGGTGGAGTTGTTTTAGATGAAAAATTAATTTCAAAACCTGCAGTTGCTCCATTATTAGATACATTAAAGGGGATGGGAATTACTGTAGAAAAGAACTTAAAAATAATAAGATTTAAAGGTGAATAATATGTTTAATAATATGCTTGTAGACTTTTATAATTCTCTATTTGTTCCTAAAAAACTTTTAAACTCTGAAAAAGGAAGTATATTAATTCCATTTATCATTATGGGAGTTTATCTTATATCTCCTAATATGAATTTAAAAAAACTTTTTTTAATATTTTCTTTAAGTTTTTTAAGTTCAGGATTACGTATATTATTTGCTAAAAAATATGCATATTATTCTTATCTTGCTTCAAGTAGTACATTATTACTTTTTGCTTTAAATTTTTATTCTATATCTTTTTTTTGGAATATTCTTTTAAAAACCTACATAGATATAAAAGAAAAAAACTTTTATTCTTTTATAATAGGGACATTTTTTGATATTTTTCTTTTTTGGTGGTTAATTTGAAAGATTTTTATTTTAATTTTACAAATTTTATATTAAAAAATTCAAAAAAAATTATCTTAATTGTTGCTGTTCTAACAGCAATTTTAGGTTATTTTTCTACAAAAATAGGCGTTGATTCAAATATGTTTAGAATGCTTCCTAAAAATCATCCTATTTTAAAAGAATATAATAAGGAACAAAAACTCATGGACACAAATGAAATAATGGTAACTGTCTTTTATTTAAATGATAATATAAAACCACTTGAAATCGCTCAATATTTTTCAGATGAAATGAACAAAATATCTTCTTTTTCAGGATTTACAACTGATATAAATTTTTTATTATCTTATGGTTTTTTATACTTAGATAATACTTCTTTAATTCAAAGTATATCCGATAGTGTGAACAATATAACTAAAACTATCTCTCGTTCAAATGCTTTAGACTTTAAAACTATGCAATACTTAGACAAAGCAATAGGAAATGTTTATGAACTTGAAAATAATTTAAAAAAGAATAATTCTGAAAACATATTAAAATCTTACTACATAATTTCTCCAGATAAAAAAATAATGCTTATGGGTGTTTCTTTTACAACACCCACATCAAATTTGAGTTTTGTAAGTAAAATTGTGCCTAAAACAAAAAGTATATTAAAAAAAATAAATAGCAAATTTAATATAAAAACTGGTTTAACTGGAAGTTATATTACAGAATATGAATCAAACAAATCAGTTTCTGAAGATTTTAAACTTACTTCTGTAATAACTATACTTTCTATTTTAATACTTTTTTTCATTTCATTTGGAGATATAATTGTTACTTTAATTGTTTTTGCTTCACTTGGAATATCTTTTTTATTAACTATGGGTATAACACAAATTATGTTCAAAGAATTAAATATAATTACAAATTTTATGGCTGCTGTAGTTTTAGGATTAGGTATTGACTATGGAATTCATATTGTTACAAGAATAATAAATGAAATTAAGTCTGGAAATTCTTTTGAAAAATCTCTTGAAATAACTTATGAAACAGCGCTTTTACCACTGTTTTTTAGTCTTTTAACAACTGTTGCCGTATTCTTATCATTAGTTATTATGGGGTTACCTGCATTTACTGAAATGGCTTTTATAAGTAGCATTGGATTAATTGTATTTTTTTGTATAATGTTATTTTTTGTTCCTTCTGTAATTTATTTGATAAAAAATAAATTAAAAATAAATAATTTTATTGAAAAAATAAATAAAGTATTTAAATTATTGAGTATATTTATTCCAAATCATTCAAAAAAAATAAAATATATAATTTATCCATTTCTTGTTTTTTTTGTCATAATTGGTTTTTATAACACTTCAAACTTTTTCTACACGGCACCTGGTCTTATTCCAAAAAATTCAGAATCTGTAATAGTTGGAAATGACATAGTTAAACATATGGGTAAAGTTGATTTATTTGATGATTTAAAATATAAAATTTCTGTTGATGATGATGTTGATAAAATAGAACAAAAGCTTTTATCCAGCGGTGTAATCAAAAACGCTCAAAGTTTATCAGATATAATAGAAAAACAAATAGGTGATTTTTCCACTCTAAAATCTCGTGTAACTGACTTATCTCAAATGATAAATAATCCATTAGCTGTACCTATTTTAAAAAAATATAATATGTATTCTGATAGTTTAAAACTAATTGAAATATCTGCAAAATCAAAAGATTTATATCAATTTTCATTAAATTCACTTGATATAATTCCATCACAATTTAAATCAAATTTTTTAATTGAAGATAATGGAAAAAAATATATGTTATTAAATATAAAACCAGCATTTAATTTATGGAAAAATAATGGTATAAAAATTTTTTATGAAAAACTTGGAAAAGATGGAAACAATGTATTAAATACTACAAAAACTATTTATAAATTAATGAAATTAGTAAAAGAAAAATTTATAGCTCCTGTAATAATTGCTTTTATATTAATAGCATTTTTAACTTACATATCAAGAAAAAGTTTTGTAGAAACATTCCAAACATTTGTAGGATTACTCTTTGTTGCTCTATCTACTTTTGGTATTGTTTATTTTTTTAATATACGAATGACATTTATAACTATGCTAACATTTCCATTGATTTTTGGAATTGGGGCAGATGGATTTATTCATATATTCCATGCTATTGATGAAGATAAACAGCATTATTGGCAAACTTTAAAATCTGTCACTTTATCATTTGCAACTTCCATTTTATCTTTTTTGAGTTTTCAAGTTGCTCGTGGTGATTTATTAAAACAATTTAGTTTAAGTATGGTTATAGGAATACTTTTAACGTGGATATTTACAGTAATTCTAATACCTACAATTAAGTTTAAAACAATCAAAAAATTCTATAAAAAATTGGATAAAACGCTCGTTAACAAAAAGTTATCAAAAAACAAATAAATAAGTAATATTAAAGTATTGACAGATACCATTTTTAATGTTATAATTATTTACGTAAAATAAGGTTGCCCGGGTGGCGGAATTGGTAGACGCTACGGACTTAAAATCCGTTGGGTAGGAATACTCGTGTGGGTTCGAGTCCCACCCCGGGCACCATTATTTTTTTGTCAACTTATATACGGTGCGGGGTGGAGCAGCCAGGCAGCTCGTCGGGCTCATAACCCGAAGGTCATAGGTTCAAATCCTGTCCCCGCTACCATATCTGGCGAGGTAGCTCAGTTGGCTAGAGCATGCGGTTCATACCCGCAGAGTCGGGGGTTCGAATCCCTTCCTCGCTACCATAACAAAAAAGCACATCTAAGATGTGCTTTTTTGTCATTTTAACTTCAATTTTCTAATTCTCATTGGATTAAAGAAATTTAAACAACACCCAGAGCCAAACATTTTTATTTCTTGATTTTTTTCGTTTTCATATATTTCATTGTACTTTGAACATAAATAATTTTCTGTTAAAAAATTGCATGAGCTATAATCATCATTCCATTCACCATAATAACATGGATTTTGAATACAACAAAAACCACATTGAATACATTCTGGACAGTCTGTATTAAAATTTTCCATTTTTACACTCCCTTACAATATTTTATTTTAAAAATATAGGTGATATTATGCTATCTTTATTAATTATAATTTTTATAATATTTTTATCTTTTAAAAAAATTCCTTTATGGAAATCAATGTTCTTTAGTTCTATTATTTTATTAGTATTAAAACAAATAAATTTAAAAGAAGCCATACTTTCAATAAATTTTGAAATTATAATTTTTTTAATTTTTATGTTTATAATAGGTGAATCAATGATTCAAAGTGGATATATTGAACATTTATCTTTTATAGTTTTTAAACATACAAAAACTACAAAATCTATTGTCTTTAATTTAATATTTATAATGGGATTTATGTCTGCAATAATGATGAATGACACTGTTGCAATTATTGGAACTCCACTTGTTTTACACTTATCAAAAAAATTTAATATAAAAAGTGAAATACTATTATTTACTCTTGCCTTTTCTGTAACAACAGGAAGTGTTTTTAGCCCCATTGGAAATCCTCAAAATTTAATAATAGCCCATTATTTAAATAAACCTTTTATAACTTTTATAAAATTCTTATTCATTCCAACTATAATAAACTTATTTTTTCTTTATTTTATAGTATTAATATTTTATCATAAAGATTTGAATAAAAAAATTATACATATAAGTGATCCTATAAAAAAAAATAAATTATTTTTTTATTCAAGAATATCATTCATTTTAATTTTATTACTTACTTTTATTAAAATCATTTTTTCTTTTTATGGTATTAATTTTAAATTAGTATATATTTCTATAATTGCTTCATTTCCTTTAATTTCAAACTTTAAATTTCTAATAAAAAAAATAGATTGGAAAACTATAATATTTTTTATTTCAATGTTTATTGTTATGAAAAGCGTTGGAAATAGTGGTATCTTTCAAACATTTATATCAAAAAATATTAGTATTCCATTAATCATGCTATTAAGTATCATTGTAAGTCAATTTATATCAAATGTTCCTCTCGTAACACTGTTTGCTCCATTATTGAGCATATCACATATAAAGCTAATGGCTTTAGCATCTGGAAGTACAATTGCTGGGAATTTACTGATATTGGGTGCAGCGAGCAATATTATAATACTTCAAGTTGCGCAAAAAAATAAAGAATCATTTAATTCTTTTAAATTTTTTAAAATAGGTTTAATCATAACTATTTTTAATATAATTACTTTTTTATCTTTTTTTGCTATAAATAAATTTATTTAATACTATATGCTATAATTAATTTGAGGTGATCAAAATGAAAAAAGTGCCATATGGACTTCAAAATTTTGAAGATTTAATATTGGAAAATTATTATTATGTAGATAAAACTAAATATATAGAAGTATTAGAAAATATGCCTGAAAAATATATATCATTTTTAAGACCAAGAAAGTTTGGTAAGAGTTTGTGGCTAGATACTATAAGTAAATACTATGATGTTAAATATTCAGATAAGTTTGATACTATCTTTAAAGATTTGTACATTCAAAAACATCCAACACCTAAAAAGAGTAGTTATCATATTTTAGAGTTTAATTTTTCTGGATTGAATACAGACAGTAAAGAAGAGTTGAAATTTGACTTTAATTCAGAAGTTTATAGAAAAATTTCTAAATTTATATCTAATTATAAATTGAATATAAAATTAATTGAAAATATAAATGAACCTTCTACATTATTTAGAGATTTTTTAAATAAATATGAAGAATTAAACTTAAAAACAAAAATCTACTTATTAATAGACGAATACGATCACTTTGCAAATGAACTTTTGAGTTTTAAACTCGATGAATTCAAAAATATTGTTAGTAAAACAGGTTTTGTTAGAAAGTTTTATGAAGTAATAAAAGAAGGAACACGATCTGTTATAGACAGACTATTCATAACAGGAGTAGCACCAATAACCTTAGATAGTTTAACGAGTGGATTCAACATCTCAAAAAACATGTCAACAACATTAGAGTTAAATGAAATGATGGGATTCACTGAAAGTGAAGTCAAAGATATTCTCAAAGAGTATCAAATAAATGATTATATTTTACAAGATATGAAGTTTAGCTACAATGGATACATGTTTAATGAACGTGCAAGTGAAAAGGTTTACAACAGCGATATGGTCTTATACTTTATTTCTGAATACAACAGAGAGAAGAGAAAACCAAAAGATGTAATAGATATGAACATAGCAAGTGATTATAAAAAGATTCAAAATTTATTCAAACTTGGTGAAGTTGTTGGAATAAATAATATAGACAATGAAAAAGAAGCAATAGGAAACCTTTTAAATGAAATATTAATGACAGACAAAACAGAAATAGAAGAGTTAACAAGAGCATTTAACCTTGAAAGAAAGATGGAAATAGACGATGTTAAAACCTTACTCTTTTATTTAGGCTTTTTAACAATAGAATCAAAAGGGTTTGTAATGAACTTAAAAATACCAAACTATTCAATAAAAAAGATATACTCAGAATACTTCTTAGAAATGATAAAAACAAGAGCAAAAAACTATATAGATACAGGAAAGATAAAGATAGCAATAAGAAAGTTGTTAGTAGATGGAAATATAAACTCGTTAGCAAGTGAAATAGAAGATGTATTAAAAAAACTATCAGACAGAGACTTTCAAAGCTTTAGTGAAAAGCACATAAAGATGCTACTGTTTAGTTATTTAATCTTAACACCATGGGCATACGTTAAAAGTGAGTATCCAGTAGAAGGAGGATACATAGACTTAGCAATGTTTAAAAGATACGAAGAAGTACCATACAATGCAATAATAGAGTTAAAATACATAAAGAAAAAAGATTATACAGAAAAAGTATATCAAGAAAAGATAAAAGAAGCAGTAAATCAAATAAAGAGATATGAAAAAACCATAAACAAAGAGTTTAATGGACCATTAAAAAAAGTAGTGATGGTCTTTGTTGGCAGAGAGTTAAAGTATCTTGATGAAATTGAATAAACTAAAAGTCCAAAAAATTAAGTGTTTTTTGGGCTTTTTTATATAAATCTTTATAAAAAATATTAGAAACTTAATTGTTAAAAAAAATTAATCAAATAATGTTGACAAAAAACATTACATATGATAAAGTATATTAGAATTTAATAATATTTAGAGGTGGAAAAGTTATGGAAGATAAAAGAATACGTATTTTAAAAGCTCTTGCTCATTCTGAAAGATTAAAAATTATAGAAATGCTAAAAAAAGAACCAACTTGTGTTTGTGAAATGAATGAAAAAAGTAATTTTTCTCAATCAAATATATCTCAGCATTTAAAAATATTGAGAGATGCAGATCTTGTTAAATACACAAAAGACGGAAATAAAGTTATTTATTCTTTAGCTAACGAAAAACTAATGGAAGTAATTAACTTAATTACGAAGATTTCTAACGAATTATAAAACAAAAAACATCTGAACATTATGTTCAAATGTTTTTTAATAATAATATTAGTATTTTATAAAATTATAAAAATGAGGTGAAGTTATGTTTGTGTGGTTAGATAAATTAATTACCCTATTAGTTAAAAATTTCTTTAAATTAGATGTAAACACAAGAGTTGGATCTTCAGTACATTTTTTCTTTTATGATAGTATAAAAATAATAATTTTATTATCTATAATGATTTTTATTATTTCTTATATTAGGTCCTACTTTCCGCCAGAAAAAACCAAAAAAATATTAGAAAAATTTTCTGGTATAAGTGGAAATATAATGGCATCATTACTTGGTATTGTAACTCCATTTTGTTCTTGTTCTTCAGTACCAATTTTTATTGGTTTCATAGAAGCTGGAATTCCTCTTGGAGTAACCTTTTCATTTTTAATTACTTCCCCAATAGTAAATGAAGCAGCATTTGCAATTTTACTTGCATCGTTTGGTTGGAAAATTGCATTGTTATACGTTGTATCTGGAGTAGTTATTGGAGTTATTGGAGGAATAATAATAGGAAAATTAAATATGGAGCATCATGTAGAAGAGTATGTTTATAATATAAAAATGGGAAATACGGAAATTGAAAAATTAAATCAAAAGCAAAGACTGAGCTTTGCGTGGGAAAATGTATACGATATAGTTAAAAGAATTTGGATATTCCTTTTAATAGGTATTGGAATTGGAGCTTTAATTCATGGATATGCTCCTGCAGAATTTTTAGCAAGAACTGCAGGTCCTAAAAATCCATTTGCAGTTATAGTATCTACAATAGTTGCAGTTCCATTATATTCAAATGCGCTTGGAACAATCCCTATAGCAGAAGCTTTAATTGGAAAAGGTGTTGGAATTGGAACTGCTCTTGCATTCATGATGGCAACAACTGCTCTTTCTTTTCCAGAAGGTGTTCTTTTAAGAAAGGTAATAAAACCAAAGTTAATAGCAACTTTTTTTATAATAACTTCAATATCTATAATATTAACTGGTTATATGTTCAACGTAATAATATAAATAAAAAATATTAATTTGGAGGTGCAAGTATGAAAATAAAGATTTTAGGTAGTGGTTGTCCAAACTGTAATAGATTGGAAAAAAATTCAATTGAAGCTTTAAAAGAATTAGGTAAAAGTGTTGAAGTAGAACATATTAGAGATTATGGTGAAATTATGAGTTATGGGGTAATGAGAACACCAGCTCTTGTTATTAATGAAAAGGTAGTAATAGCTGGAAGAGTTGCTAAAAAAGATGAAATAAAAGATCTATTAAAATAAAAAATGCAGTTGTCAACTGCATTTTTTATTTTAATATGTGTTATAATTTAATATATGGTGTCCCCACGAGGAATCGAACCTCGATTTGCGGATTAGGAATCCGCCGTTCTATCCGTTGAACTATGAGGACATTAACGCAGTTATTATATCAAAAATGATACAAAAAGTCAATGGAGGTGAAAGTATGTCTTTAAGCGATCCAAAGATTCTTTTTGAAAATGATGAACATAAATTTATAATGCTCGGTATGGAAACTGGAGATGAACATGGAATATATACAAATCAATATTTGATTCTACATAAAGATGAAGGTGTTTTATTAGATCCAGGTGGAGTACATGTTTTTCCTAAGGTTCTTGCAAATGTAAGCGAGTTTATAAATCCCGATAAAATAACGGGAATTTTTTATTCTCATCAAGATCCTGATGTTTCTTCTGGTATAGCACTTTGGAGCAATGTAACTAACGCAAAAATATATGCTTCAAATCTTTGGGAAAGATTTTTACCTCATTTTGGTGTTTTTGATGAAAAAAAATTTATTGCTTTGAGTGATAAAGGGGGAAATATTCCTTTTAAAGATGGATTAAAATTAGAAATAGTCCCAGCACATTTTATGCATTCAGTAGGAAACTTTAATATTTATGATCCAATATCAAAGATTTTCTTTTCAGGAGATGTTGGTGTTGGTGTTGTACCTCCAAGTGAAAGAAGTATATTTGTTGAAAGTTTTGAATCTTATAAAAAATATATTGAAGGATTTCATGTTAGGTATATGACATCAAATAAAGCTTGTAAAAAATATGTGGATCTTTTAAATAAATATGATATTAATATTCTTGCTCCTCAACATGGTTCTTTGTATAAAGATAATGATGTTAAAAAATTTTTAAATTGGCTTTCTGGTATAAAATGTGGTGTTGATATAATAGATAAAATTTATGGGATGTGATTTAAATGGGAAATCAAAAAGAACTTATTAAAAAATTAGCTGTCAATACATACCATGAAAGTGTTTTAACTTCTTTTATAGATAACTTAGATAGTGTATTAATGGAAAGATTTAGAGGGTTAGTTGTAAAGGCTGATGACGTTGAAAAAACGTCTGTTGAATCCATAGAAAATTTCACTAAAATATCTGAAGAACTTCAAAGTTTTATTGAAAATGGTGAAGTAAAATCAAAAATAATGGCTGAAACAAATACTAAAATAATAGAAAAAATAGAAAGTCTTGGTACGAGTGTTGATAAAATAGATTCAGATATAGAAGTAAATATAAACAATATATCTAACGTACTTGAAAGATTCAATAATGTTCAAGAAATGACTCAAAACATAAATAACATTGCAAAACAAACTAATATACTTTCCATAAATGCTTCAATAGAAGCAGCAAGAGCTGGAGAAGCTGGAAAAGGTTTTGCTGTTGTTGCCGAAGAGGTTAAAAAATTATCATTTGAAACAAATTCATCCTCTAAAAAAATAGGAGAAAGCGTTAAATTGCTATCAAAGGATGTTAAAAATGTTTTAGATAATATGAATCACTTATTTGATTTGTTTAAAGTTTTATCTGAATCTTCCAAAGAGTCCATGCAAGTTATGAAAGAAAATGTTGAGTTCATAAACACATTAGTTTCTAGACTTAAAAATAATACTGAAGTAATAAACAACAGCACAGAAAGTTTAAACATATCTAAAGATGAAATAAATGAACTTGTAAATTCAATAAATTCAATATCTACTGTATTAAATACTGTTTTAAAAATGCAAAGTGCTATAAAAAATATTAAACTGTGAGGTAAAGTATGATAGTTGTAATTGGTGGTGGGGCTTCTGGTTTAATGGCAGCCATTTCTGCAGCAAAACTTGGAGCTAAAGTAACTATCTTAGAAAAAATGAATAAACCGGGAAAAAAAATACTTGCATCAGGAAATGGAAAGTGTAATTACACAAACATAAATACAAACATAAATAATTATCATGGAAAAGATAAAAAGTTTATTGAAAGTATAATAAATAATTTTAATGTAAACTCTACAATTGAATTTTTTAAACAAATAGGGGTATATCCTAAAATAGATAGTGAAGGAAGGGTATACCCTTTTTCATTGCAAGCATCTTCTGTAGTTGATAATCTTTTGTATGAGTGTAAAAAACACAATGTAAATATTGTTTGCAATGCAAAAGTTACCAATATAAAGAAAAAAAATAATTTATATGAAGTATATTATAATGATACTAAAATAAAAGCAAACTCATTAATAGTATCTGTTGGCGGAAAATCATCTTCAAAACTTGGTTCTGATGGAAGTTTATTTAATACAATAAAGTCATTAAATCATAATTTTTCTCCAATGTATCCAGCAATAGTTCAATTAAAATTAAAAGGAAACTTTAAAGAAGTTAAAGGCGTTAGAGTTCGTGGTGAAGTTACCTTATATGATGAAAAAAAATTAATTGCTAAAGAAAAAGGAGAACAATTATTTACTGATTATGGAATATCTGGAATTTCTGTTATGAATTTATCTGGATATGTTCATAGTTTAAAAAAACCTATTTTAAAATTAGATTTTTTCCCAAACTTTTCTTTAAACGAATTAATTTCTTTATTATTATCTCGAAAAAAGAACATGCCTCATAAAACATTTAAAGAATCTTTCATTGGTTTATTAAATTCAAAATTAATACATTTAATATTTAAACTTTCAAATATTAAAGATAAAAAATACTCTAATGTATCTATTGATGAAATAAAAAAAATATCAAAAATATTAAAAGAAAGTACCTTTGATATTGTTGGAACTAAAGATTTTGAAAACTCTCAAGTTACGGCTGGTGGTTTATTAACTTCTGAAATAAACTCAAAAACTTTAGAATCAAAAATAAATAAAAATTTATACTTTTGTGGTGAAGTATTAGATGTTTATGGAGATTGCGGAGGATATAACCTTCAATGGGCATGGAGTAGTGGATACATAGCTGGAAAAAGTGCAGGAGGAAAATATGCTAAGAATAAATAATGTAAAATTACCAATAACTCACAATGATGAAGATATAAAAAGATACATTGCAGAAAAAATTAATATAAATAAAAGTTCTATAAAAAGTATAAAAATTGCTAAACAATCTATTGATGCTAGAAAAAAAAGAGAAATGATTTATTTTATTTATTCAATAGATTTTGAGGTTGAAAATGAAAATAAAATAAAAACCTCTTTAGTTACAACGTCTCCAAACAAAAATTATGAAATGCCAACTGTAAAAAATAAACCAAAATTACCTCCCATAATAATTGGAAGTGGTCCAGCTGGATTGTTTACTGGATTAATACTTGCTGAATGTGGATTAAATCCTATAATCTTAGAAAGAGGAAAAAGTGTTGATGCTCGAAAAAAAGATATAAATCTTTTTTGGAATAATGGAATTTTAAATACAGAAAGTAACGTGCAATTTGGTGAAGGTGGAGCAGGAACATTTTCAGATGGAAAATTAACAACTCTTATAAAAGACAAATTTGGAAGAATAAAAAAAGTTTTAGAAGAGTTTGTAGAAAGTGGTGCTCCAAAAGATATTTTATACAAAAATAAACCTCATATAGGCACTGATATATTAGAAGTAGTTGTTAAAAATATTAGAAAAAAAATAACAAAATTAGGTGGAACTATAAAATTCCAACACAAAGTAACTGATCTAATAATAGAAAATAATGAAGCAAAAGGAGTTATTATAAATAATAAAGAAAAGCTTTATTCAAATGATATAGTGTTGGCAATTGGACATAGTGCTCGTGATACCTTTAAAATGTTGTATGAAAATAATCTTTTAATATCTCAAAAACCATTTTCAATTGGTGTTAGAATAGAACATTTAAGAGAAATGATAGATAAAAGTCAATATGGAAAATTTTTTAATCACCCAAAGCTTGGAGCTGCAGATTATAAACTTTCATATAGAACAAAAGCAAATAGAGCAGTTTATACCTTTTGTATGTGCCCTGGTGGTCAAGTAATTGCTTCTTCCTCAGAAGAAAATATGATAGTAACAAATGGCATGAGCAAACATGCAAGAAATTTAAAAAATTCAAATAGTGCAATTTTAGTAAATGTAGAAACTAAAGACTTTAAAAGTTCTCATCCGCTTGCAGGAATTGAATTTCAAAGGTATTGGGAAAGTGAAGCTTTTAAATTATCTAATTCATATAAAGCTCCATCTCAATTATTTAATGATTTTTTAAATAATAGAAAAACTAAAAAATTTGGAGAGATAAAACCATCTTATATACCTGGTGTTGCCTTACAAGATTTAAATAAATGTTTACCTAATTTTGTTTCTTCTTCTTTAAAAGAAGGTATATTAATTATGAACAATAAAATCCATGGATTTTCTGATAATAATGCTATTTTAACGGGAGTCGAAACAAGAAGTTCTTCACCAATACGCATAGATAGAAATGAATTTTGTGAAAGTACAAATACTAAAAACTTGTATCCATGTGGGGAAGGTGCTGGTTATGCTGGAGGCATAACCTCTTCTGCAGTCGATGGTATAAGAATAGCTGAAAATATAATAAAAAAATATAGGTAGATAATCTACCTATATTTTTTATATTTCTGAAACTATTTTAGAAAGTTCTACAATAACAGAAACTGCCTTTTTCATTGATTCTACTGGTATATATTCATACCTTCCATGATAATTATGCCCACCTGTAAAAATATTTGGACAAGGAAGACCCATAAAAGATAATCTTGCACCATCAGTTCCACCTCTTATTGGTTTTATAATCGGTGTAACTCCAACATTTTCCATTGCTTTTTTTGCATATTCAACTATTTCTGGCTTTTTTTCTATTATTTCTTTCATATTGTAATATGAATCTTTTAATATTAATTTTATAGTTCCTTTTCCATACTTCTTGTTTAAAAGCTCTGAATTCTTTCTACATAACTCTTTTTTATCTTCAAATAATTTCTTATCATGATCTCTTACTATCATAATAACTTTTGCAGAATCACATGTACCTTGAATATGTACTATGTGAAAAAAGCCTTCATATTTTTCTGTATGTTGAGGTGTTTGCGTTTCTGGGAACATTGTTGATAATTCGCCAGCGATTAAAGCAGCATTTATCATCTTATCTTTTGCTGTTCCTGGATGTATACTCTTTCCTCTTATTTCAAAGGTTGCTGTTGCTGCATTGAAGTTTTCACTTTCAAGTTCTCCAAGTTCACCACCATCAATTGTATAAGCAAAATCTGCTCCAAATAAATTTACATCAAACTTATCTGCACCTCTTCCTATTTCTTCGTCAGGAGTAAATCCTATTCTTATTTTTCCATGTTTTATTCTACTTTCTTTTATTTGTTCAATTGCAGTAAGAATTTCAGCTATACCAGCTTTATCATCTGCTCCAAGCAGAGTAGTTCCATCTGTAACTATTAACTTTTGACCAACATATTTATTTAAACTCTCAAATTCTTCTGGAGACATACTAATTTCTTCATTTAATTTTATTGTTCCACCATTATAATCTATAATTTTTGGTTTTACATTTTCACCTGTTAGATCTGGAGATGTATCCATATGAGCTATAAATCCAACAGTTGGCACTTTTTTTTCTATATTTGAAGGTAGTGTAGCCATTAAATAACCATCTTTTAATGAAATTTCTTCTAATCCCATAGTTTCAAGTTCTTTTTTTAAGTACTCTGCAAGTTCAATTTGTCCTTGAGTTGACGGACAATAATTAGAATTTTCATTTGAAGTAGTATGAAATTTTACATATTCTAAAAATCTATCTACAACATCTTTCACAGTATCACTCCTTTTATTCGTTTTGTTAACTATATTATACACTGTTTTTTAATTTATTATACTTTTAAAAAGCTTTATATATTTTTCTAATATCTCCTCTGAAGCTTTTATTCCACTTTTTTTAGTAAAATTTAAACCATTTACTCTATTTATTTCAGCATGTAAAGGTATTAAATTATATGTTGCTTGTAAAACCATATTCAAATCTAAATTAGAATCACCAGATGCAAAATACTTTTTTATACTTTCTTTATTAACAACATAAGAAACTGCTTTTTCTTTACTAATAAAGTTTGGTATGAAGTACATCTTTCTTCCTTGAATAGAATAATTCCAATTGTTTATTTTTAAAAACCTAAAAAAATTATTTATATTTTCAGGTATGTTATTTACATCAATTATGAAATAATAAAACTCATCATCTACATTTTTTTCTTTTAATATCCAATTTCCCTTATATTTTTCAAACTCTTTAAAAATCATATCTGATTTTGTACTTTGATTTTTAAAACTATTAAAAATATGTGATTCCCATTCTTTATCTATCTTTCCATTTATGAGAATTTTAGCTCCATTTTCAATTATTGCATACTTTGTTTTAAATAAACTTATTCTTTCAAATTGTTCTTGAGTTCGTGTAGTAACTGGAACAAATAAATTTTTATTGCACAATTTTTTCAATAAAAAAAGAGTTTTTGATGAAATATAAGAAATTGCTTCTCCATTTTTTTCTTCAATTAAAACTTCATTGTTTATTTCAAACTTATTTGAATATATCAAAGTTCTATCTAAATCTGAAAAAAACACTAAGCATCACCTGTTTTTTTAATAATTCCACAACATTTATATCCTCTTAAAGGATATTCTATTACCTTTACTTTTTTTTCCTTAGCCAATATAAATATGTGTTCTAAATCTTCATCTTTATAATTATTTACAAGGATTATATCGGGAATTCTCCTTAATAAAACTCTTGTTGTTTCTCCTATACCAGGTTTTATAAAGTTTCTATTAGTAACCTTAAACTCTTTTTCTATTCTATCGACCTCTTTTTTCCCATTCCAATTAACTTCATCTCTTGATAAATTCTTTTTTAAGTTTAAAACTTTAATAAATTCTTTTTCTATTTCATCAATGTAATAGTTTGAAAGATCAAATTCTTTTAAATTTTTATAAAATTTAGCTCCATGATATTCATTTTCTTTTATAAAATCATTCAATACGGTTCTACTTACAAGTCCCGATACAACAGAATTTAAGCAACTACTTGGAATTAAAAAGTCTTCTTTTGTTCCGCTCATTTCAGCACATCCACATGGATCAGCCAAAACAGCTAATTCATCACTTATATCAGTTTTATACTTCAAATTAAAATCATTGCACGCATTTTTTAATACTGCTTTTATTGTTCCTTTTCCAGTCCATCCATCAATAAAAACTATTTTAGAATTTGTATGTTCTTTTATTATTTTGTTTAAAGCAACTTCATCTATTCCTCTATCTCTTATTATAGATATAGAATAATGAGGTATACTCAAATTAAATTTATTTTTTATATACCTTTTTACAAGTATACCTATTGGAGTACCCGCTCTTGCTAAAGAAACAAGAACTATATCTTTACCTTTTATTGAAACAATCTTTTCGGATAAAATTCCAGTAAATAGTGCAATTTTTTCTTTGTATTTTTTTAAAGAAGAAAAAAATAATTTTTTATAGCTTTCTCCTGGTTCATACTCTATTGGAAGCATTTCTGAATAATGTTTTTTACCACTTTGAATTAATCTTTCTCTTTCTTTTGTTGGTAACTCTTTCATTTCATCTGAAATATCCTTTAATAAAAAAATAACATCATCAGATTTATAACTGCTTTGAATTAATTTTATTTATATCACCTCTCAAAAAAACACACGTTTATTTTTTTTATTCCTGTTGTTTTTAATTCATTTATTGTTTCATTTAAAAGTTTATTATTTCCCTTTTTTTCATACATTATATAAAGACTATCATACTCATTTTCTAAAATATTATAGATATATTCATCAATACTTTCATCATATATATTTTTTAAATAAAATTTATTTTTTATGGCATACTCTTTTTTATTCATTGGAATTATTGGACTTCTTGTTGTTGAATGATACTTCACATTTCCAGAAAGATTACAAGCTACTTTCATTGGAATATACATAAATTCACCGGTTCCCAATACCAACTTTCTTTTTGAAGTATCATCAATTTTCTTTGCTACTCTTAAAACTAAATCGTCTAATTCTTTTTGTAATATAGAATTTGTTCCAAACTTTCCAGTTAAATGATCTATCTTTTCATCAAGTTCATAAAAATTAACTTCAACATCTTTAATCTCTTTTTTTATTCTTTTTTCTGTATAAGTATCATCAAATTTCCCAAATACTTCAATGCTTCCCTTTATAAGTGAATGTACATTTATTTTTATATTAAATTTTTCTTCAAATTCTTCATATTTTTTTATATTTTCATCATTTCTCCAATCTAATATTGTTAAAACATGATACTCTTTTCTAGAATACTTTTTATTTATTTCTTTAATAAAATTAAGAATTGTTTTTCCAGTTGTTATTTCATCATCTATAAAAACAATTGCATATTCATTATCAAAAAAATGTTTTTCATTTGAATATAAAAAATGATTCGTTGCATGTGAATGTTCTTCTTGAAAATCAAATATTTTTTCTTTATTTAAATTTATTTCACGCGTTGTATGAATATAACTACAATTTTCAAAAATGCTAAAAGCGGAATGTCCAAGTGCCGTTGCAGTTTCTGCAAATCCAATAAATATATTATGTTTTGGAAGAAATATTTTTTCTTTTTTTGATAAATATGGGTATACATTTTTATAGTACAACTCACCCAAAAGTTTACCATACTGTATAGACTTTTGTGGAGACACTGGTATATGTTTTCCTAATACCTTACTGACAAATAAAAAAGCTCTCTTTTTGTTTATTCTTGCAGCCATTTCAAATAAATCATTAATATTCAACTGAAACGGATTTTCTCTTACCATTACCTTTACTTTTAAATTATCATTTATCTTGTAATAAGCTTGTGAAGTTTTCATCTTCATTAAACACCCCATATATCTCTGATTTTTTTACTATTTCTTCTGCCCATTTAAAATGAGGCTTTATTTCATTCATTTTATTGTTAAAGTTACTCTTTAAAACACCTTCTCCATCATTTTTTAATATTTCAAGTGCATCAATGTATTCTTCATACATTACAGGCATCATAGAATTAACAATTATTACATGAGTTGGATAAATAACTGTTTTACCTAAAAATCCATTTTCTTTATCCAACAGTACTTCTTTTATTAAAATATCATTATAATCATTCAATATATTTTTTCTAATTCTTTTTCCTTTACTTCCATAATGTTCTATAAAAGGACTTTCTCTCAACTCTGGTTTTAAAATTCTATTTGTTTTACACTTTTCAAAGTATTCCCAAACACCACCAGAAATTATAAAATTTTCTGCCTTAAAATAATTTATAACATCCCCAAAAAAATCTCTTAACAAAGAGATATCATAAACTGTCGTGTATTGATTTCTTCGTAAACTATACAGTCCACTTAAGTCAGTAGTTCCAACTCTTATATTCAATAAGTATTCTTTATATGACTTAAAAATTTTTAAAAGCTCATCAAATTCATTGTATCTAAACCTTTTATTTAAAACCCTATTTGTTTCTAAAATAGGCATTCCATAAAAATTATTGTTATTTTTAACATTCAACTTTTTTAATACTTCAAAGTACTCTATTGCGTTTGTTGTATCAAACTTTGGAAAAACAAAACCTATAATATTATCTAAATAATTATAGTATTCATCTACAAACTCTTGAAAATGTTTTGGATTTCTAACTCTAATAAACATCAAAGGTACGTTTTTTACATTTGATAATTCTTTTAAATTTTTTATTAAATTTTTTTCTGCACTCTTTACTTCATTTTCACCAACAGCATCTTCAAGGCACAAAACAATTGAAGATAAACCTGGAATTTTATTTTCCATAATTATATTAGCTATACTTTTCTTATTACCAGGAATATAAAGTGTAGCCCCCAATGCTCTTTCAAGCATTTCTTTTTTTGAAAACTTATTAATTTCTTTTGGTTTTATATAAAAAATTTTTTCCAACTCTTTATTAGTTAAATGCGAAAAATGTTTCAAAACACACCTCTTTAAAATTAAAATTTATTGATAATATAAATTATAGCATTTATATCTTAAAATTCACAAAAAAAGATTTTTATAATTAATATGCTATAATTTCAATATAGAAAAAAATTGGAGGTGAATAAAGATGTGTAGAATAAACCCAAGAGTAGATTTTGCATTCAAAAAGTTATTTGGAACTGAATCAAATAAACAATTATTAATAGATTTAATAAATTCAATAGTATCAGAAGAAGATAAAGTAAAAGACATAGAAATAAAAAATCCATACAATGAAAAAAACTTTAAAAATGATAAACTTTCAATATTAGATATAAAAGCAGTAGATCAAAAGGGACATTGGTACAATGTAGAAATGCAGATAATAGATCAAGAATATTATGATAAAAGAGCACTGTATTACTGGTCAAGAGTCTATTCAGGACAACTTTTTGCAGGAATAAACTATGATAATTTGAAAAAAACTATTAGTATAAACATATTAAACTTTAAATGTTTAGAAGAAGAAAATTACCATAATGTATATAAAATAGTAAATATGGAAAGCAAAAAAGAATTCATTGATCATTTAGAAATACATTTTATTGAGCTAGAAAAGTATGATGAAAAAATGAGTACCATGTTAGATAGATGGGTAAACTTTCTAAAAAAAGCGGATATATATGAAAAAGATAAATTACCAAAAGAATTAGAAGAAGTAGAAAGTATAAAAAAAGCTGTAGAATTATTGGATGAAATGTCATTAAATTATGAAGAACGAGAAAGCTATGAAGCAAGATTAAAGTGGCTTCGTGATGAAGAAGCTGCAATAAAAACAGCTGAAAATAAAGGTTTTAAAAAAGGTTTATCTAAGGGAATCGAACAAGGGATCGAACAAGGCATTGAACAAGGGATCGAACAAGGCATTGAACAAGGCATTGAACAAGGCATTGAACAGGGGATAAAACAAAAATCTATTGAAACAGCAAAAAAAATGTTAACTAAAGGATTGGATAAAAAATTAATATCTGAACTTACTGATTTATCTATAGAAGAAATAAAGAAATTAGATAAATAAAAGCATAAAACAAACCAAGCAAAGCTTGGTTTGTTTTATACATTCCATATTTCTTCAAAAGTATGTGGTGTTTCACAGTATTCACAAACTAACTCTCCATTTTTATTTCTTATAAATGAACCTTTAATTCCTTCTCCATTGTTTGGATGAGAAATACAATTTTCATTTTTACATCTTAATTTGCTAAATCCATAAACCTTTGGTGGCAAATGAATTCTATATTTTTCTTCAACGTGTTGATTTTTAATTATATTTACAGTTACCTCTGGAGAAATTGCAGATAATTTTTTAATTTCTTTTTCTGTCAAGTATTTATTTGGCAAACTTATATATCCTTTATTTTTTCTATCAGAAGATACAAATATTCCATCTGCACTATCTGAATCATATATTTTTAAAACCTTTCTTATTTTTACCATAGTTTCATATATTTCTTCATTACTCTTACCTTTTGCTATATGATCTATAACAGTTCCATTATCAACAGGTTTTATGCCACTCTTTTTATTTGGAACAAAGTTATTGTGTACTTTAGCTGATTCTATAAAAGTATCTTTCTTTTCTTGTATTTTCTTTGATGTATCAAAATCTGTTTTTAATACTCCACCCATCATGGATAACAAGGTTGTTCGTGTCCAATATCCATTTATTGCTTGTTGTTCCCAACCGTTTAAGGGCAATTTATCTAAAAAGGTAGGTATTGTAGGATAAAGTTTATGCCTTGGCAAAGGATGATAAAATTTAACATTTTGAGGTAAAAAATCAAGGAATTGTTTTTGGAAAGTAACTGATTTTCTGAGGAATTGTTCTTTTTCAAGTATGTCTTCTCCCATTCTTTCAAGTTGAAGACGAGTAAAATACCATGTATCTGCTATATTTTTTTGTTTTAAATACTCTTCAATAGAAGAAAAAATTCTAACATTAAATCCATTCATTTTCATTTTTTCAATGTAATGATGTGGCATTTGAAGTTCATTAGGAGCTATTAAATCAACAGTAACTTCTTTAAATATCTTTAAACCATTAACCTTTGAATGTACTGTTCTACCATGAAGCAAATCACCAACAAGTGCTATGTGTATATGGGAAGTATCCCATTTTTTTTGTTCTAAAAAGCTAAATTCATCGAGTATTTCTTGAGTAGGGTGTTCGTGTTTACCATCGCCACCATTAATGAAAGAAGGAATAGCAAGACCATTTCTTAAAGCAAATTCTGAAGTGGATTGTTCTAACCATTTACATGTACCTTCAAGTTTTGAACGAATAACGAAGATAGAATAGTCACTGTAACCAGTAAGCATGTTAAAAGTGTCTGCGTAACTTTCTTTTTTATTGAAAGAAGAATGAGAAGAATCAAAAATAGAAACTCTTGCGTTTCTGTGAAATCTTGCAGCATTAATGAAAGACTCTTTAGTTCTTGTACTCGATTCTATAAAAACAATATAAATACCAATATCTTTATTTTTAATTCTAAATTCATCGAGACTTTCTTTGTTTCTCCACTTTTCTTTTAATCTCTTTGTCTGCTGATAAAGAAACAACTGTTCTTCAACAGAAAAGTCATTAATTACTCCTAGCGATCTACCCAAGAAATCATTTTTCATATAGACACCTCCTAAAAATATTCTTTTAAAAATATTCTTTGTATATAATATACTATTTAATCTTTTTTAAAATTACGTAATTATAAATTTTTCATATATTTTATGTTAAAGTATTTGTTTCTTTTTAATATCAAAATTTTAAATTAAAGTGAAAATGTGTTATTATTGTATTAACTCAAACCTTGAGGGGGGGATCAGATTTGTTAAATATTAAAGAGTATGTTGTACCAAAAACATTAAAAGAAGCTCATGATCTTTATATGATGAGAAAGGATTCTGAACTTATTGGAGGTGGAGTATTTTTACGTTTATCTCCCCGGACAATAAACATGGGAATAGACTTATCAAATACAGAGCTTGATTTTATAAAAAATGAAGAAAACCATATAGAAATAGGAGGTTATACTTCGTTTCGAAAGATTGAAATGAGTAAATGTATAAATGAAAACTTTAAAAGCATAGTAACTGCTTTAAAAAATGTTGGAGGAGTTCAACTTAGAAATATGGTTACTATTGGCGGAAGTATATATCCAAAGTATGGATTCTCTGATTTAATAACTGTCTTACTTTCATTAAATACAAAAGTATATCTTTATGATAGAGAAGAAAATTTAGACACATTCTTAACTCAAAAAAGAGAAAGAAATATATTAAAAAAAATATCAATAAAAAAAGATGTTTTAAAAACCTCTTATCAAACATTAAGAAATTCTAAAAGCGACTTTGGAATATTAAATGTAGCTGTTTCTAAATTTGAAAAAGGATTTAAAATAACTGTTGGTGCAAGACCTGGAATTGCAAAATTAGCAATTGATGGTATGGAATTTATTTCTTCTAATATAAATGAAAAAAGTATTGAAAAATGTAGTGAAATAGTTGCAAATGAATTGAGTTTTGATACTGACATAAGAGCAACAAAAGAATATAGAAAAGAAATGTGTAAGGTACTTGTAAAAAGAGGATTAAAGGAAGTGATTTTATGAAAATAAATATAAAGATAAATAACCTAAATAAAACGTTTAATATTGATAATTATGGAATATCTCTTTTAGATCTTTTAAGACGCGAAGGCTATAAAAGTGTAAAAAAAGGTTGTGATACTGGAACATGTGGTGTATGCACCGTTTTACTTGATGGAAAACCCATACTCTCTTGTTCTTTGCTGGCAATAAAAGCAAATGGTCATGAAGTTACAACCGTAGAAGGCGTTAGTGAAGAAGCTAAAATAATTGCAGAATACATAACAGCTGAAGGTGGAGATCAATGCGGTTTTTGTGGACCTGGACTTGTGATGGCTATAATGGGATTAAAAAATGAAAATCTTGAAATAAACTCAGAAAGTGTAAAAGAATATCTTGCAGGAAATCTTTGTAGATGTTCTGGATACGAAGCACAACATAGAGGAATAATGAAGTATTTGGAGGTGGAGAAATGAAAGAAGTAAAAAAATCCATACCCAAAGTTGATGGTGTAGGTTTATTAATGGGAAAACCTGCTTATACTAACGATCTTGCACCACAAGATGCTTTAATTGTAAAAATACTTAGAAGCCCTCATCCTTTTGCAAAAATTATTTCTATAAATACTGATGAAGCACTTTCAATAGAAGGTGTTGAATGTATTTTGACTCACAAAGACTTCCCTAAAAAAATATTTACAAGAGCTGGGCAAGGATATCCAGAACCATCTCCTTATGATAAATTTGTTCTTGATGAATATGTTAGATACGTTGGGGATGAAGTTGCAGCAGTTGCCGCAATAAATGAAGAAGTTGCAGAAAAAGCTTTAAAAAAAATAAAGGTAGAGTATGAACTCTTTGAACCTGTTCTTGATTTTAAAAAAGCAAAAGATTCAAAAATAATTCACTTTGAGAAAGAAGCTCATTCAATGTTTGAAATAGGATTTAACCCCGAAAGAAATATTGCTGCTTCATACAATATGAATGTTGGCAATGTTGAAGAAGAATTAAAAAAATGTGATGTAGTTGTAGAAAGCAAATACTACACTCAACCACAAGCACACGTAATGCTTGAACCAATGGTTGCAACATCTTTTATAGACTATATGGGAAGATTAAATGTAATAACTGCAACACAAGTACCATTTCATATAAGAAGAATCTTATCAAATGTTTTAAACCTTTCAATAAACAAAATAAGAGTAATAAAACCAAGAATTGGTGGAGGTTTTGGTGGAAAACAAGCAATACATGGTGAGCCATACGTTGCAATGGTTACATTAAAAACGGGAAAACCTGCAAAAATTATCTATACAAGAAAAGAAGTATTTGAAGCTACTTATTCAAGACATGAAATGGAATTCAATATAAAAATCGGTGCAGATAAAGATGGACTCATAAAGGCTATTGATGTTGATGTTTTATCAAATACTGGAGCATATGGCGAACATGCCTTGACAGTCTTTATGGTTGCAGGATCAAAAACATTACCTCTATACAATAAAGTAAATGCCGTGAGATTTGGTGGAGATGTTGTTTATACAAACTTAACTCCAGCAGGAGCTTACAGAGGTTATGGTGCAATACAAGGAAACTTTGCACTTGAATCAGTAATAGATGAACTTGCAGAAAAACTAAAAATATCACCAGTTGAAATAAGAACAAAAAACATGATTAAAGAAGGTGAAACCTCTCCAATATTTAAAATAATGGGAGAAGGACGTGAAGGCGTTGAAATGAATATACAAAGTTGTAAGTTAGATTACTGTGTAAAAAGAGGAATGGAATTAATCAAATGGAATGAAAAGTATCCTAAAAAAGCATATGGAAACAAAATAAGAAGTGTTGGAATGGCAATAGCAATGCAAGGCTCTGGAATTGCCGATATAGATATGGGATCTGCAATTTTAAAGCTAAATGATGATGGTTCCTTTAATTTATTGGTTGGAGCTACCGATCTTGGAACCGGAAGCGATACAATCCTATCACAAATTGCAGCAGAAACACTTGGGGTTTCAACGGATAAAATAATACCTTATTCATCTGATACAGACTTAACTCCTTTTGATACAGGAGCTTACGCCTCGAGTACAACTTATGTATCTGGAAATTCAGTTAGAATTGCAGCAGAAAATATGAAAAAAATGATTCTTGAAGAAGGCTCTAAAAACTTAGGAACAGATAAAGTTCATTTTAATGGTGAAGAAATAATAAGAGATGACAATAAAAATAAAATATCCTTAAAACAACTATCAGAACTACTATACTATTCAATGAATCAAAAACAATTAGTTGCTGATGGATCTTATGTTGGAAAAAAATCACCACCACCTTACATGGCAAGTTTTGTAGAAATAGAACTCGACACTGAAACTGGAAAGGTTGAAGTAATAAATTTTGTTTCTGTTGTAGACTGTGGAACTCCAATAAATCCAAATCTTGCAAAAGTTCAAGTTGAAGGTGCACTAGTACAAGGAATAGGTATGACATTGTATGAAGATATAAACTTTTCAAATGGAAAAATGAGAAATAATACCTTAATGACTTACAGAATACCAGATAGACGCGATGTAAAAAAATTAACTGTTGAATTTGCAGAAAGCTATGAACCAAGTGGACCATATGGTGCTAAATCTGTTGGAGAAATAGGAATAGATACACCTCCAGCAGCAATAGCAAATGCAATCTTTAATGCAACTGGTGTAAGAATAAGAAGCTTACCAATAACTCCTGAAAAAGTCTTTAAAGCTATGGAGATGAAAAAATGAAGTATAAACTAAAGTGTATCAGTTGTGGACAAACATTTGAAAAAGATGAAGTTGAATACACGTGTCCAAAATGTGGAAATAGACTTGGAACGCTTGAAGTTATTTATGACTATGATTCTATAAACATCAAAAAGTCTGATTTTGAAAAAAATGCACCACTTTGGCAGTTTGAAAAGATACTACCAATTGAAAAAAATAGTTATAAAACTCATTTATACGTTGGTGGAACACCTTTATACAAGTTTAAAAACTTTGATGGAGTTGACTTATTAATAAAATACGATGGTTCAAATCCAACGGGATCATATAAAGATAGAGCATCAGCAATTGCTGTAACAAAAGCAATTGAAAAAAATTATGATACTATTTACTGCGCTTCAACTGGGAATGCTGCAAGCTCTCTTGCAGGCATTTCTGCACCAACAAAATTAAAAACACATATATTTTTACCAGCATCGGCACCAATAGCAAAAATATCTCAACTCTTTGTATATGGTGCAAATGTTATTGCAATAGATGGAAGCTATGATAAAGCCTTTGATATTTCTCTTGAAATAGGCAATGAAAAAGGATGGTACTGTAGAAACTCAGCAATAAATCCTTACTTACTCGAAGGGAAAAAAACTGGAGCATTGGAAATAATAGTTCAAAACGATTTCATTGTTCCTGAATATATTATGGTGAGTGTTGGTGATGGAACAGTAATAAGCTCTCTTTATAAAGGTTTTTATGATTTTTATATGACTGGAATAACAAATAAAATCCCTAAAATAATAGGAGTTCAAGCAGAAAATGCTGCATCAATAAAAAAAGCATTTGAAGATGGAGAACCATTTAAACCACATGATTTAGAAGCAAAAACAATTGCAGATAGTATATCTGTTGGTAAACCAAGAGACGTCATAAAAGCTTGTAAATATGTAAAAAAATCAAAGGGAACATTTATTTCTGTTAGTGATAGTGAAATAATAGAAGCAATTGGTGAACTTGCTGTAAAAACAGGTATCTTTTCAGAACCAGCAGGCGCAGTGCCTTATGCTGGATTTAAAAAATTGAATAAAAATAAATTCTTTAATGGTAGCGTTTGTATTGTAGTTACTGGAAATGGTTTAAAAGATATAAAAGCAGTTGACTCTTTTGTTGATTTGAAGGTTTATAAACATAAAGAAGATATAAAAATATAAAACATCGAAAGATGTTTTATATTTTTATATGTTATAATATAAATAAAAGTTATATATTTATTAAGAAAAAAATTAAGGAGTTGATTTTTTTGTTCTATGATATTATTAAATTAATAGAAAACAAAAAATATAATAATGCTTTATTAGAAATAGAAAAAATAAACAATAATAAATGGGAAAAATATAATTTGAAAGGTTTAATTTATTTTTATCTAAATGAATTTGAAAAATCAAAAGAAGAATTTGAAAAAGGATTAAAAATAGATCCAATAAATCCAGATTTATTATATAATTATTCACACGTATTAATTTCATTAGAAAAAGAATTAGAAGCATGGAAATATTTAATGAGAATAAAAGAAAAAGATTGGTCCATATATGATATTTTAGGAGATATTGAATTTAAAAACAGATCAAAAACATCTGCAATAAAATTTTATAATAAAGCATATGAATTAAATAAAAAAAATGAAATGGCAAAAAAATTATTAGAACAAAGAAAAAAAATTAAAAAAAATATAAAAGTATCTTTTTTTTGTTCACCAGGTTTAGAAACATTCGTAAAACCAATAGCCCGAGAAATGGCGTATGAATACAATGTAAATTTAATAATTAGTAATAATCCAGAAGAGATTAAAAAGGAAATAAAACGATCTGATATTATATGGCTAGAATGGGGAAATGAAGTTGCAAATTTTGTAACTAATAATGTTGATTTAAAAGATAAAAAAGTTATTTGTAGAATACATGGTTATGAAGTATTCACTGATATCCCAAAACAGATTAAATGGGATGTTATTGATCATGTGTTTTTTGTTGCAGAGCATAAAAAAGATTTGTTTTTTAAAAGATTTGGAAATATTATTAATCCTAAAAAGATTAGTATATTAAGAAACGGTATAGATTTAAATAAATTTCCTTATTTCCCCAAAAAAACACCAGGAAAAAATCTTGTTATAATAGGAAATATTAATTATAGAAAGGGTTTTGAAATATTATTAATGGCATTTAAAGAATTAATAAAAAAAGATGACAGTTATAAACTATATGTACGGGGTAATTTTCAAGATTTACGATATAAAATGGCTATTGAAACAATGATAAAGGAAATGAGTTTAGAAAAACATATTACTTTTGTTCCTCGTATTGAAGATCTTGGAGAATGGTTAAAAAATATGGATTTTATTTTATCTACTTCTATAGAAGAATCTTTTCATTCTACCGTCGGTGAAGCAATGGCTATTGGCTTAAAACCCATTATACACGCATGGAAAGAAAGCAGAAAAATATGGCCAGAAGAAAATATTTTCAATGATATTGATGGATTTTTAAATTTAATTTTAAATGCTGATTATAACTCCGAACAATATAGAAAATTTATAGAAGATAATTATACTTTTGAAAAACAAATATCTCAAATAGAAAAAACATTTGAAAAATTAGAAAAAGATATAAAAAAAGATACTTATACTTTTGAAGAAAAAAAAATATTGAGATTTACTTTTTCAAATTCTTCAGAAAAAAAATATATATGGTATGTCATGAATGAATTTGAAAAATTTCAATATGGTGGTGGAGAAAGAGTTATTGCTTCATTTTCGAGAGAAGCAAAGAAATATGGATATAAAATTATACTTATCTCAAATAATTATTCAAAAAAATCACTTGATATTATGAAAGATATAAATTTTAAAGGAGAAATATTAATTATAAATACACCTCTTTCGGAATATCCAGAAGACATTGAAAAAATTATGGATTTTGAAAAAGAATTAAAAAACATTAAAAATATATTCCCACCTGAACTCGTAATAGGACATCCTGTAACAACAAGTTTATGGCTTGAAAAAACAAAGAATAAATTAAATTTAAATATAAAGCATTATTTAACAACAATAGTAAATTTCTTTATTGGTAATCCTAATAAAAATATTAAATTTTATAAAGAAAATACTAATAACATTTTATTTATTGATGCTTTAACAAAAGAATATTTAGAATTAAAATTGGGAATAAAAAATTATAAACCTGATAGTCATTATCATTATGTTGGTGTTCCTTATTTTAGTATTAACAAATTAAAAAATATTTCTTTGAATAACAATTTTGACGATAAAATTAGAATTATAACCTACCCAAGACTTGTTTATACAAAATCATTTCTTTTAAATGCTGTAGAAGATATGGCTAAATTAATAAATAACGGATATGAATTTTATGTAAATATTGTTGGAAAAGGTGGGTTTAGTAATATTATGAGAGAAATAATAAAATTTCATAGAGTAGAGAAATTCATAAAAATAATACCCATGGAAAAAATTGATTTTAGATTTGTTTCTATTCATGATTTAGCTATTAATACAGGAGTTTCTGCAATTGAAACATCATATCTTGGAATTCCAACAATACACGCAGATACAACTTTATGGTTTAATTTTATAAATGGTTATACAGGATATGTAAATCCTAGGGGAATATTAGGAAAAGATTTCAAATTGAAAGACCCCACTTTTGACTTTTATAAGTATAATACATATTTTGACATTATTAAGAATATACTTGATAAAGAAAATCCAAAAAGATATCTTAGAAATGTTAGTAAAGATGTAAGAAAAAATACAATAAAAGATCTCGATTTTTATGATGAAAAACAGGTATTTAAAAATATATTAAAAAAATCAAATTTATTGAAAGGAGAATTGCTATGAAAGTAGTTATTCTTGCAGGAGGTTATGGTACTCGTTTGGAAGAAGAAACCACAAGAATTCCAAAACCAATGATTCAAATTGGAAGAAAACCTATATTATGGCATATTATGAAAATTTATTCTTATTATGGGTATAATGATTTTATAATCTGTCTTGGTTACAAAGGTTACATAATTAAAGAATATTTTATAAACTATCATAAACATATGAGTGACATGACCATTGATCTTTCTTCTGGAAATATAGAAATACATAATTCCTATACTGAAAATTGGAAGGTTACACTTGTAGACACAGGACTTAATACAATGACAGGAGGAAGAATTAAAAAAGTAAAAAAATATATTGGCAATGAAACATTCATGCTTACATATGGTGATGGAGTTGGTGATGTAAATATTAAAAAACTGGTAGAATTTCATCGCAGCCACGGAAGATTAGCTACAATAACAGTTACTCAACCTATAGGTAGATTTGGTGTTTTAGATATAGATAATAATAATGTAGTAAATTCATTTATAGAAAAACCCAAAAGTGATAAATCAAAGATAAATGCGGGCTTTTTTGTTCTTGAACCAGAAGTTATTGATTATATAGACGATAAACATACTGCATGGGAAAATGGTCCTCTCGAAAAATTAGCCAGAGAAAAGAATCTAAAGGCTTATCAACATAATGGTTTCTGGAAACCAATGGATACATTAAGAGATAAACATGAACTGGAAAATTTATGGAATTTAAAAAAAGCTCCATGGAAAATATGGTAAGGAGGCTATAATATGCTTTTTGAAAAACCATTATTTGTTTTTGAAATGGCAAATAATCATCAAGGTAGTGTTGAACATGGTAAAAGAATAATTCATAAAATTAAGAAAGTAATTAAAGAGTTTGAAGATGTTTTTAATTTTGCATTTAAATTTCAATACAGAGATTTGGATACATTTATCCATCCAGATCACAAGGAGGATTTTTCTTATAAATATATAAAAAGATTTGCTGAAACACGACTTTCAGAAGAAGATTTCCTTGAATTGAAAAAAACAGTTGAAGAAAATGGATTTATATCCATGTGCACACCTTTTGATGAAAAATCCGTTGAAAGAGTTATATCACATAATTATGATATTATAAAAATAGCCAGCGCTTCATTTACGGATTGGCCATTATTGGAAAAAATTACCCAATATGATAAACCGGTAATTGCATCTACCGCAGGATCCTCATTAAATGATATTAGAAACGTTGTTTACTTTTTTAAACATAGAAATAAAGAATTAAGTATTATGCATTGTGTTGCTTCATATCCAACCCCTAAAGAAAAACTAGAATTAAACCAAATTGATTTATTAAAGAAAGAATTTTCTGATATAACAATAGGTTTTTCAACTCATGAAGATCCTAATAATTTTGATGCCATAAAGATGACTATTGCTAAAGGTGCTTGGATATTTGAAAAACATGTTGGTGTAGAAACAGAAAATATAAAATTAAATGCGTATTCTGCTAAACCAGAACAGATTTATAAATGGCTGCTTTCAGCCAAAGATGCATTTATTATGAATGGAATAATAGGGAAAAGATATGAATTCCCAAAAGCAGAACTTGAATCGTTGCATAATTTAAAAAGAGGAATTTATGCAATAAGGGACATTAAAAAAGGAGAAAATATCACCTTAAATGATGTGTTTTTTTCAATCCCGCGTCAAGAACAACAATATTCAGCAAATGATATGTCAAAATACAAAAACTTTATTGCAATTGAAAACATAAAGAAAAATGATCCTATAGAAAAAAATAACGTAGAAATAAAGGACTTATATCCTGAGATAAAGAACTATGTAAAATCTATATTAGATATTGTAAAAAAGAGCAATGTTGTAATACCAGAAAATAGTTTATGTGAACTTTCACATCATTATGGATTAGATAAATTTAATGAATATGGTGCAACTATAATCGAAATAATAAACAGAGAATATTGTAAAAAAATAATAATATTATTGCCTGGTCAAAAACACCCAACACATTATCATAAACAAAAAGAAGAAACGTTCAATGTATTATATGGAGATTTCACAATTAAAATTGATGATAAAGAAAAAACTTATAAACCTGGTGATGTTATCGTTGTAAAAAGAAATAAAAAACATTCATTTTATAGCAAAAAAGGTGCAGTTATTGAAGAAATCTCAACTACTCATTATAAAGACGATTCTTATTATGATGACGAAAAAGTTCAAAGTAACAAGCATAGAAAAACAAAAATATATTTAACAGAAGATATATTATCATATTAAAGGTGATCTAATGAATTATAAAAAAGAATTGAAAAAATTATTTATAAAAGAATATATTCCAAATAATAAAAAATATTCTATTCATGAAATTATAAAAAATAAAAAAATTGTTTTATATGGTTTTGGAAGTGGATGTATAACTTTTTTTACAATTGTTATAAATAGATATAAAAATATTAAAATAGATAAAATTATAGATAAAAATCCATCAAAGAAAACTTATAATAACATTCCTGTTATTAAACCGGAAGAATTAAATATAGATATTCCAGAAAATTATGTAATTATCATTACTATTGGTAAAAAAGAATATTATAAAGAAATAGTTAATACTTTAAAAAATTTAAAGTTAAATAATATAATTTTTGTAAATGATATTTATGAATATCACTTACATTTTACTAATAAAGAAATAGAAAAAAAAGGATTTTATTTTTATTTAGAAAATAAAGAAAAAATATTAAAAACATTTAATTATTTTAAAGACGATTTAAGCAAAAAAATATTTATAAAATATCTTAAAACTCATATATATAAAATACCTCAAGTTATACCAAATGGCAATATTAAAAACCAATATTTTCCTTATGATATAAAACTAAATTATAATAGATTCATAAATTGTGGTGCCTATAATGGTGATACCATAAAGCAATTAAATCAAAAAATTGGAAAGGTGGAAACAATTGTATGCTTTGAACCCGACAAAAATAATTATTCAAAATTAATTGATTATCTTAATAATAATAAAGAAAATATAGCAGAATATATATTAACCTCACCATGTGGTGTATATTCTGAAAATAAAATACTTTACTTTGATGAAGGAAATAATACAAATAGTAGAGTAAATAAAAATGGAAATGTTGCTATACAGGTTATAAAACTTGATGATGTTTTATTAAATTATAGCCCAACACTTATACAAATGGATATAGAAGGATCTGAATTAGAAGCATTATATGGTGCAAAAAAAATAATAAAAGAAAACATTCCTGATTTATCTATATGTGTTTATCATACTCCGGAACATATGTGGGAAATACCTTTATTTATAAAATCATTATATGGAAAATATCAATTATATTTGAGAAATTATACTGGATACATAAGTGAAACTGTGTTATATGCAGTTAAAGGAGAATAATTTTATGTTTAAACCGTTAAAAACAAACAGGGGATTAAATATTAAATCATTAAAAAAATTAGTTAAAAACAAAGAAATATATATATGGGGTACCGGACAATTAGGAAGATCTTTAAAACGCATGTTAAATAAAAATAATATAAATATTTTTGGTTTTTGCGATTCTAATAAAAATATAGAAAATTCAAATATAGATACTTCAAAAGTATATTCACCTGAAAAAATAATAATAAAAGCACAAAAAAATGAAGCATTTTTAATACTTGCAGCGGCACAATCCAGACATGAAATGGAAAAAATTTGTATAGATAATAATTTAAATAAAAATGAAGACTTTATTTCATATATAAAATTACAAAGACCCGAAGCTATAATTGAAATATCTGGAGACTGTAATTTAAATTGTAACTTTTGTCCTCAAGGAAATCTTAAGTTAAAAAAAGGTATAATGAATTTTTATACCTATAGAAAAGTTTTGTCTAAATTAATGTTGGATATACCAAATTTATTTAATATACAATTATCTTTATGGGGAGAACCATTATTAAACCCAGAAATTGATAAAATCATTACATTATCAGAAAAATATATTCCAGTCTCTATACAAACAAACTTACAAATAACTAAAAACATAGAAAAATTAATTAAATCTAATCCAACACAAATTATAATTTCTGTTAGTGGTTTTGATAAAAATTATTCAAAATATTATGATAATGCTTCGTGGGATACTTTTAAGAATAATGTTGATTTTTTATATAATTTAATAAGTTTATACAAATCAAAAACACAAATTTCATTTCTATTTCACTTATACAAGGATAATAGAAATGATTATGAGAAAATTAAAGAATATTTAAAAAAATATAATTTTAAAGTATCTCCATCATGGGCATATTTAAATCCCTATAATCACCTGCTTTATTATCTTAAATATGGTATTATAAATTATAAAATAAAAAATGTATTGAATTCACTTGCATGGGATTTTGAAAAAATAATACCAATTATAAAAAATGAAATAGGGAAGCCCTGTTTATGCCAACGATTATTTCCTATAATAAACTGGGATTTGTCTGTGCTACAATGCCACTTATATTATAATAAAATACATAATAATTACCTTGATATTCCATATGATGAATTATTGAAATTGCGACATAATCAGCAAATTTGTAAAAAGTGTCAAAAATATGGACTACATAGATTAGATATTGATATTTTACTAAGAAAGTATTCAGAAGAAAGAATACTCGGGAGGTTAGAAAATGAATAATTTTATATTTCAAAATCCAACAAAAATAATATTTGGAAAAGAGACAATAGAAAAAATAGGTGATGAATTAAAGAAAAATAATATAAAAAAGGTATTAATTCATTATGGTGGTGGTTCAATAAAGAAAAATGGTGTTTATGATAAAGTAGTAATTTCATTAAAAGAAAATAATATAGAGTTTATAGAGGTTTCTGGAGTAAAACCTAATCCCAGACTCTCAAAGGTAATCGAAGGAATTGAATTTGCAAAGAAAAACAATGTTGATGGAATTCTTGCTATTGGTGGTGGAAGCGTTATTGATTCTGCTAAGGCGATTGCTGGTGGATTTTTCTATGATGATTATATTTGGAATGCCTTTGCTACAAAAAATAGATTTAAAAAAGCTTTACCATTATTTGTAATTCTAACACTTTCTGCAACGGGTTCTGAAATGAATGGAAATGCTGTGATAACGAATGAAAAAACAAATCAAAAATGGACAACTTCAGGACTTGCATTATACCCTAAGGTATCTATTATAGATCCTACCGTACAATTTTCGTTACCTAAAAAACAAACAATAAATGGAGCTGTTGATGCAATAAGTCATGCAATGGAATTCTACTTTGATGGAACAAAAAATAATGAAATACAGTTACAGTTAGCTGAAAGTATAATTAGAACTATAATTACAACCACTGAAATATTGTTAGGTAATCCCGAAGATTATGACGCTAGGGCAAATCTTGTGTGGAGTGCTACTTTAGCATTAAACGGACTTCTTTCTACTGGAACAAAGGGAGGAGATTGGTCAAGCCATGAATTAGAACATTCTCTCTCTGCACTTTTTGATGTATCTCATGGTGAAGGATTAGCTATCATCTTTCCTGCATGGCTAAAATATAATTATAATGAACATATAGAAAGATTTGATAGATTTGCATTAAAAATATTTAATATAGACACAGGAAATCCATCAATTGATGCAAAATTGGGTATAGAGACATTAATAGAATGGTATAAAAAAATTGGCCAGCCCACAACATTAAAAGAAATTGGTATTACAGAAAATAATATAGATAAACTTGTAGAAAATGCAACTCAAAAAGAATATATAGGGAGATTAAAACGATTGTCAAAAGAAGATATTATAAATATATATAAATTAGCCTTATAGAATGGAGGAAAATTATGTCAAAACAACATTCAAAAGTTCATGTAAATTATCATATATATACAGTTAAAGATGCAAAAGAAATGTTTAAGAATAGAGATATATACATATGGGGAGCTGGACAAAAAGGAAGAGGCTTTTTAAAAGCTTTACAAAGAAATGGTTTTAATGTTAAAGCTTTTCTCGATAGTTCTCCTTTACTTATTGGAACAACCTATGAAAATATTCCAATACTAAATCCAATTGATGTTTTAGAAAATAAAAAATTATTGAATAATGCTTATATTCTTACTGCCAGTGTTGATAAAAAAAATAAAGAAATGTTTAAAATATGTGAAAGTTATGATTTAAAAAAAGGTCAAGATTTTATAAATATTCAAAAATTCACACCATATTATCCAGTAATAGAAATTTCTGGAGCATGTAATTTAAAATGTATTAGTTGCCCAAGAGGTGATTCAAGAAATAGGTTTAAAAAAAATGGATTTATGAGCATTGAAAATTATAAAAAAGTAATAAAAAAATTAATCAAAGAAATGCCATTTTTATACCTTGTTGATTTATATATATGGGGAGATCCATTATTACACTCTGATTTAGATAAAATAATAAAAATTAACAATGAATATGGTATTGCCAGTGGTATTTCAACAAATTTAAATTACGGGAAATACCTTGAAAAAGTAATAAAAGCCAAACCACCACAAATCAGAATTTCTGTATCAGGTTATGGACCTGAGCACTATGAAATAACTCATACAGGTGGAAAATGGGATGTATTTTATAACAATCTTTTAAAATTGCATGATTATATAGAAAAATATAAAACCAATACAATAGTAGAAGTATATTTTCACGTAAATAAAATAAATATTGGAGAATATATAAAAGTAAAAGAATTATGTGATAATCTTAATTTTAGACTTAATTCAACCATTTCCATGGTATTTCACGATTATGCATTAGAATATGTTGAAACAGGTAAATTACCTGAAAATGCTAAAAAAGGTACAGAATTAATGCTTGTGTCCCTCGATGAAATGTTGGAAGATGCAAAACGAGAAAAAGAGAAAGATTGTCTTTTAAAAAGAATTGTTCCAGTAATAAATTGGGATCTTTCTGTAATGCCGTGTTGTAATTATATATATAGAAAATTGGCGGATAACTATCTTGAAATTTCATTTGAAGAAATTATTAAATTAAGAGAAGAACATCCGCTATGTAAAACATGTCAAAAACATTCTTTACACAGATATTTTAATCCGTTATATTATATAGAATTAGTAGAAAAAAAATTAAAAAATATTTAAAAGTTTTAAAAAGTGAAAAGAATGAATAAATGTCGTATATAGCATTTATAAGGATTTAAATTTTTTGAAGTAATGAAAATAAAGTCTTCATTATAAAATTTATCTTACTAAAATGGAGGAAAATTATGTCAAAACAACATTCAAAAGTTCATGTAAATTATCATATATATACAGTTAAAGATGCAAAAGAAATGTTTAAGAATAGAGATATATACATATGGGGAGCTGGACAAAAAGGAAGAGGCTTTTTAAAAGCTTTACAAAGAAATGGTTTTAATGTTAAAGCTTTTCTCGATAGTTCTCCTTTACTTATTGGAACAACCTATGAAAATATTCCAATACTAAATCCAATTGATGTTTTAGAAAATAAAAAATTATTGAATAATGCTTATATTCTTACTGCCAGTGTTGATAAAAAAAATAAAGAAATGTTTAAAATATGTGAAAGTTATGATTTAAAAAAAGGTCAAGATTTTATAAATATTCAAAAATTCACACCATATTATCCAGTAATAGAAATTTCTGGAGCATGTAATTTAAAATGTATTAGTTGCCCAAGAGGTGATTCAAGAAATAGGTTTAAAAAAAATGGATTTATGAGCATTGAAAATTATAAAAAAGTAATAAAAAAATTAATCAAAGAAATGCCATTTTTATATCTTGTTGATTTATATATATGGGGAGAGCCTTTATTAAATCCAGATTTAAGTAAAATAATAAAAATTAATAATGAATATGGGATTGCTAGTGGAATTTCAACAAACTTAAATTACGAAAAACATCTTGAGAAAGTAATAAAGTCTAAACCTCCACAAATTAGAGTTTCTGTATCAGGTTATGGACCTGAACATTATGAAATAACTCATACAGGTGGAAAATGGGATGTATTTTATAACAATCTTTTAAAATTGCATGATTACATAGAAAAATACAAAACCAATACAATAGTAGAAGTATATTTTCACGTAAACAAAGTAAATATTGCTGAATATATAAAAGTAAAAGAATTATGTGATAATCTCGGTTTTAGAATTAATTTAACTATTTCAAGAGTTTTTCACGATTATGCATTAGAATATGTTGAAACAGGTAAATTACCTGAAAATGCTAAAAAGGGAGCAGAATTAATGCTTGTATCTCTTGACGAAATGTTAGAAGATGCTAAACGAGAAAAAGAAAAAGATTGTCTTTTGAAAAGAATCGTTCCAGTAATAAATTGGGATCTTTCCGTAATGGCATGCTGTGATTATATATACAGAAAATTAGAAGATAATTATCTTGAAACTTCATTTGAAGAAATTATCAAATTGAGAGAAGAACATACGTTGTGTAAAACATGTCAAAAATATGCTTTACACAGATATTCTAATCCATTATATTATACAAAGTTTGTAGAGAAAAAAATTAAAACGTATACAAAACTTTCAAAAGATGAAAATAATGCGTAAATGTCGTATTTGCGGAAATGAAACTATAAATTTGTTTAAAATAGAAAATATGCCTTCACGATCTCAATTCTTCCCTACAGAAGAAATTATTAATATGGACAAACCAATAACCTTAAATATAGTTCAATGTAGTAAATGCGGGCTTGTTCAACTTGATAATGAACCCGTTTCATATTATAAAGAAGTTATTAGAGCTACATCAGTTTCATCAAAAATGAAAAAATTTAGATTACATCAATTAAAAACATTTATTGAAAAATACAAATTATACAAAAAAAAAGGTATAGAAATTGGTTGTGGAAATTGTGATTATTTAGATATATTAAATGAATTAGATATTGAAATATATGGAATAGAATTTTCAGAAAAAAATATAAAAATATGTAAAGAAAAGAATTTAAAAGTTTTTAAGGGTTTTATAGAAAATGAAATTTATAAAATTCCAAAAAAACCTTATGACATTTTTTTTATTTTTAATTATCTTGAACACATACCAAATCCTATTATTTTTTTAAAAGGTATATGGAACAATCTTACAGAAAATGGAATAGGAATAATAGAAGTCCCTAATTTTAATATGATATTAAAAGAAAAAATGTTATCTGAATTTACCATAGATCATCTTTCATATTTTACAAAAAACACATTAGAGCTTACATTAAAATTAAGTGGATTTGAAATACTTGAAATAAATGAAATTTGGAATGATTATATATTATCTGCTATTGTAAGAAAAAGAAATTTAATTAATGTAGAGGATTTTGATAATTTTAAAACTATTTTAAAAAAGAATATTGATGATTTCATAAAAGAAAATAATGATTTTGCAATATGGGGTGCAGGACATCAAGCATTGGCAATTATTGCTATGACTAATCTAAATAAAAAATGCAAATTTATTATAGATTCTGCATCATTTAAACAAAATAAGTATACACCAGCTACTCATATAAAGATTGTTTCACCTGAATATTTAAGAAAACATAATGTTAAGTCGATATTAATTATGGCAGGTAGTTATTCGGATGAAATTGCTCAAATATTAAAAAAAGAATACCCGGATATTAAAAATTATATATTAAAGCAAAATAAAATTATAAGAAATAACTGATTTATTGTTATACACGCGGAGGTGTAAATATGGATAAAAAAATCAATTATAAAGTTCAGAAAAATGAAAGTATGAAGAGAAATCTTTTAAAAGAAACAAAACCATATGTATATGAAAAAATATTAAAATTTGAAGAAAAAGTAAAAAAAGGAGAAAGTATAGCAATAATACAATTTCAATATAATTATGCATGTAATTTTAATTGTGCTCATTGTGGTATTTCTCAATTAAGAAAACCTGAAGCACGCAGTTTCACCCCAAAAGATGTTGAAGAATTATCAAGGCAGGCAGACGAAATGGGACTTGCACATTTTGTAATTACAGGTGGAGAACCTCTTGTTTTTTCTGATTTAGATGATGTTATTAGAGCTATTGATCCTAAAAAATTTTATATATCTCTTGATACAAATGGATGGTTTTTTGATGAAGAAAAAGCATTTCATTTAAAAGAAATAGGTGTAGACAAAATACAATTAAGTTTAGATAGTCTTGATGAAAAAGAACATGATGAATTTAGAAGAAAACAAGGTTCACATGAAAGGGCTTTAAGAGCTATAGATGCTGCAAAAAAAGCTGGATTAAATATTATTATTCAAACTGTGGTTACAAAGCAAAGAGTACATTCCCAAGAATTTGAAAATTTTCTTAAATTTCTAAATTCAAAAGACGTTGGTGTGTTTATTACATATGCTAAACCAGTTGGAAATTGGGAAGGTAATTATGATGTACTAGTTACACGTGAAGATATGGAATATGTAAGAAATTTAGAGAAAAAATATAATGTTTTTACACATTTAACTCCAGGATATGGTTTGGATCTAGGTTGTATTGCAGTAAAAAGAATGATTTCTGTTACTCAATATGGTGAGGTAATGCCATGTCCATATATACATGCATCATTAGGTAATGTTTTCGAAGAACCTTTAAAAGATATTATAGAAAGAGGATTGAATATAAAATGGTTTGGTAAATACGTTGATACATGTCTTATTGCAGAAGATAAACATTTTATTGAAGAATATGATTCAAAAAGAATTTACGGAAATAAACCTTTACCAGTACCATGGTTCAAAGTGTTTGATGAAAATGATTTCATAAAAAATGAAAAGGAATTAAAAGCTGAAAAAACAAAAAACGGATATTTAAGGTGGAGGAAATAATACATGTATAAAAATCCTTTATCAGAAGATCTTGATTTTATAATAAAAAAATTAGAAAAGGATATATACAAATTAAAAAATGAAAATATTTTTATCACAGGTGGTACTGGTTTTTTTGGTAAATGGTTTCTTGAAACATTGTTATATGCTAATGAAAAATTAGATCTTAATATACATATAGGTATATTATCTAGAAATCCCGAACGATTTAAAAAGTTATATCCACATTTAAATGATGAAAAATTTATTACTTTTTATAAAGGAGATATTAGAGATTTTAAATTTCCTGAAGAAAAATTCTCTTATATTATCCATGGTGCCAGCGCATCAGCAGAAGGGTGGTTTCGTGGAGATAGCCAAATATCTCGATTTAATATAATAACTGATGGTACAAAAAGAATTTTAGATTTCGCTAAAAACTCAAAAATTAAAAAATTTTTATATATGAGTTCCGGTAAAGTTTATGGAACTCATCCTATTTTTTATGATAAAATCCCTGAAAATTATTGTGGAAATTTATGTTTGGATGATCCGAATGCTGCATTATCAATAGGTAAAAAAAGTGCAGAATTTTTGACATTACAATATTCAAAAGAATATAATTTCAACGTTGCTATAGCAAGAGGCTTCGCATTTGTTGGACCTTATCTTCAATTAAATCTTCATTATGCAATAGGAAATTTTATAAGAGATGCTATAAATAATAAATCCATTATTATAAAAGGCGATGGCACTCCTATAAGATCTTACTTATATGCTGCAGATGCTATTATATGGTTTTTAAAAATTTTATTAAATTCAAAAAATATGCGTATTTATAATGTTGGATCGGAAAAAGATTATACAATAAAAGAAATTGCTGAAATTGTTTCAAAATCTGTATCTCCTAAAGTGGATATAATAATTAAAAAGTCAAAAATCGATGATAATGTAGATAAATATATTCCTTCTGTTGAAAAAATAAAATCAGAACTCAATGTAGATGAATATACAGACATATATACCTTAATAATGAAAACCATAAGATTTTATAAAGAAAGAGGTTGATAAAATGATAAAATTATCTGATTATGTTTTTAAGCTTATTTCCAATCTTGGAGTAAAACACGTTTTTATGTTTCCAGGAGGAGGATGTATGCATCTTGTGGATTCACTTGGAAAAAATAAAAAATTAAAATATATAACAAATCTAAATGAACAAGCTGTTTCTATAAGTGTTGAATCCTATGCAGAAGCAACTAATAATATTGCTGTTGGACTAGTTACAACTGGACCCGGAGGAACAAACTCTATTACTGGCGTAGCAGCAGGATGGGTAGATTTCATTCCAATGTTGATGATATCAGGTCAAGTAAAAAGAGCAGATATGATTGGAAATTCTGGTGTAAGGCAAAAGGGATTTCAGGAAATAGATATTATTTCTCTTGTAAAACCTATTACAAAATATGCTGTTACTGTAATGAATCCAGAAGATATACGTTATCATCTTGAAAAAGCTGTATATCTTGCAAAAAGTGGAAGACCTGGCCCAGTTTGGATAGATATACCTCTTGATGTTCAAGCTGCTATTATAGATGAAAAAAATCTAAAAGGATTTATACCTTCTGAAGAAAAAAAGAATAATAATTTAGAAATAGCTATTGAAAAAGTTATTGAATTAATAAAGAAATCAAAACGCCCTGTTATTTTAGCGGGAAATGGCATAAGACTTGGAAATGCTGAAGAATTATTTCAAAGTGTAATCAGAAAATTAAATATTCCAGTATTATTAACTTGGAAAGTTATTGACTTTTTAGATGAAAATGACCCTCTAAATTTTGGAAGGCCAGGGGCTATTGCATCAAGATATGCAAATTTTATCCAACAAAAATCCGATTTATTTATTTCCATAGGTGCAAGATTGGATACAGGTCAAACAGCATATAATCACAAAAATTTTGCACCAAATGCTAAAAAAGTAATTGTTGATATTGATATAAATGAGATTAATAAACTGAATATGGATATAGAATTAAAAATAGAAGCAAACGCTTATGATTTCTTAGAAATATTAAACAAAAAAATCCAAAATATCACTTTTGAAAAAAAAGAAAAATGGATTAATTTCTGTTCAGAATTAAAAAACAAATATCCTATTATTTTAGAAGAATATTATAAGGAAAAAGATTTTGTTAATCCTTATGTATTAATTGATATTTTATCTCAAAAATTAACAGAAAAAGATGCGGTTATTCCTGGAAGTTCAGGAATATGTAGCGAAATTACTATGCAATCTTTCAAAGTTAAAAAAGGACAAAGGGTATATAATAATGAAGGTTTTGGATCTATGGGATTTGGATTACCTGCTTCTATTGCGGGAACTATTGCTTTAAATAGAAGAACTGTTTGTATAACAGGTGATGGTGGAATTCAAATGAATATTCAGGAATTAGAAACGCTGAGAAGATTAAACTTAAACCTTAAATGTTTTGTCCTTGATAATAATGGATATGGATCAATTGTTAATACACAAAATAATTATTTCAAGGGTAATTATGTAGGAAGTAATGAAGAAAGTGGTTTAACTTTACCTTCTATGGAAAAACTTTCTAAAGCTTATAATTTGAAATTTTATGAAATAAAAAATAATGATTATTTGATTAAGTATATTGATGAAATATTAGAATATAATGGTCCCGTTATATGTAATGTAAAAATACCAGAAACCTTTACAACAATGCCAAGAACAAAATCAAAAGTAGAGAATGAAAAAATTATTACATTACCAATGGAAGATCTATGGACTTATCTTGATAGAGAAGAATTCAATAAAATAATGAGCTTTTAAGGAGGCAGTTATGTCCTATAAATATTTGTTTTTTGATATGGATGGAACACTTTTTGATACATCTGAAGGCATAATATATTCAATGAAAAAAGCATATGAATTAAATAATTTAAAACCTCTTGAAGAAAATGAAATTATAAAATTAATAGGGCCAACATTAGATGAAATAATGAATATGCTATTTAAAGAAGATTCAAAATTAAAAATAAAAGTAAGAAATGATTTTCGACAAATTTATGCATCAAAGGGTGTTTTTAAATTACAACTTTTTCCAAAAGTAATTAAAACTTTAGAAATATTATTTAAAAGAAATAAAAAAATGTATATTATAACCTCAAAACCATCAATATTTGCAGAACAAATAATAGAAAAATTCAACATGTCAAAATATTTCCAAAAAATTTTTGGTGTACCACTTGAAGGAAAAATACCATCAAAATCTAAAAGATTAAAGTATTTAATAAGAGAGCTTAATATACCAGTAAAAGAAAGCATAATAATTGGAGATACAGAAAGTGATATAAATGCTGGAAAATATAATAATATGGATATTATCTGTGTTAAATTTGGTTTTTGTAAAAATCATGAATATCTAAAAAACAGCTGTTCTTATATTATTAACTCTTTTGATGATATTTTTAATATTGTGGGTGAATAATATGAAAAACTTCTATAAAAATAAAAAAGTATTAATAACAGGACATACAGGTTTTAAAGGGTCATGGTTGACAATATGGTTATTAAAAATGGGAGCTAAAGTAATAGGTTATGCTTTAGATCCATATACCCAAAAAGATAATTTTGTATTATCAAAATTATCAGAAAAAATAATTGATATACGTGACGATGTTAGAAATTATGATAATTTAAAAAATACATTTGAAAAATATAAACCAGATATAATATTTCATATGGCAGCTCAACCATTAGTTAGATTATCATATAAAATGCCACGTGACACTTTTGAAACTAATATTATGGGAACAGTAAATGTATTAGAAGCATTTAAAAATACTGAAGAATCAAAAGTTTTAATAAATATAACTTCGGATAAATGCTATGAAAATAAAGAATGGATATGGGGATATAGAGAAAATGATCCAATGGGAGGATATGATCCATACAGTGCCAGCAAAGGAGCAAGTGAAATTGTTTCAAATGCATATTTAAAATCATTCTTCAATCCTGAAAAGTTTAATAAACACAAAAAAGCAATAGCAACAGTTCGTGCAGGAAATGTAATAGGTGGTGGAGATTGGGCAAAAGATAGAATAATTCCAGATTGTATAAGAGCATTAGAAAAAGACATACCAATAGAAATAAGAAATCCAAATGCAATAAGACCTTGGCAAAATGTATTGGAACCATTAAGTGGATATTTATTATTAGGTACAAAATTATTAAAAAATCCCAAAAAATATAGTGGATCATGGAATTTTGGACCTCATTTAAATTCAATAATAACAGTAAGAGAAATAGTAGAAAAAGTAATAGAAAATTATGGAAATGGTTTCTGGAAAGACTTATCAAATAACACTCAACCACATGAAGCAAAATTATTAAATTTAGATATTAGTAAATCAAAATTTTATCTTAATTGGGAACCTACATTAAATATCTCTGAAACAATAAATCTAACAATTGATTGGTATAAAAATTATAAAAAAGAAAATGTATATGAATTATGTATGAAACAAATAAAATATTTTGAAAACAAAAAAACTGGTCGGAGGACTAACAATGGATAAACTAAGAAAAGAAATATTAGAACTTACAAAGAAATATGCTAAAAATAAAATAAAAAAAGAATTTATACCTGGAAAAACAACAATACCCTTTGCTAGAAGAGTATTTGATGAAGAAGAATATATGAATTTAGTAGAATCATCACTTGATGGATGGTTAACAACAGGGAGATTTTCAGAAAAATTCGAATATGAATTCGCAAAGTTCTTTGGAATAAAAAGTGTATCTTTAGTAAATTCTGGTTCTTCAGCAAACTTCTTAGCATTAACTGCATTAACCTCAAAAAAATTAGGAGAAAGAAAAATAAAACAAGGTGATGAAATAATTACAGTAGCTGCAGGATTTCCAACAACAGTAAATCCTATAATACAAAATAATGCAATTCCTGTATTTATTGATGTAGACATACCAACATACAATATAAAAGCTAGCGAAATAGAAAAAGCAATAACAAAAAAAACAAAAGCAATAATGATAGCTCATACTTTGGGGAACCCTTTTAACTTAGATGAAGTAATGAGAGTTGCTAAAAAATACAACTTATGGGTAGTAGAAGATGTATGTGATGCAGTAGGTTCAACATATAATGGAAAACTTGTAGGAACATTTGGAGATATAGCAACAGTAAGCTTCTATCCAGCACATCATATAACTATGGGTGAAGGAGGAGCTGTATTAACAAATAATTTGCAATTAGAAAAAATAGTAAAATCATTTAGGGATTGGGGAAGAGATTGTTATTGCGAACCTGGATTTAGCAATACATGTGGAATGAGATTTAAACAACAACATGGTACTTTGCCATTTGGTTATGATCATAAATATGTATATTCACATATAGGTTATAATTTAAAACTAACAGACATGCAAGCTGCAGTTGGTGTTGCTCAACTAAAAAAATTACCTGAATTCATAGAAAAAAGGAAAAAGAACTTTAAATTACTAAAAGAAGGACTTAAACAATTTGAAGAATATTTAATACTTCCAGAAGCTACATCGAAAAGTGACCCATCTTGGTTTGGATTTCCTATAACAGTAAAAGAAAATAAAAAATTTTCTCGTTGGGATATAGTAACATATTTAGAAGAAAATAAAATAATGACTAGAATGTTATTTGGAGGAAATTTAACAAGGCAACCAGCATATGAAGATGTAAATTATAGGATTCATGGTGAATTAACAAATACAGACATAATTATGAATAATACATTTTTCATAGGAGTATATCCTGGAATAAACGATGAAATGATTGAATATATTCAAAAAACTTTTAAAAATTTTATAAATTAAAAGTTTTAAGATTAAAGTTTTCATAAAAAAAAACGATAATAATTATGAAAAATTCTTGGCCAAGAATAATAGTTTTAAATTTAACCCAAGGATGGGAAAAAATAAAAATAACATGGAGGTGGAATTATGAGAATTAATCATAATTTAAATGCTATTAACGCTTGGAGAAACTTAGGTCACACTAACACTATGATTGGTAAATCTTTGGAAAAACTTTCTTCTGGTTTGAGAATTAATAGAGCTGGTGACGATGCTGCTGGTTTAGCTATTTCTGAAAAAATGAGAGCTCAAATTAAAGGTTATGATATGGCTACTAAAAATGCTCAAGATGGTATTTCCTTGATTCAAACCGCTGAAGGTGCTTTGACTGAAGTTCACTCTATGCTTCAAAGAATGAGAGAAATTTCTGTTCAAGCTGCTAATGACACCAATAACACTGAAGATAGAAATGCTCTTAAAAAAGAAATAACTCAACTACAAACTGAAATAAATAGAATTGGTTCTACTACTAAATTTAATGGAAAATCTTTATTTGCTGCTAGCCAATCATTTAGCTTGCAAATTGGTCCTGATAAAGATACTAATTTAGTTCTTAATGTTAAATCTCAAGCTGTTACAACAGGAACACTTACAATAAGTGGTATTTCTATAACTTCAAATTCGGCTGCACAAGGCGCAATAGCAAGTATTGATAATGCAATAAAAGTTGTTTCAAGCTTAAGAGCACAATTTGGAGCTTATCAAAATAGACTTGAACATACTGTTAATAATTTAAGTGTTTCAAGTGAAAATTTAACTGCTGCTGAATCTAGAATTAGAGATGTTGATATGGCTAAAGAAATGATGAAATTTACTAAACAACAAATTTTATTACAATCTTCTAACGCTATGCTAGCTCAAGCTAATCAAGCTCCTCAACAAGTTCTTTCTTTATTAAGATAATTTAACCCAAGGATGGGAAAAAATAAAAATAACATGGAGGTGGAATTATGAGAATTAATCATAATTTAAATGCTATTAACGCTTGGAGAAACTTAGGTCACACTAACACTATGATTGGTAAATCTTTGGAAAAACTTTCTTCTGGTTTGAGAATTAATAGAGCTGGTGACGATGCTGCTGGTTTAGCTATTTCTGAAAAAATGAGAGCTCAAATTAAAGGTTATGATATGGCTACTAAAAATGCTCAAGATGGTATTTCCTTGATTCAAACCGCTGAAGGTGCTTTGACTGAAGTTCACTCTATGCTTCAAAGAATGAGAGAAATTTCTGTTCAAGCTGCTAATGACACCAATAACACTGAAGATAGAAATGCTCTTAAAAAAGAAATAACTCAACTACAAACTGAAATAGACAGAATTGGTTCTACTACTAAGTTTAATGGAAAATCTTTGTTTGCCGCTAGCCAATCGTTTAGCTTGCAAATTGGTCCTGATAAAGATACTAATCTAGTTCTTAATGTTAAATCTCAAGCTGTTACAACAACAAAGCTTGGAATTAATTCACTTGCTATAGATTCAAATACAAATGCTCAATCTGCTATATCTAGTATTGATGTAGCAATTAAAAAAGTTTCAAGCTTAAGAGCACAATTTGGAGCTTATCAAAATAGACTTGAACATACTGTTAATAATTTAAGTGTTTCAAGTGAAAATTTAACTGCTGCTGAATCTAGAATTAGAGATGTTGATATGGCTAAAGAAATGATGAAATTTACTAAACAACAAATTTTATTACAATCTTCTAACGCTATGCTAGCTCAAGCTAATCAAGCTCCTCAACAAGTTCTTTCTTTATTAAGATAATTTAACCCAAGGATGGGAAAAAATAAAAATAACATGGAGGTGGAATTATGAGAATTAATCATAATTTAAATGCTATTAACGCTTGGAGAAACTTAGGTCACACTAACACTATGATTGGTAAATCTTTGGAAAAACTTTCTTCTGGTTTGAGAATTAATAGAGCTGGTGACGATGCTGCTGGTTTAGCTATTTCTGAAAAAATGAGAGCTCAAATTAAAGGTTATGATATGGCTACTAAAAATGCTCAAGATGGTATTTCCTTGATTCAAACCGCTGAAGGTGCTTTGACTGAAGTTCACTCTATGCTTCAAAGAATGAGAGAAATTTCTGTTCAAGCTGCTAATGACACCAATAACACTGAAGATAGAAATGCTCTTAAAAAAGAAATAACTCAACTACAAACTGAAATAAATAGAATTGGTTCTACTACTAAGTTTAATGGAAAAACTTTGTTTACATCTACTGCTGCGTTTAGTTTACAAATTGGTCCTGATAAAGATACTAATCTAGTTCTTAAAGTTAGTTCTCAAAGTATCACAACAACAAAACTTGGAATTGGTTCAATTAACATAGCCTCAAATACAAGTTCTCAAATTGCTATATCTAACATTGATGGAGCTATTAAACAAATTTCAAGCTTAAGAGCACAATTTGGTGCTTATCAAAATAGACTTGAACATACTGTTAATAATTTAAGTGTTTCAAGTGAAAATTTAACTGCTGCTGAATCTAGAATTAGAGATGTTGATATGGCTAAAGAAATGATGAAATTTACTAAACAACAAATTTTATTACAATCTTCTAACGCTATGCTAGCTCAAGCTAATCAAGCTCCTCAACAAGTTCTTTCTTTATTAAGATAATTTAAATAAAAATAAAAGGCAAGCAATGCTTGCCTTTTATTTTTAGAGTTAAAAGGAGGATAACAAATTGAAAATATCAGCTTGCTTAATAGTTAAAAATGAAGAAGGAAATATTGAGAGATGTTTAAAATCATTAAAAAATGAAGTTGACGAAATTATAATTATTGATACAGGATCTAAAGATAATACAGTATCATTATGTAAAAAATATACTAATAAAATTTATTTTAAAGAATGGAAAAATAATTTTTCTGAAGCAAGAAACTATTCCATAGAAAAAGCAACTGGAGATTGGATTCTTATAATTGATGCTGATGAAGAATTATATTTGAAAAATGTTAATTTAAAAGCTATTGTTTTAGAAGCTCATAAAAATAATTATAAAGTTATAACTCCATTAAATATAAACTATTTATCTTTTGATTATTCTTCTTATGATGAATTTAATTTACCTAGATTATTTTTAAAAAATAATATTAAGTATGTACGTTCAGTTCATAATCAACCTGTTTATAAAGGAAAAGAATTCTATACTTCAAAAATAATTATAAAACATTATGGATATCTTTGGACTGAAAGTTTAAAAATAAAAAAATTAAAAAGATCATATCCTCTTATTTTAAATGAAATTGATAATTTTAAAAACAAAAATACAGAAACCTTTATCTATTATGTAGGTCAAAAACTAAAATTAGATTTAATTTCAGAAAATAATTATATTTTTTTAAAAGATTTTTATAAGTATAAAGATATTATTTTTAAAAATGCAGATAAATCAGCAATGTCTATCGAAAATATAAAAGACTATATTTATATAATTCAAAAATATGGGAAAATTAATGAAGCTGAAAAAAATACAAAATTATTTTATTCTATAAATAATATTAATCCAGATATAGCATTAATAATGGCTAATTTTTATTATAAAATAAAAAATTATGAAAAAGTTATTGAATATTTTGAAATTTTTTTAAATTCTCTCTATCTTTATTATAAAAATATTGATAAAATAACTTTTTCAACAATGTATAATTCAATACTCTTTAAAGCTTTTAAAATGCTTTTTTCTTCATTTACTAAAAGTAATAAAAAGATTTTTATTAATATAAAAAATGAAAAACTATTATTTATTTATAATAATAATAATTTTTCTTCTTTATCTGAATTATATTTTTATTTTTTATTAAAAGATTTAAATATTGAAAATTTAAATAAACCTAAATTATTAAAAAAAGATTATATAGAAAATATTATAGATATAAATTTTGACAAATATGCTAAAAAATTAAATGAAAAAACTAAAGAAACTTTATATTATATTCTTTTATCTTATTCTATTTACTATGGAAATATTCAGATAATTGAAAATAATTTTTTTGAATATTTAGAAAATTCATTTAATTCGAGTGATTTAGCAATAAATTTAATTTTTTTAGAAGAAATTTTTAATTTGATAAACAAAAATATTTTTTATAAAATAATATTAAAAAAAATTGGTAATGATTCTAAAATTTGGAAATTTTTTGAAGCTTTTTATTATTTTAGAGTAGGAGACAGATTAAAATCTTTGGCGTTTTTTAACATTAATAAAGATATACATAAAGGAAGTTTAAGAGATTCTATAAAATATAAAGTAATAAAAGATATTGAAATTACAAATTCTTTATTAATAAAACATCCATATACACTTTCTTCATTAGAACATAACAAAAATTTATACAAAAATGAAAAAACATTTCATAATTATTTATATAAAAAAATTAAATCTAATACTTCTTTAGAATTTTCGACTTTTATAAACTTACTTAACTATAAATCAACAAAAATGTCCATTATAAATAATTATTTTGATTTATATGAAAAAAATAGAAGTTTAGATATTTTAAATAATGCCATGGAAATTTTTAACTCTTTGTTAAACAAAAAAAATATTGACATTGAAGAACTAAAAATATATTTAAAAAATATATCCACTAAATTTAACAATCCTTATGTAATAACTCCACACTGGGCTTTAATTTATTACAATGATTTTAATAAAAAAAATAATTCTTGTTTTAATCCAAAAGATAAAATAAAAAAAATATCTATTCCAGCTTTTAATTATAATGAAGATATAGAAATATCTTTTTTTAATATTTGGAGAGAAAATAGCTTCATGTATTATAAAGAAAAAATACTATCAAAAAAAGATAATAATATATTAATTAATTACTTTAAAAAAGATTTAGAAAAATTAGTTGATTATTTTGATAATTTTATTGATTTTTCAAACAAAACACTTTTAATAAACACAAATAATAATTATGGTATAATAGGAAAAAACAAATACGATTTTAATATCTCTAATTATAAAAATGCTATAATATTTTTACCAGAAATTTTAGATTTTGATATAAAAGAATTTATATTTAATTCATTGAATGTTTTAGATGAAATACTTGTTATTACTTTAAAAGACATAGAAGAATGTTTTGATAATCCTTATACTAATTATTATATTAAAAATAAAATATTTTTTAAAAATAATTTTAAATTAGTATTTAATAATGAAAAGTATAATTTTTTTAAAAAATAAATTAGAGGTCAAACCTCTAATTTATTTTAAATTATATACTATTTTGAAAATGCTTGAGATATATAGCTTCCTTGTGAATTCATATTATTTATAGCTTGTTCCATTGCTGAAAATTTCATATTATAATATGCTTCTTTTTTATGTACATTATCTAACATAGTTACCATTTCTTTTGCTAAGCTTCTCATTTGAACTCCAATTGTTCCAGTTGTTCCAGATATTTGATCTATATATCCTCCAAATTTTGTTGTATCCCATAAATAATTTTTTAATTGTGTTCCTATTCCATATTCTTCATTATTTAAATCATTTAAAGCAAAAAGATTCCAAACATCGTGAGCATTATTATTTAATGCTTCTTTTAGTTTTTCTTCATCTACACTTAATAACCCTTTTTCAGTATTACTATAATTTCCTTCCAAGTCTCCCGAAGAAACTCCTATACTATATAAAGATGTATAATCATTTGTATTATTCACCAAATTTAATTGTGAATATCCAATATTTTTTATTTTATAAAATAGATTTTCTAAGTTACTATCTCCTTTTAACAAACCCTTCATTTTATCCTCATCAGTCATATCTGATTCAGCTTTATCCGTAACTTTATTTTCATTTAATTTATCATAAAGAAAATTCATTACATCATTATATTTATCTACAAACTCTTTTATTTTTTCTACTGATTTATCTATATCTTGAGAAACTGAAATTTTTGTAAATGATGTATCTACAGATTTTATATTCAAAGTTACATTATTAAAATTAAAATTATTAGATGACTCTGTTAAAGTCATATGTGTAGTACTTCCATCAAACGAAATTTCAACATTTGCATTTGAACCAGTTACTCCATTTGCTACATCTGTAAGGGTTGTTGCTGTACCTGTTGAAAATAACTTATCTAAAATATTTGCATTGGACGAATCTATTTGTAAGGATTTATCTCCCGTATTTTTATTTAAAACAAATACTTGACCATCTTCAAATATCATATTTGAATCTGTTTTAGAATTTATAACATCAGTTAAAGTTTGAATTGTATCAGTTGTCTTTAAATCACCAGTTCCATCATCTTTTATATTTAAAGTAACTGCATTTCCATCAACCGTAAAAGTTAATGTATCCCCATCTAAAGCCGATAAATCTGATAAAGTTGATGCTGTTGTTATAGCTGAATCAGCAGTACCTTTTATGTAAGATGACGAAGCTAATTGTGTTGTTTTAACATAAAAATCAATGTTAGATGATGTTGAGAGTGCTGTTGCTTCTACCTTATCTGTATCTGCAGACTCTGCTTTTTTAGGTATAAGATTTTTTTGAAAACTAAATGTTGTCATATAATCCCAAAAACCTTGTAATTTATCATTTATTTCTGTCCATGATTTTTGTTTATACTTTAATTCATCAAAATTTGTTTGAACTTTTTTTAATGGTTGTGTTTCAATTTCCATCAATTTTTCAACTATTGACTTTGTATCTATTCCAGATGCTAATCCACCAATTTGAAACATTCCCATATAGCTGTTAGAATCAGACATTCATCTCACCTCCATGGTGATATATTATTATTTAATATAATATCGTCTTTAATGGTTATTTTCTTTAATTAAACTATGGTATAATAAAAGTAATGGTGTTTTTGAATTGATTATAAAGAGGTGTTTTTTATGGTTTTTAAAGGAATTCTTTTTACACCAAAAGATGAATTTTATTCGTTTAAAAATTTCTTTCATAAAAACGATGATACAATCATAATAAAAGATATTGAACCAGAAAAATTAGAATTAACAACTTCTTCGGGTTTTGTGTCTTATTTTCTTGTTGAAGAGTTTGAAAGAGTTTATGGAATAAAAAGGTACTTAAAACCTGATTATAGAATGAAAAAATATTTAAAAACAATGTATGTTGATTATATTTCTGATGAAATACGTGAACTTTATGGTGATTATATTGAAGTAATTTCAAAGTATATGGGACTTGGTGTTGTTATTGAATCTTTAAATGAATTAATTAAAACTCAAGATGTTATTTCAAATTATGAATTTTGGATTGACGATTTAGCAAAAAATGTTGAAGGTAAATATAGAGAAGCCGTTTCACAAAAAATAACAAAGTTTGCAAATATCTATCTTATAAAGGTTTATGAAAAACTCTTTCAAAAAAATATAGAATTATTGAGTATTCATAGTTCTGAAATAACTTATAAGATACTTGAAACTTCTTTAATTCAAAAAACTTTTTAGTATGAGGTGAAAGAAGTGAAACGATTCAATACAACAGGAGTGTGTGTTCCTAAAAAACATTACATGGTTAATATTGAAAATAAATTAAATCAAATAATGAATTTAATAGAAAATGGTGAATACTTTACAATAAATAAACCAAGACAGTTTGGTAAAACTACTACTATGTTTTTACTTGAAAAAAAGTTGAAAAACAAGTATACAGTAATTTCTATAAGTTTTGAAGGTATAGGAGATGTTCCTTTTCAAAATGAAGAAGTATTTTCTGAAACTTTTTTAAATTTAATGAAAAAAAGTCTATCTTTTACAAACAAAGAAGTATCTGAAAAAATAAAAGATAATAAAATGAGTATGAGTCAATTATCAGAAGAAATAACAAGAATAAATAAATTAACCAATAAAAAGATAGTATTAATGATAGATGAAGTAGATAAAAGCTCTAATAATCAACTGTTTTTAAACTTTTTAGGTATGCTTAGGACTAAGTATTTAGAAGCAAATAAAGAAAAAGATTATACATTTTATAGTGTAATCTTAGCAGGAGTACACGATGTTAAAAGCTTAAAAACTCATATAAGACCTAATGAAGAAATAAAGTATAATAGTCCTTGGAATATAGCTGTAGACTTTGACATAGACTTAGCTTTTAATCCTGATGAAATTTCTACTATGATAGTTGATTATTATAAAGATAGAGGTTATGAACTAAATAATGTTAAGCATATTTCTGAAAAATTATACTATTACACATCAGGTTATCCATTTTTAGTTAGTAAACTTTGTCAAATTATTGATGAAGAAATGAAGGTGGAAAAAGAATGGTCTGATGAAATTTTACAAGATGCTGTAAAGATTATTCTAAAAAAACAAAATACTAACTTTGAATCACTTATTAAAAATTTAGAAAATAACGAGGATATATATAACTTAGTATATAAAATAATAATAGATGGAAAAGAAATTAAATATAACATAGATAATCCAACAATAAATTTATGTTTAATGTATGGAATTTTAAAAAACAAAAAAGGTACTTTAAAGGTTCAAAACAAAATTTATGAGCAAAGAATATACGATTATATGGCATCAAAGATAGAAACATCACAAAATGTAGATACTGAAAGATACAACTTTAGAGATAACTTCATAATTGGAGACAAATTAAATATGGAACTCGTTTTAAAAAAGTTTCAGCTTTTTATGAAAGAACAATACTCAGAAAAAGATGTAAATTTTGTAGAAAGAAATGGCACTTTAATATTTTTAGCTTTTATAAAACCAATAATAAATGGAAAAGGCTTTGACTTTAAAGAAGTTCAAATTTCTGAAGAAAAGAGACTTGATGTTGTTATTACATATAGTAAGTACAAATATATTATTGAAATGAAAAAGTGGTATGGAGAAGAGTATCATAAACGTGGTATTAAGCAACTTGAACAGTATCTTGATATTAACAATCAAAATAAAGGTTATTTAGTAATTTTTGACACCAGAAAAAAATCTAATAAAAAACAGGAAAATATAAAAATTAAAAATAAAGAAATTTTTGCCGTTTGGGTTTAATAAATATGAGGTGAAAAAAATGAAACGATTCAATACAACAGGAGTGTGTGTTCCTAAAAAGCATTACATGGTTAATATTGAAAATAAATTAAAGCAAATAATGAAATTAATAGAAAATGGTGAATACTTTACAATAAATAAACCAAGACAGTTTGGTAAAACTACTACTATGTTTTTACTTGAAAAAAAGTTAGAAAATGAGTATACAGTAATTTCCATAAGTTTTGAAGGTATTGGTTCCATAATAATGGAAGATGAAAAAGAGTTTGTTCAAAGTTTTTTAGAAGATATAACAGATTCATTAAATATAAAAATAGATAAAAAAATAATAAAAACTATGAAAGAACTATCAAAAACAATAACAAAAATAGCTAAAGCAAGTGAAAAAAAGATAGTACTAATGATAGATGAAGTAGATAAAAGCTCTAATAATCAACTATTTTTAAACTTTTTAGGCATGCTCAGAACAAAGTATTTAGAAGCAAACAAAGGAAAAGACTATACATTTTACAGTATAATCTTAGCTGGAGTACACGATGTTAAAAGCTTAAAAACTCATATAAGGCCTAATGAAGAAATAAAGTATAACAGTCCGTGGAATATAGCTGTAGACTTTGACATAGACTTATCTTTTAATTCAGATGAAATTTCTACTATGATAGTTGATTATTATAATGATAGAGGTTATGAACTCAATAATGTTAAATACATTTCTGAAAAATTATACTATTATACATCAGGTTATCCTTTTTTAGTTAGTAAACTTTGTCAAATTATTGATGAAGAAATGAAAGTAGAAAAAGAATGGACTGATGAAGTTCTTCAAGATGCCGTAAAGATTATTCTAAAAAAACAAAACACTAACTTTGAATCATTAATTAAAAATTTAGAGAATAATAAAAAACTTTATAATTTTATTTTTGATTTAATCATAAATGGTATGGAATATGAATACAATAAATTTGAGCCTATAATACATTTTGCTGAAATATATGGCATAATAAAAGATGATAATGGAAAGGTCAAAATTCAAAATAAAATATATGAACAGATCATATATAATTACATGATATCTAAATTGAGTATAGCTTCAAGGCAAGATTTTTCTCGTTACAACTTTAGAGATAACTTCATAATTGGAGACAAATTAAATATGGAACTCGTTTTAAAAAAGTTTCAGCTTTTTATGAAAGAACAATACTCAGAAAAAGATGTAAATTTTGTAGAAAGAAATGGTACTTTAATATTTTTAGCTTTTATAAAACCAATAATAAATGGAAAAGGCTTTGACTTTAAAGAAGTTCAAATTTCTGAAGAAAAGAGACTTGATGTTGTTATTACATATAGTAAGTACAAATATATTATTGAAATGAAAAAGTGGTATGGAGAAGAGTATCATAAACGTGGTATTAAGCAACTTGAACAGTATCTTGATATTAACAATCAAAATAAAGGTTATTTAGTAATTTTTGACACCAGAAAAAAATCTAATAAAAAACAGGAAAATATAAAAATTAAAAATAAAGAAATTTTTGCCGTTTGGGTTTAATAAATATGAGGTGAAAAAAATGAAACGATTCAATACAACAGGAGTGTGTGTTCCTAAAAAGCATTACATGGTTAATATTGAAAATAAATTAAAACAAATAATGAAATTAATAGAAAATGGTGAATACTTTACAATAAATAAACCAAGACAGTTTGGTAAAACTACTACTATGTTTTTACTTATGAAAAAATTAAGAAAAACCAATAATTATCTCCCTATAAAAATTAGTTTTGAAGGTATAGGAGATATGCCATTTCAAAATGAAGAAGTATTTTCTAAAACATTTTTGAGTTTAATAAAAAGAAATTTGATTTTTACAGACGAAGAAATCTCTGAAAAAATAGAAATAAAAAAAATGAGTATGAATCAATTATCAGAAGAAATAACAAGAATAAATAAATTAACCAATAAAAAGATAGTATTAATGATAGATGAAGTAGATAAGAGCTCTAACAATCAACTATTTTTAAACTTTTTAGGTATGCTTAGAACAAAATACTTGAATCAAATAGAAGAAGAAGATAAAAGTTTTTACAGTATAATCTTAGCTGGAGTACACGATGTTAAAAGTTTAAAAACTCATATAAGGCCTAATGAAGAAATAAAGTATAACAGTCCGTGGAATATAGCAGTAGACTTTGACATAGATTTATCTTTTAATTCAGGTGAAATTTCTACTATGATAGTTGATTATTATAATGATAGAGGTTATGAACTCAATAATGTTAAATACATTTCTGAAAAATTATACTATTATACATCAGGTTATCCTTTTTTAGTTAGTAAACTTTGTCAAATTATTGATGAAGAAATGAAGATAAAAAAAGAATGGACAGATGAAGTTCTTCAAGATTCCGTAAAGATTATTCTAAAAAAGCAAAACACTAACTTTGAATCATTAATTAAAAATTTAGAGAATAATGAAGATATATATAACTTAGTATATAAAATAATAATAGATGGAAAAGAAGTCAAATATAATATGTATAATCCAATAATAAATCTATGTTTAATGTATGGTATATTAAAAAACGAAAATGGTACTTTAAAGGTTCAAAACAAAATTTATGAACAATTAATATATGATTATATGGCATCAAAAATAGAAACATCACAAAATGTGGATACTGAAAGATACAACTTTAGAGATAACTTCATAATTGGAGACAAATTAAATATGGAACTCGTTTTAAAAAAGTTTCAGCTTTTTATGAAAGAACAATACTCAGAAAAAGATGTAAATTTTGTAGAAAGAAATGGCACTTTAATATTTTTAGCTTTTATAAAACCAATAATAAATGGAAAAGGCTTTGACTTTAAAGAAGTTCAAATTTCTGAAGAAAAGAGACTTGATGTTGTTATTACATATAGTAAGTACAAATATATTATTGAAATGAAAAAGTGGTATGGAGAAGAGTATCATAAACGTGGTATTAAGCAACTTGAACAGTATCTTGATATTAACAATCAAAATAAAGGTTATTTAGTAATTTTTGACACCAGAAAAAAATCTAATAAAAAACAGGAAAATATAAAAATTAAAAATAAAGAAATTTTTGCCGTTTGGGTTTAATAAATATGAGGTGAAAAAAATGAAACGATTCAATACAACAGGAGTGTGTGTTCCTAAAAAACATTACATGGTTAATATTGAAAATAAATTAAAGCAAATAATGAAATTAATAGAAAATGGTGAATACTTTACAATAAACAAACCAAGACAGTTTGGTAAAACTACTACTATGTTTTTACTTGAAAAAAAGTTAAAAAACAAGTATACAGTAATTTCTATAAGTTTTGAAGGTATAGGAGATATGCCATTTCAAAATGAAGAAGTATTTTCTGAAACTTTTTTAAATTTAATGAAAAAAAGTCTATCTTTTACAAACAAAGAAGTATCTGAAAAAATAAAAGATAAAAAAATGAGTATGAGTCAATTATCAGAAGAAATAACAAGAATAAATAAATTAACCAATAAAAAGATAGTATTAATGATAGATGAAGTAGATAAGAGCTCTAACAATCAACTATTTTTAAACTTTTTAGGTATGCTTAGGACTAAGTATTTAGAATCAAACAAAGGAAAAGACTATACATTTTACAGTATAATCTTAGCTGGAGTACACGATGTTAAAAGTTTAAAAACTCATATAAGGCCTAATGAAGAAATAAAGTATAACAGTCCGTGGAATATAGCTGTAGACTTTGACATAGACTTATCTTTTAATTCAGATGAAATTTCTACTATGATAGTTGATTATTATAATGATAGAGGTTATGAACTCAATAATGTTAAATACATTTCTGAAAAATTATACTATTATACATCAGGTTATCCTTTTTTAGTTAGTAAACTTTGTCAAATTATTGATGAAGAAATGAAAGTAAAAAAAGAATGGACAGATGAAGTTCTTCAAGATGCCGTAAAGATTATTCTAAAAAAACAAAACACTAACTTTGAATCATTAATTAAAAATTTAGAGAATAATAAAAAACTTTATAATTTTATTTTTGATTTAATCATAAATGGTATGGAATATGAATACAATAAATTTGAGCCTATAATACATTTTGCTGAAATATATGGCATAATAAAAGATGATAATGGAAAGGTCAAAATTCAAAATAAAATATATGAACAGATCATATATAATTACATGATATCTAAATTGAGTATAGCTTCAAGGCAAGATTTTTCTCGTTACAACTTTAGAGATAACTTCATAATTGGAGACAAATTAAATATGGAACTCGTTTTAAAAAAGTTTCAGCTTTTTATGAAAGAACAATACTCAGAAAAAGATGTAAATTTTGTAGAAAGAAATGGTACTTTAATATTTTTAGCTTTTATAAAACCAATAATAAATGGAAAAGGCTTTGACTTTAAAGAAGTTCAAATTTCTGAAGAAAAGAGACTTGATGTTGTTATTACATATAGTAAGTACAAATATATTATTGAAATGAAAAAGTGGTATGGAGAAGAGTATCATAAACGTGGTATTAAGCAACTTGAACAGTATCTTGATATTAACAATCAAAATAAAGGTTATTTAGTAATTTTTGACACCAGAAAAAAATCTAATAAAAAACAGGAAAATATAAAAATTAAAAATAAAGAAATTTTTGCCGTTTGGGTTTAATAAATATGAGGTGAAAAAAATGAAACGATTCAATACAACAGGAGTGTGTGTTCCTAAAAAGCATTACATGGTTAATATTGAAAATAAATTAAAGCAAATAATGAAATTAATAGAAAATGGTGAATACTTTACAATAAATAAACCAAGACAGTTTGGTAAAACTACTACTATGTTTTTACTTGAAAAAAAGTTAGAAAATGAGTATACAGTAATTTCCATAAGTTTTGAAGGTATTGGTTCCATAATAATGGAAGATGAAAAAGAGTTTGTTCAAAGTTTTTTAGAAGATATAACAGATTCATTAAATATAAAAATAGATAAAAAAATAATAAAAACTATGAAAGAACTATCAAAAACAATAACAAAAATAGCTAAAGCAAGTGAAAAAAAGATAGTATTAATGATAGATGAAGTAGATAAAAGCTCTAATAATCAACTATTTTTAAACTTTTTAGGCATGCTCAGAACAAAGTATTTAGAAGCAAACAAAGGAAAAGACTATACATTTTACAGTATAATCTTAGCTGGAGTACACGATGTTAAAAGCTTAAAAACTCATATAAGGCCTAATGAAGAAATAAAGTACAACAGTCCGTGGAATATAGCTGTAGACTTTGACATAGACTTATCTTTTAATTCAGATGAAATTTCTACTATGATAGTTGATTATTATAATGATAGAGGTTATGAACTCAATAATGTTAAATACATTTCTGAAAAATTATACTATTATACATCAGGTTATCCATTTTTAGTTAGTAAACTTTGTCAAATTATTGATGAAGAAATGAAAGTAAAAAAAGAATGGACAGATGAAGTTCTTCAAGATGCCGTAAAGATTATTCTAAAAAAACAAAACACTAACTTTGAATCATTAATTAAAAATTTAGAAAATAATGAAGATATATATAACTTAGTATATAAAATAATAATAGATGGAAAAGAAGTTAAATATAATATAGATAATCCAACAATAAATCTATGTTTAATGTATGGTATATTAAAAAACGAAAATGGCACTTTAAAGGTTCAAAACAAAATTTATGAACAAAGAATATACGATTATATGGCATCAAAGATAGAAACATCACAAAATGTAGATACTGAAAGATACAACTTTAGAGATAACTTCATAATTGGAGACAAATTAAATATGGAACTCGTTTTAAAAAAGTTTCAGCTTTTTATGAAAGAACAATACTCAGAAAAAGATGTAAATTTTGTAGAAAGAAATGGTACTTTAATATTTTTAGCTTTTATAAAACCAATAATAAATGGAAAAGGCTTTGACTTTAAAGAAGTTCAAATTTCTGAAGAAAAGAGACTTGATGTTGTTATTACATATGGTAAGTACAAATATATTATTGAAATGAAAAAGTGGTATGGTGAAGAATATCATAAACGTGGTATTAAGCAACTTGAACAGTATCTTGATATTAACAATCAAAATAAAGGTTATTTAGTAATTTTTGACACCAGAAAAAAATCTAATAAAAAACAGGAAAATATAAAAATTAAAAATAAAGAAATTTTTGCCGTTTGGGTTTAATAAAAAAATGATATGTAGGAGGAAATATGAGTAAAAAAAGAATGGTTGCTGCAACAGTTGCATACGATGGAACAGAATTTTTTGGTTTTCAGGGACAACCAAAGTTTAGAACTGTACAAGGAGAGTTTGAATTAGCTCTTCAAAAAATATTTAAACAAAAAGTAATAAGTTTTGGAGCTGGTAGAACAGATACGGGTGTTCATGCTTGGGGACAAATAATGGCTTTTAAAGTTCCAAATGAAAAGATGAGCATAAAAAATATCAAAGATGCTATGAATTCTGTTTTACCAAAAGATATTTATATAAGAGAGGTAAAAGAAGTACCAGAAAATTTTAGTCCAAGGTTTCATGCAAAAAAAAGAATTTATCATTACTTTATAATGCCAAAAAGAGATCCAAATATTTTTTTAAGAAATAGAGTTTGGTGGTTTCCTTATGATTTAGATATTCATAAAATGCGAGAAGGCGCTAAGTATTTTATAGGTGAACACGATTTTACAAGCTTTAAAACAGGTAATGACGAAAGAAATCCAGTAAGAACTATTGAAAAAATAAGAATTATAAAATTAAACAATGGTTTAATTTTAATAAGAGTAGAAGGCATTTCATTTTTAAGAAGAATGGTTAGAAATATGGTTGGAACTCTTGTAAAGGTGGGAACAGGCACATGGGAACCGGAAAAAATAAAAGAAATTTTAGAAGCAAAAGACAGATCGCAAGCTCCAGCTTCAGCTCCTGGAGAAGGACTTTATTTTTATTCTGTTTTATTTTAATAAATTTATCAATATTTTCTGCTGACAGAATAGGTCTTGTTTATAATGGACCTAAGTTTTATTTTAATGATGTGCTATATACATTATATGGTTATTATGATGTAAGTATTCCTCCAATTACAAATGAAGATAAAATTGAAGTTTCTTACAAAAATAATTTATTTTATATTAATTACAAAGGAAATGAAGTTTCTTGTAAATTAAATGAATTAAATGATACTTTTTCAAAACTTTTAAATAGATCACTAAAAAGTTTAATAATAATACCTGATAGAAGTTATATAACAAAAAATGATGCTACTTCAACTGTATCTTTTGAACTTTGGAATAAAAAAATGAAAATTCCTTTATTGGTTAATAATATAAAATATGATTATTTTTTATATCCACCACTTGGTAAAAGACTTGTACACGTACCAGATAGATGGATAAACTTAAAAATTTTAGGTATTAAAGATACTATAAAATTAAATGGAAAAAAATTAATTGCTCCATTGAATTTGAATATTCCACCATCAATAATAAATATCGAATATGGAATGGTAAACCAAAAAATTGATCTAACTGATTATTCTAGCAATACTTATGTTTTAAACCTACAAAAACAAAATTTATACAAATCAATAAATACAAAAATATTAAACGTTTTTAATTTAAACAGTGGAATATTTTTATATGGAATTCCAAATTCTTTATGGATAAGTAATGGCGAAGTTAAACTCACTGAAGATAAATTTTATTGTAATTATGGTGAATTAAAAAATATATCTGGAAATGTAATTTTTGCTTATGAAAAAGATAATACCGTTTATATAATTAGTAGTTCAGGTAAATTTTTTACCCTTGGAACAAAAAATATATCAAAGGATTTTGGGCGTTCTCCATTATCAATAAAAGTTTATAAAAATTATATAGAAATAAAAACTTTTAAACTTGAAACATATAGAGTAAACTTTGATGGAGGAATTTATAAAGAAGGTAATGTTTATAATTTATTTTTAGATATTCCTGATACTAAACCTAAAAAAAGTTATGAAACTAATAAGTATATTGTAGAAATCAATGATAACAAAGTTTTTATTTATAAAAAAAATATAAATTAATAAATTACTTCTAAAGTAGATAAATGTAAAAATAAAAACTACTTTGGAAGTTTTTTCATATAAATCTGGATTTTTAAATATATAGTTTATGGTATAATGAAATGAGGTGATGAAAATGAAAAAAAGACTTCCAATAGGACAAAGTGATTTTAAAACTATAATTGAAGAAGATATGTACTTTGTAGATAAAAGTTTATTAATCAAAGAGGTTATTGAAAGTGGAAATGTTTTATTAATAACAAGGCCAAGAAGGTTTGGGAAAACTCTCAGTCAATCTATGATGAAGTACTTTTTTGATATTACTCAAAACAATGAACACCTCTTTAAAAACTTAAAAATATATAAAGAAAAGAACATAATAGAAAAACATTTAAATAAACATCCTGTTATATACATCACCTTTAAAGATTTAAAGTCTAATAACTTAAAGAAAATGCATGCTTTATTAGCTATGGAGCTTTCAAGATTGTATTTAAAACATAAGTATGTTTTAGATGTTTTAGATAATGAAGAAAAAATTATATATGATAAAATAATGGGTAGAGAAGCTTTAGATGCTGATTATGAAAATTGTATAAGAAGTTTATCTGAATATATGGAAAGATACTATGGTAAAAAGGTAATAATATTAATAGACGAATACGACACTCCAATTCAACAAGCCTACTTACATGGTTACTATGATGAAATAATATCTTTAATTGGTAACTTATTTGGAATGGCTTTAAAAGATAATGTATACCTTGAAAAAGCAGTTCTTACTGGTATAACAAGAGTTTCTAAAGAAAGTATCTTTACTGGTGTGAATAACTTAAAGGTTTCTACTGTATTGAATGAACTATTCAATGATAAGTATGGATTAACTAAAGAAGAAGTAGAAGAAACATTGAAGTATTATGAACTTGAATATGAAGAAAAAGAAGTTATAGATTGGTACAATGGTTATAACTTTGGTGGTGTTGAAATATACAATCCTTTTTCTATTATAAACTTAGTAGACGAAAAAAAGATAAGACCATATTGGATGAATACGAGTGGAAATTATTTAATAAGAAAGTTAATAAAAGAAGGAACTGTTAATATAAAAGATAGTGTAGAAAAATTAATAAACGGAGAAGAAGTAGAGTGCGAAATAATAGAAACAATGGTTTATGGTGATTTAAACTTAAACAGTGAAAGTGCAATTTGGACATTATTTTTATTTAGTGGTTACTTAAAGTGGACGAGTAAAAAAAGAAAAAATAATATAACAATGTATAAAGTAAAGATACCAAATGAAGAAGTAAAAGATTTTTTTGTACAAACAGTTAGAAATATGTTGAGAGAATCAAATATAAGTATCGATAATATGCTTTTGAATTTAAAAGTAGGAAGAATAAAAACCTTTACAGACCAATTTAAAGATTTAACGATGAATACATTGAGTTACTTTGATATTAGTGGAAAAGAACCGGAAAGGTTTTATCATGGATTAATACTTGGAATGAGTGTTGGATTAAAAGAAGAGTACATAATAAAGAGTAATAGAGAAACAGGACTTGGAAGAGCTGATGTTATATTAATTCCAAAAGATAAAACAGATAAAGGAATAATAATAGAGTTTAAAAAGTACAATAAAGATGAAGATAAAAGTTTAAAAGACAGTGCAAAAAATGGATTAAAACAAATAAATGAAAAGAAGTATGAAGAAGAAATAAAAAGTTATGGAATAAACAATATAATAAAAGTAGCAATATCCTTTGATAAAAAAGAAATTGAAATTGTTAGTAATTTGGATAAAGATGTTGAATTAACAGATATTGAAAAAGTAGCAAAGAACATGATTGAAAAAGGATTAGATGTAAATATGATTTCTGAATTAACAGGCATTTCAGTAGAAAAGATAAAAAATATGCTTAATTAATGGTACATGAATAGTATGCAATTTTTTAGGTAACATAAATTTTATGATCTCTATTAACGTATTTTAATTATATTAAATAAATTCATTGATGTAAAAAAATAAAAGCCTAAGGCTTTCATTTTTTTACATCAATGGTCTATTATTATATTTTTTAAAGGTTTCACCATATTTTTCATACCATCTTTTTGGATAAACAAATATTGTAAATGTTCTTATTCCAAGTGGAGAAAAAAATTGATCTTCTTCATTTATTCTGTAATCAATATTTTTCATTGTTTTTAATAACTCAATTACCTTTTTAAACTTTGGAAGATAAAAAGTATTTGGTGTTTCTTTATAAAATTTCCAAGTTGCACCTGTATCTAATTCATAACAAAATGTCTTTTTATTGTACTTAAAGTACTCAACATTTTGTTTTGTTGTATAAAATCCTGCATAAAACCCTTTCTTAGACACTCTATTTAACTCTTTTAAAGCTCTTAGAGGGTCTTTTACATATGGTAAAGCACTTTCAGTAAAAGAAAGGTCAAACTGATCATTTTTAAACTTTAAATTAGTCATATCGCCTATATAAAATTTTGCATTTTTATTCTGGTAGTAATCAATAGCTTTTATTACATTGAATCTACTAAAATCTATTCCTATATACTTTTTATCCTTAACGACATCTTTTAATTGATAGTAATTTGATCCTGTACCACATGCTGCATCTAAAATTGAAGTTGGTTTTTCCTTCAATATAATATCTTTTATTGTTTCCATTTGTTTTTTATTGTACGCACTAAATTTATTTGAAAAGTTTTTATCATAATTAATATCATACTGTATTGAAATTGGTTGATTTTCAAAATCAATATCTTTTGGCGTTGGATTTATTAATTTAAATAATCTAAACATATCTCCATTTTTATAGTTTATTACTTCATTCAGCAAAACACTTTTATTATAATATTTTTTTAATTCTTCAAACTTTAAATATCCCAATATTTTAACATTTTTAGCTTTTTTTATTTCATTAAAATTTATTTTTTTGCAACTAAAAATTATTAAACTTACTTTATCGGATGGTCTAAACCAAATTTTAAAGTCTTCTATTATTTGATTTGCTTTTTCAATACCAGAAATTCCAGCATCAAGATAAAATGTCATTTTTCGCCTCCTATAAAAAAAATCCCCGACTTTAATAGTCGGGGAACATGGAGCGAAAGACGGGGTTCGAACCCGCGACCCCTTGCTTGGCAAGCAAGTGCTCTACCGCTGAGCTACATTCGCATCGTCATTTGTGGTGCGCGAAGTGGGACTTGAACCCACACGGTGTACACCACTGGATCCTAAGTCCAGCGCGTCTGCCAATTCCGCCACTCGCGCACTTATAAATAACAAAAAAAATGGTGACCCGTCCGGGATTCGAACCCGGGGCCCTTTGATTAAAAGTCAAATGCTCTACCAGCTGAGCTAACAGGTCATCACCATTGTTTTTCTGTTTCCGTCTTTCACAACTTCCGCATCCAAACGTTTATTATTATATATCATTATCCGAAATAAGTCAAGTTAAGAAACGGTAAATTATTGTTAAAACCTTATTACTTCTCATATCCAGGCAAACGACCATTTGAATTTGTCTTTACAACAAGCGGTTTTACTATATCTCCATTCTTTTGATACCCCACCATTATAATACCACCATCTTTAGCTTCTTCAAAAGAATAAAATCTTTCTTCTTTATTTGATCCATATATTCCCATATAATAAAAATTACTATTTTTTTCTATAATTCTCAAAAAACCATCGTAATCTGGCCAAGTATCTAAACAAAAACCAGTTGCATATATTTTATCATTTATATTTTTTATTTCAATTATTCTTGACATTTTTTTTACATTTCTAACTTCAAACCATTCTGCTTTTATACTTCCATCTTCTTCTATTCCCTTTACTGTCTTTAATGTAAAAGTTTTCCATGTATTTTGATTTATTGGTATTACATAACCACCAACATAAAGCGAACCATTTGAAAATGCACTCAATCCATATTCATTTTGAGTTTCCTTACCATATGTATTGGAATATAGTCTTATTCCTTCTCTACTATACTTTAAAACTAAAATATCATATTGTTTTTTAGGATTAGAATTTGTGTCTCCAATAGCTATTATATCATTTGGTTCTAATATAAAATCGTTTATCTCTTCATTATCTTCTCTTCCATATGTGTTTTCCCAAACTATTCCACCAGAAACATTTATTTCTGATATATAAGCTTGTTTTTTCATTTCATTTGATATATAACCAGCTATTATAAAGTCATTTGAATTATTTTTGATAACATTGAATCTTCCTCCAGTGTTATAAACTTTTGACCATAATTTTTCTCCATTTTCTGATATATTTAAAATATAAGGACGCTCTTCCTTCTTCCCAACCATTATTAAGCTTCCATCAAAATATGTAAAGTCATAAAAATCTATATTTTTTCCACTAACTAACAACTTTTGTTTTACTTCTCCATTTAAATTTATTGTATAAATATAATTTTTTCCATTTCCTTTTCCCAAAATACCATATAAACCTTTATCTAAATAATGAATTTTTGAAAAAACTATATTATTTTCATCAATTACTTTAAAATAATGAATTCCACCACTTTTTTTTACCTCTTTATTTGATGAAATATAATCTATAAAATCTTTAGCCTCATACTTTGAACTAGATTTTATATAAGTTGCATCAAAATTTCCATCTGTAATTATTAAAAAAAATGCTATTAAAAACAAGCTAAATAAAAAATTCATTATAATTAAAATTATTTTTCTTGAAACTTTCATAAAATTATCACCCTTTATTTTTTGAACCTCATATTATAAGAATTTGGATCATTCCAATTAAATTCAAACTTTATTTTTACATTATTATTTTTTTCTAATTCCTTTTTTCTTTCAGGGGTTGCATAACCAGATAAATTATGATAAACATTTATCAATACTTCTTTTATATTATGTTCTTTCATATTTTTTAATGAGTCTTCCATATCTTTTATAATTCGATTAAACACAATTGATGGAGCAGCAACTCTTCCTGTTCCATGACATATAGGGCATGGTGCAAAAACCATAGTATCAATAGATGGTGTTGTTCTTTTTCTTGTTACTTCTAATAAACCCAATCCAGTAAATCCAACTATGGTAACTCTAGCTCTATCTTTTTTAACTTCTTCGGAAAAAACTCTTATTATTTCTTCATGATGATTTTTTGTATGCATATCTATAAAATCTATAATAATTATTCCAGCTATATTTCTTAATCTTAATTGTCTTGCAATTTCTATTGCTGCTTCTTTATTTGTTTTAAAAGAAGTTTCTTCAACATTCTTTCCTCTAACATTTGCTGCAGAATCTATGTCTATTACTGTCATTGCTTCTGTTTTGTCTATTGTTATAGTTCCGCCATTTCTTAAGTTTATTTTTTTTGCAAAGATGTCATCCATTTGATTATAAACATTCATATAGGCAAAAGCATCTTTATCCACAAGTTCAATCAATGGAGTATACTCAGTAGATTCAATAGCTTTTTTTATTTCATTATAAAGATTTTTACTATCTACTACAATTCTTTTAACATTAGTATCTAATCGTTCCCTCATTAAAAAACCTATAAAATCATCCTCAGAGTATAAAAGTAATGGTTTATTAGTATTCTTATACTTCAAAGCTACTTCATGCCATTTTTTTCTTAATAAATTTAATTCTTCTTCCAATGTTTCTCTATCAACACTTTGACTATTAGTTCTGAATATTATTCCTTCTGTTTCATAAATTAAATCCTCAGCTATTTCTCTTAATCTCTCTCTATCATTTTGAATAGATATTTTTCTTGAAATCCCTATACTTCCTTCTCCATATGGAATATAAACTATATACTTACCCGGGAAATTAAGATGCATAGATAAAAGTGGTCCTTTTCTTATATTTCCATCTTTTTTTGCTTGAACAATAAGCATATCTCCACGTTTATATTCATTTTTTAATCCTAATATATCTTTATACCTTAAAAAACCATTTTTTTTCATACCTATATTAACAAAAAATGCTTCCAAACTTGGAACATCATTTTCTATTCTTCCACAAAAAATTTTTCCAGAGCTTTTTTCACCTTCAAGATCTTCAAAAAAAATTTCTGTTAATTCATAATCTTCCAAAAGTGCTACTCTTATTTCATCACCAACAGAACTACAAACAATTATTTTTTCCATTACTCAACCTCTCTTATTTTTATTTCTATTTAATTTTACCATAAAATGATGTATAATTAATATGGAGGTGAATCTTATGGAATTTGAATTAAAATATGCTAAAGAAATCTTAGAAAATATAGAAGATGGGGTTTACATATTAGATAATAAGAGAAAAATACTTTATTGGAATAAAGCTGCAGAAAAAATAACTGGATTTAAATCAGAAGAAGTTCTTGGTTCCTCTTGTAAAGATAATATATTAATGCATATTGATGAAAATGGAGTTTCTTTGTGTATGGGAATGTGTCCAGTTGCTTTTACTCTTGCAGATGGAAGAACTAGAAAAACAAAGGTGTTTTTACATCACAAGAAAGGGCATAGAGTTCCTGTTTATATAAAAGTTTTTCCTATAAAAGATGAAAATGGCAATATAACAGGAGCAGTTGAATTATTCAATGATATTTCTGAAAAAGAAAAAATAGAGATTGAAGCAAAGGTTTATAAAAAAATGGCTTTAACTGATAAATTAACAGAGATACCAAATAGAGCCTTTATAGACATGAAACTTCAAGAATTTTATCAAGAATCTAATAAATATGGTTTAGACTTTGGAATTTTGTTTATAGACATAGATAACTTTAAAAACATTAATGATACTTATGGTCACGATTTTGGAGATAAAATATTGAAAATGGTTTCTCAAAGCATATTTAAAAATACAAGAAGTTCTGATTTCATAGGTAGATGGGGTGGAGACGAATTTATTGCCATAATTCGTTTTGTAGATAAGACTTTACTTTATGAAATTGCAAATAGATATTTAATGATGGTAAAAAATTCTTATTTGATGATAAATGAAAAAAAAATTTCTGTAAATATTTCAATTGGTGGAAGTCTATACGAAAACAATACTATAGATGAAATAATAAAAAAAGCAGATGAAGCTTTATATTATGTAAAAGAAAATGGAAAAGCTAATATAAAAATTATTTAAATTAATTGGAAACCATTTAAAATGGTTTCCATTTTTCTTCTATCCAAAGTTTAAAATCTTTATAAAAATCCAATTCTTTATAATCTAAAATTAAATCCATATCTGAAGTTTTGTATAAAATCCCCAATCCTGTAGAATTTTTTTCCTTATAATAAGAATTTATTATATAGTTTTCTATACCATTTACTGCAAATTTAGAATCACAAAAATCAGCATTTGAAATTACACTATGAAAAATTACTACATCATTATCATTGGGTTTTATAGATACAAGATTTTTTGAAACAAAGTTCTTAAAATCATTTAATCTTATTGCTGTCATAGTTAAATAATTTAAATTTGAATAACTATTATAATAATCATAATAAACAGCCACTAAATTAGAAAGCATAAATTCAATTGATAAATCATAATATCTTAAAAAATTATAATTCCATCCATATCCTGGCTCTTCATTTACAGAACCAACAAAATAATTAGCATATGGTGAAAGTTCATAAACTATTTCTAATTGTGCCATACTACAAGCATCAAACCCTATTACATCTATTTTTTTATGTGTTTCTTCAAATTTTTTTAATACATTTTTTATATCTGAAATTTTTAAAAACTCAGAACTGCTTTCAACTATTACTGCTTTTGTTTTCAAATATTGTTTTGATTCCCATTCCCATGCATTTCCATGATTCCATAAATCTAAAAAAAATGTATTTCCAATATAAAATTTTTCCATATAAGTATATAAAATATCTGGATTTGAAGAATTTATTTCATCATTCATACCATATTCAGATGGATTTGTTTCAACTCTATAAAATTTGCCATTCATATTATATAAGTTTATTATTTTATCATTTTCAGTAAAATCAGCAATTATAGTAACAAGTATATTTCTTTTTACATTCATTAATGCATTTTTTATTTCATTTATATCATCTTCAAGAAACTCTGATAAAGGACTATTTGTTGTATCTCCACAAGCATAAATAAACAACTGTAAATCTGGCTTTACAGCATTTAAAGTCTTTTTATAAATCTTACCATTATATTCATACTCTAAATAATTATTTTTTGTAAATAAAGTTCTTGATAAAGTATAGTTTTTACCATCAAAACTACTCAATACTGTACCATTTATTTTAACATTTTTTACTTTTTCTTTGAATTCAATTACTTTATCAAAATTTCCATCTATAATTTCATTTGTAATTAAAGGATCAAATAAACTTAAAGGTATACAAGAACTCATTAAAAATAAAAAAGATATTAAAATAAAAGTATACTTAAAAATTTTTTTCATATTTTTTCTCCAATCATAGTTAACACATCATAATTAATACATAATAATAAAAATACCTACTAAAATAAAAGAAATTAAAAAAATCGTATCTCTGAACTTCCAATCGAATTTTTTAAATCTTGTTCTTCCTTCCCAACCATTGTATCCTCTTGCTTCCATTGCAACACTTAATTCTTCTGCTCTTCTTAAGGCTGATACTAAAAGAGGTATTAAAATAGATACTACACCTTTTATTTTCCCTGAAAGCTTTCTATCATCAAAACTTGCACCTCTACTCATTTGAGCTTTTATTATTCTATCTGCTTCTGAAGCCATTACTGGAATAAATCTTATTGCTATAGTCATAACCATAGATAATTCATGAGCAAAAGATTTTGGAACAAAAAACCACCTTAAAACATCTTCCATTGCATGAGCTAAAGAAGTTGGTGATGTAGTGAGAGTTAGTACACTTGAAATCATAATTGCAAATAATATTCTAAAAGTTATTATTGAAGCATAATACAAACCTTTATCAGTTATTGAAATAAATAAGAACTTAAAAATAGTACTACCTTCAGAATTAAATAATTGCATAACAAATGCAAAGACAATAATAAACCACAATGACTTTAATGATTTTAAATAATACTTTAAACTCAATTTCGATAAAATCATTAAAGAAAGAGTATAAACTATCATTAAAGAAGAATCATATAAACTATTTATTGAAAAAGAAAATATTGCAAGAACAAATAAACCAATCAACTTAACTCGTGGATCTAAAGAATGCATAAAAGATTTTTTTTCAACATACCTACCAAGGGCAACATTATCTAAAAACAAAACTATCATCCTTTCAATTTCTTTATATTATATTATACTATAAAAAACAATATCCTACTAACCATTATACATCATAATATGGTATAATAATATAGAATTTAATAAATTTTTTGGAGGTGGGAGTATGTCATTAAATAGCCCTTATTTAAAAGAAGTAAAAAACAAAATGGAAAAAACAATATCTCATTATGAAGATGAACTAAAGAAATTAAGAACTGGAAGACCTTCACCAGCAATATTTGAAGATATAAAAGTAGATTATTATGGAACACCAACACAAATAAACCAAACCTCAAATGTTGTTGTTGGAGAAGATAGAGTCATATCAATAACTCCTTGGGATAAAGGATTACTTGAAAAAATTGAAAAAGCAATAAATGCTTCCCCATTAGGATTACATGCAATAAATGATGGAAATGCTGTAAGAGTTTCTTTTCCTGCTCCAACAGGAGAAGACAGAAAAAAATGGGTAAAAGTAGCTAAAGACATGATGGAAGAAACAAAAATTGCTTTAAGAAATATAAGAAGAGAAGATATGAAAAAAGTTAAAGAAGATCAAAAAAAAGGAGAAATTCCAGAAGATACCGCAAAAAAAATTGAAGATGAAATACAAAAAATTTTAAAAGAACATGAAGATAAAGCAGAACACGTATTTCATAAAAAAGAAAAGGAGATATTGGAATCTTGACCAATTTGAAAATACCTTCTCACATTGGTATAATTATGGATGGCAATGGACGCTGGGCTAAAATGCAAAATAAAAAAAGAATATTTGGTCATGAAAAAGGAGCAGAAGTTGCTGAAAAAATAATTCAATATTCAACTGATATAGGGGTGAGATATCTCACCCTGTATTCTTTTTCAACGGAAAACTGGAAACGTCCAAAAGATGAGGTAAATTTTTTATTTAAATTATTTATAAAATACTTAGAAACACGATTAAGAAAAATAATCTCTAAAGGAGTAAAAATGAGATTTTCTGGAAATTTATCAGAACTTCCTCAAGATGTTCAAAAATCTTGTAAAAAAATTCAAGAAATAAGCAAAGATAATAAAAAATTAGATTTAATAATGGCTTTAAACTATGGTGGTCGTCAAGAAATAATTAATGCAGCAAATAATGCTATTAAAAATGGTAAATCAGAAATAACTGAAGATGACATATCTTTAAATTTGTATTTACCTGACGTTCCAGATCCAGATTTAATAATAAGAACATCTGGTGAAATAAGATTGAGCAACTTTTTATTGTGGCAAAGTGCTTATTCGGAACTTTATTTTACAAAAAAACTTTGGCCAGATTTTACAGAAAATGATTACCTTGAAGCTATAAAAGAATATACCAAAAGAGATAGAAGATTTGGTGGAATTGGAAGTGATGAGAATGCCAATAGGTAAAAAAAATCTTTTTATAAGAGCTTCATCTGGTTTTATAATAGGACCTGTAGTTGTATTTTCATATCTTTGGTATCCAACATTATTAGGATTAGTTACAACAATAGTAATGATGGCATCATATGAATTTATAAAAATGTCAAATCCAAAACTCTGTAGAAAATTCAGACTATTTATTGCATTTCTATTAGGAATAACCTCCATGGTATATGGATTTTCTTTAGAAGCTGAATATAGTGGAATTTTACCATTTGAAGCAGAATTTATATTTGTAATAGGATTTTTATTAATATCTTTAATAACAATTGTAAGATTAAAAGACATTAATGAAGCTAAAGAACTACTTTCTTCATCTACATTTTCATTAATATATATAGCATTTTTTCTATCATCAAATTATTTAACTCAAATAAATTATGGAGCTGGAATGGCTATATTAGCTTTGACCTCTGTTTGGGCATATGATTCATTTGCCTATATTTTTGGACTTACTTTTGGAAAACATAAAATTTCTCCAACTTATTCTCCAAAAAAAAGCTGGGAAGGCTTATTTGGTGGAATATTTGGAACATTCTTATACATTATTATTTATGATTTTTTCAGGGAGATATTCGGGTTACATACTCTAATAGATCTTGAATACGTTGCAGCATTTGCAATAATGGTTGGAATAGTCGATACAATTGGTGACTTGACCGAATCTATCTTCAAACGCTTTTACAATGTAAAAGATTCAAGTGGAATATTACCAGGACATGGTGGAATGCTTGATAGAATAGATGGATTATTGCTTGTTGTACCTATATGGTACTTTATGCTGAGATTATTCTGGATCTAAAAAAAATCTGGAGGGGATGTAAGTGAAAAATTCAAAAGAAGGCTTTACAATCGTTGAAGTTTTATTAGTTCTTGCCGTTATGGCACTCATTGCATCAATAAGTATACCTGCTGTGAACACTGTGCTATCTCAAGCAAAAGCAACAAAAATTATTTCAGATATGAGGAATATACAGTCTGCTGTAATTCAATACTCTATGTACAGTAGTGATGCATCAAGTTTAAGCATGGAGAATTTAGTAAAAGAAGAGTATCTAACAAATGAAATACCAAATATACAAATAAAAGATGAAACTTTACAAGTAGAAATCTATTATAACTCAAACAAACCAGATATTAAATACTTTAAAAAAATAGACCCTAATATAGAAGAGTACGATGGGAAACCATCCATTAGAGTTTTGAAAAAATAAACATGGAGGATTGATTCAATGAAATACATGACATCTGATGAAATAAGAGAAAAATTTTTACAATTTTTTGAACAAAAAAATCATAAAAAATTACCAAGCTCTCCACTCGTTCCAAGTGATCCACAATTAATGTTTACAGTAGCTGGAATGGTTCCATTCAAACCAATATTTTGGGGAAAAGTTGAACCAACACACACAATGATAACAACCTGTCAAAAATGTATAAGAACAAATGATATAGAAAATGTTGGAAAAACGGCAAGGCATCAAACCTTTTTTGAAATGTTGGGAAACTTTTCTTTTGGAGAATATTTTAAAAAAGAAGCAATACCAATGGCATGGGAATTTTTAACAAAAGTTCTTGAAATGCCTGAAGAAAAGCTTTGGCCATCCGTTTATATTGAAGACAATGAAGCATATGAAATATGGAAAAAAATAGTTCCCGAAGAAAGAATAATGAAATTTGATAAAAGTGAAAACTGGTGGGGACCTGTAGGTCCTACAGGACCATGTGGACCTAGTTCAGAAATATATTTTGATACTGGTTTTACAGATGATTGTCCAGATGTTGAAAACTGTACACCAGCTTGTGATTGTGGAAGGTTTGTTGAAATATGGAATATAGTCTTTACAGAATATTATGCCAAAGAAGATGGGAGCTTTGAACCTTTGGCAAGAAAAAATATAGATACAGGAGCTGGACTTGAAAGAATAGTTGCTGCAATACAAGGAGTTAAAACAAACTTTGATACAGACTTATTTAAAGAAATAATTGAAAAAATAGAAAATACATTAAACGTAAAGTATGGAAAAAATTCAAAAACAGACACATCAATAAAGGTCATAGCAGATCATGCAAGGGCAGTTTCTTTCATAATAGCAGAAGGTATATTACCTTCAAATGAAGGAAGAGGATACGTATTGAGAAGAATCTTAAGACGCTCTATAAGACACGCAAACCTTCTTGGTACAAAAACAGCATTCTTTTCAAAAATAATAGACTCTGTAATAGAAAAATATGAGAAAATATATCCTGAATTAATTGAAAAACAAGACTTTATAAAAAAGATAGTAAATGCCGAAGAAGAAAGATTTTTACAAACACTTGAAAAAGGATTAGAAAGATTAAACAATATCATAAAAAAAGGAAAAATCTCTGGTGCAGACGCTTTTGAACTATATGATACCTATGGATTTCCTTTTGATATAACAGAAGAAATTGCAGAAGAAAAAAATATTCCAGTAGACAAAGATGAATATTTAAAACTAATGAAAGAACAAAAAGAAAGAGCTAGAAAAGCCACTGGAAATAAAGAATATGCAAAATCAAATAAAGCCTATAAAAAAGTGGGAGATGACTTAAAAACAACAGAATTTACTGGATATAACTCATTAAATGAAACAGAAAAAGTATTGTATATAATAAAAGGTGAAGAAATAATAAATGAAGCAAATGAAAATGAAGAAGTTGAATTAATCTTTTCCAAAACACCTTTTTATGCTGAAAAGGGTGGACAAATTGCAGACATAGGAACAATAAAAAACACTCAATTTGAAGCACAAGTAAAAGACGTTCAAATAGTATATAATGAAGTAATATCACATAAAGTAATCATAAAAAAAGGAAAAATAAAAGTTGGAGACAAAGTTGAATTAACTGTAGACATAAACAATAGAAATGCAATAAAAAGAAATCACAGTGCAACTCATCTATTACATTCAGCACTAAGAAATATTGTTGGTAATCATATAAAACAAGCAGGATCATACGTATCCAACGAAAGACTTAGATTTGATATAACACATTATGAATCATTAACAAAAGAACAAATACAAGCTGTAGAAACACTTGTAAATGAAGAAATATTAAAAGCAACACCAGTAATTACAGAAGTAAAATCTTTAAACGATGCAAAAAATGAAAATGTTATAGCATTATTTGAAGAAAAATATGGAAATGAAGTAAGAATTGTTAAAATGGGAGAATTTTCAAAAGAACTTTGTGGAGGAACTCATGTTTCAAACACAGGTGAAATTGGACTCTTTAAAATTTTAACAGAAACATCAGTATCAGCAGGAATAAGAAGAATAGAAGCAATAACAGGTTTAGAAGCCTTAAAGTTCACACAAAAACAAGAAAAAATAATAAATAATTTAAACTCAATATTAAATACCTCAACAGAAAAAGTCGAAGAAAAAGTTCAATCATTATTAAAAACAATAAAAGAAAAAGAATCAACAATAAAAGAACTTGAAGCAAAAACAGCAACAGCAAACTTATTATCATTTATAGACAAAGGTATAGAAATAGATGGATTTAAAATTGTAGTTGGTGTACTTGAAAATGTTTCAAAAGACATACATAGAAATGCAACAGATACATTATTATCAAAGATAAAAGACGGAGTAGTAATTTTATTCAATAAATCAGACAAACTATCCTTTACAGTTAAAGTATCTAAAAACGCATTAAATAAATTCCATGCTGGACAAATAGCTAAAAAAATAGCAACACACCTTGGCGGTGGCGGTGGCGGAAGACCTGATTTTGCTCAAGCAGGAGGAAAAGATCCATCAAAAATACCAGAAATAATAAAAAATATACAAAACTTTATAAAATAGAAGCGGCTTAGCCGCTTCTTTATTTTTTGTTAAATATATAATAATTTCTTTTTTAAAAAAAGAAAAGAGTCAACCGAAAAGGTTGACTCAAAGAAAAGTGGCGGGACAAAAACCTACTCTTGCACACACGAAGTGTACTACCATCGGCAGATAAAGGCTTAACGGCCAGGTTCGGAATGGTTCTGGGTGGTTCCCCTTACCTTATCCTCGTCCCAAATTATTCACTCACTAGTGCATAAGAAAGTTTGTCCAAAGCCTCGGGTTATTAGTACCACTCGACTCAATACATCACTGCACTTACATCTGTGGCCTATCTATGTTCTAGTCTCGAACTACCCTTACCTCATAAATGAGCGGGAAGCCTTATCTTGGAGCCCGTTTCCCGCTTAGATGCTTTCAGCGGTTATCGGTCATGTACTTAGCTACTCAGCTCCTGCCATTTGCCTGACAGCTGATTCACCAGCGGTACACTCACTCCGGTCCTCTCGTACTAAGAGCAACCCTCCTCAAGCTTCCTACGCCCGCAGCAGATAGGGACCGAACTGTCTTACGACGTTCTGAACCCAGCTCACGTACCGCTTTAATGGGCGAACAGCCCAACCCTTGGGACCGACTTCAGCCCCAGGATGCGATGAGCCGACATCGAGGTGCCAAACAACGCCGTCGATATGAACTCTCGAGCGTCATTAGCCTGTTATCCCCAGGGTAACTTTTATCCGTTGATCGACCGCGCTTCCACTCGCCTCGGCCGGGTCACTAGGACCATGTTTCCATTCTGCTCGACCTGTCAGTCTCGCAGTCAAGCCGGCTTTTGCCCTTGCACTCACCGGTGGATTTCCAACCCACCTGAGCCGACCTTCGTACGCCTCCGTTACTCTTTAGGAGGCAACCGCCCCAGTCAAACTGCCCACCTAACGCTGTCCGGCTCATGCTCTTCACATTCCACCGTTAGTAAATCATTATAATGAGGGTGGTATCCCAACGTCGGCTCTAGAAAACCTTGCGATCTTCCTTCTTCGCCTCCCACCTATCCTGTACACATTATAACCATTTACAACGTCAGGCTACAGTAAAACTCCATGGGGTCTTTCCGTCTAACTGCGGGTTGTGGGCATCTTCACCCACTCTGTAATTTCGCCGGATCCTCTGTTGAGACAGCTCCCAGATCGTTACGCCATTCATGCAGGTCGGAACTTACCCGACAAGGAATTTCGCTACCTTAGGACCGTTATAGTTACGGCCGCCGTTTACCGGGGCTTCGTTTCGTAGCTCTCACCACTCCACTTAACCTTCCGGCACTGGGCAGGCGTCAGTCCATATACTTCCACTTTTTGTGTTCGCATAGACCTGTGTTTTTGGTAAACAGTCGCCTGGGACTTTCCACTTCGACTCTCAATCGCATTTTGCAACACCATCAAGAGCACCCCTTCTCCCGAAGTTACGGGGCTATTTTGCCTAGTTCCTTAACAGAGGTTATTCCGCTCCCCTTAGTTTTCTCAACCCGTCTACCTGTGTCGGTTTACGGAACGGTCAGTATTTCTCTCAAGCGATATACGAGGCTTTTCTTGGCAGTGTGACTCCTCCCCGTTAGACTTACGTCCTTCCCATCACAGTTTTTCCTCCACAAGCGGTTTTCCCTACTCGTTTCTTCGGCTTTACTGCTTAGAAGACCTTGCAACTTGGTCTCGGTGATTCACCTCCTGCGTCCCCCCTTATATCTCGTTCATACTGGTACAGGACTCTTTACCTGTTTCCCATCGATTACCCCTTTCGGGTTCACCTTAGGCTCCGACTTACCCTGGGTGGACGACCCTTCCCCAGGTACCCTTAGACTTTCGGGGTGAATGATTCTCACATTCATTTCGCTACTCATGCCCGCATCCGCTCTTGTGTCTCGTCCAGCAAACCTTCCAGTTTACCTTCTCCCTACTACACAATGCTCTCCTACCAATTGGATTACTCCAATTCCGCAGCTTCGGTGTATGGCTTTAGCTCCGTTACATTTTCGGCGCATTGTTCTTCAACCAGTGAGCTGTTACGCACTCTTTAAAGGGTGGCTGCTTCTAAGCCAACCTCCTGGCTGTCTTCAGAACTTCACTACCTTTCACACTTAGCCATTTCTTCGGAACCTTAGCTGGCGGTCTGGGCTGTTTCCCTTTCGACCACGGAGCTTATCCCCCGTAGTCTGTCTCCCGACTATTCAGTATTGGTATTCGGAGTTTGACTGATTTCTGAGGTCGCCCCCATACGTCAATCAGTGCTCTACCCCCAATACTTTCTTTGTCGAGGCCGTGCCTACACACGTTTCGGAGAGAACCAGCTATCACCCAGTTCGATTAGCTTTTCACTGCTATCCACATGTCATCCGAAGATTTTTCACTACCTACCGGTTCGGTCCTCCACTTAGTTTTACCTAACTTTCAACCTGCACATGGATAGATCACTGGGCTTCGGGTCTATCGCATTTGACTTTCGCTCTTTTAAAACTCGGTTTCCCTTCGGCTTCGTCTCTTTCGACTTAACCTCGCCATATACGATAACTCGCGGGCACATTAATCAAAAGGCACACGGTCACTTCCGCTCCCGTTTCCTGTAGGCATACAGTTTCAGGTTCTCTTTCACTCCCCTCACGGGGTCCTTTTCACCTTTCCCTCACGGTACTATTCGCTATCGGTCGACCAGGAGTATTTAGCCTTGGAGAGTGGTCTCCCCTGATTCACGCAGGATTCCTCGTGTCCCACGCTACTTGGGATCAGCTTCGATTAGTTTACGAGTTTTCGTCTACAGGACTTTCACCTTCTTTGGTTTATCTTCCCATATACTTCGACTTCCTCTTTACCTATTCCCTCTATTTACAGTTCGAGTTAAGCTGTCCCTCTACCCCAAATTGACAACGGCTGTACCCTTTTACATCAATTTGGTTTGGGCTCTTCCCTTTTCGCTCGCCACTACTCAGGGAATCTCTTTGATTTCTTTTCCTCCAGCTACTATGATGTTTCACTTCGCTGGGTTCGCCTCCCTTTCGGGCTCTTTCGGGTTTCCCCATTCGGATATCTACGGTTCTTCGATTGCTTGCTTCTCCCCGTAGCTTTTCGCAGCTTGCCACGTCCTTCTTCGCCTCTGGTCGCCTAGGCATCCCCTGTATGCCCTTTTTACTTTGGACTTTCTTTCTTATGCACTTGTCAATGAACTTTTCTGAATGATTTCTTTGGTGGAGTGAAGGGGGCTCGAACCCCTGGCCTTCTGCTTGCAAAGCAGATGCTCTCCCAACTGAGCTACCACCCCGTTCTTTTGCTCACTCAATAATGGATAGAGGCAGTTGTTCTCCTTAGAAAGGAGGTGATCCAGGCGCACCTTCCGGTACACCTACCTTGTTACGACTTCGCCCCCCTCACTAGCTCCACCCTCGATGCATCCGTTCCTTGCGGTTACAGCATCCATCTTCGGGCGTTTCCAACTCGGGTGGCGTGACGGGCGGTGTGTACAAGACCCGAGAACGTATTCACCGCAGTTTGGCTGACCTGCGATTACTAGCGATTCCGGTTTCATGCAGGCGGGTTTCAGCCTGCAATCCGAATTGAGGTACAGTTTGTGAGATTTGCTCCACTTCTCAGCTTCGCTTCCCTCTGTCCGTACCATTGTAGCACGTGTGTCGCCCAGAACATAAGGGGCACGCTTACCTGACGTCATCCCCTCCTTCCTCCGTCTCGTCGACGGCTGTCCCATTAGAGTAGCCCATCTCTACATGCTGGCAACTAATGGCAGGGGTTGCGCTCGTTGCGGGACTTAACCCAACACCTCACGGCACGAGCTGACGACGGCCGTGCACCACCTGTGTGAGACTCCTTTCTTGCGAAAGTTAGTAGTATCTCTACTACCTTATCTCCATGTCAATTCCTGGTAAGGTTCTTCGGTTAGCTTCGAATTAAACCACATGCTCCACCGCTTGTGCGGGTCCCCGTCAATTCCTTTGAGTTTCATCCTTGCGGACGTACTCCCCAGGCGGTTCACTTATCGCGTTTGCTTCAGCACGGAACTTTGACATCCCACACCTAGTGAACATCGTTTACGGCTAGGACTACCCGGGTATCTAATCCGGTTCGCTCCCCTAGCTTTCGAACCTCAGCGTCAGGATTACTCCAGAAAACCGACTTCTCCACTGGCCTTCTTACCAATATCTACGGATTTCACCCCTACTCTGGTAATTCCGTCTTCCTCTAGTATCCTCAAGTTATACAGTTTCAAGCGCTGTTCCACCGTTGAGCAGTGACATTTCACACCTGACTTACATAACCGCCTACGTTCCCTTTACGCCCAGTGATTCCGGGCAACGCTCGCCCCCTACGTCTTACCGCGGCTGCTGGCACGTAGTTAGCCGGGGCTTTTCTTTACATACCTTCCTTGTACTGTCCCCAGTACTTTATATTCTGTAAATTCAGAAGTTTACATCCCGAAGGACTTCTTCCTTCACGCGGCATCGCTGGATCAGACTTCCGTCCATTGTCCAAAATTCCCCACTGCTGCCTCCCGTAGGAGTAGGGTCCGTCTCTCAGTTCCCTTGTGGCCGTTCGTGCTCTCACACCGGCTACCCGTCGTCGGCTTGGTGATCTTTTACTTCACCAACTACCTGATGGGACGCAGGCTCGTCCTTTGGCGCTTCTCTTCCTTTCCTCTCTCGAGCTTATCCGGTTTTACCTACAGTTTCCCATAGCTATCCCAGTCCAAAGGGTTGATTCCTACGCGTTACTCACCCGTTCGCCACTAATACTCTCCACCGAAGTGGATTTCTTCGTTCGACTTGCATGTGTTAGGCGTGCCGCCAGCGTTCACCCTGAGCCAGGATCAAACCCTCCATTCGAATGGTTTGATTCTCACTCTAGTTCTTTCTTACTAGCGTCCTTTTCTTTCGAAAAGTTTTATTTTACTACCTCTATCCATTTTTCAATGAGCTTCTTTCTCCTTCGCTTGCTTTTCCCTCAGCGACTCAATCATTCTATCACTTTCTCCTTCTTTTGTCAATTGCTTTTCTTTTACTTTTTTGTTTTTTTTATCTTACCCTTTTCCACTTGTTCGTGTGTTTTTGTTTTTTTAAGTTTTTTTTAAGTATAAATAGAGTATAATTTTAGTGAAAAAATTTAATGGAGGTGATATTTATGAAAAAACTTCTTTTATTAACAACTGTTGTTATTCTTTCTTTAAATTTATTTGCATTTGTAAATCCTAATTATGAAAGTCCTGTTGTTAATGTTGTTAAAGAAGCAGCTCCTGCTGTTGTTAACATAGAAGCTTCTGGTAAAAGAACTGTTGCAACGAATCCCCAATTTGATGATTTTTTTAAAAGATTTTTTGGAGGAGAAATTCCAGGTTATCAACAAGAACAAGAGTATACAAGTCTTGGTACCGGATTTTTATTTAATAAAGATGGATACATATTAACTAATTATCATGTTGTTGGCGGATCTGACAAAATAACTGTAACAAGTGTTAATGGTAAAAAATATAAAGCAAAGTATATTGGTGGAGATAATGATTTAGATATAGCTGTTATAAAAATAGATAATAAAGATAATTTACCTGTTTTAGAAATAGCCGATTCAGATAATATAGAAATAGGTTCTTGGGCTATTGCAATTGGTAATCCACTTGGTTTTAAAAATACCGTTACTGTTGGTGTTGTTAGTGCATTAAATAGAAAAATAGAAAAACCCGATGGTAATGGATATTATATAAACTTAATTCAAACTGATGCAGCTATAAATCCTGGAAATAGTGGAGGGCCTCTTTTGAATATTCATGCTCAAGTTATGGGTATAAATACAGTAATAGTAAATCCTCAATCTGGTTTTGTTAATTTGGGTTTTGCAATTCCTATAAATATGGCAAAAAGATTTGCAGATTCTATAATAAATGGTGGAAAAATTGAAAAAGCTTATTTAGGAGTTTATATGCAACCGGTTACAGAAAACCTTAAAAATGCACTTGGTCTTAAAGTAGATAAAGGTGCTTATGTTAGCTCCGTTGAAAAAGATTCACCTGCAGATAAAAATGGTATTAAAAAAGGTGATGTTATAATTAAAATTAATAATTTTAAAACAGATTCTGCAGAAGAATTAGCTTCTATAATAAAAACATTTCCAGCTGGAACAACAGTTACTGTTACTTTAAATAGAAAAGGTAAAGAAATAAAACTTGAAATACCTCTTGGAAAAAGAAGTAGTGTAGTTGCTACAGCAAAAAAAGAATACTTTGGAATGAGCGTTAGAAACTTAACTTCAGACGATTTAAGTGCTTTGAGATTACCAAAAGATTTTCATGGTGTAATAGTTGAAGAAGTAAATAAAGGTTATGCTGCTCAACTTGGTATTAAAAAAGATGATGTTATTTATGAAGCTGCTTTAAATGGTAGAGAGTATCAAATAAAAAATGTTTCAGATTGGAATAAGATTTTTTCTAATTTAAAGAAAAATAGTTATGTTGCTTTTATGGTTAGAAGAAATAATTATAGTGTAACTGTAAGCTTCTATTACAGAGGCGAATAATTTTAATAAAAAAAATGCAGAAACAAATGTTTCTGCATTTTTTTTATTCTCTATCTATTCTTTCAATTAATTCAACAAATTCATCAACTACATCATTAACTAGCTTTTGATCTTTTCCTTCCGTCATTACTCTTATTTTGTGTTCTGTACCTGATGGTCTTATTAAAACTCTAAAGTCTTCTATGTTTTCATACTTTTTTATTTTTTTTATTATTCTTTCATCTAACATTATAGATTTTTTATCTTTAACTGAAACATTTTTTAAAAGTTGTGGATAATCTGATATTTCAGAAGTTAATTCTTCTATTGATTTATCAAAATAAGATAATGTGTGAAGTGTTTCAAGTGCTGTTATTATTCCATCTCCTGTTGTTGATCTATCTAAAAATATTATATGTCCTGATTGTTCTCCACCAATATTTGCTCCAAATTCTAACATTTTTTCAAGTACATATTTATCTCCAACTTGAGTTCTTAATAACTTTATACCATGTTTTTTTAAGTATTCTTCAAATCCTAAATTACTCATAACCGTAGTAACTACTGTATCATTTTTTAATCTATTTTGTTCTTTTTGTTTAAATGAATTTATAGCTATTAATTTATCTCCATCTATTAAATTTCCGTTTTTATTAATGAACAAACACCTATCTGCATCTCCATCAAATAAAATTCCCAAATCATATCCATCATTTTTTACTATATTTGAAAGTGTTTCTGGAACAGTTGAACCACATTTTTCATTTATATTAAATCCATCTGGTGTATTGTTATATATATCATACTTTATTTCAAGTTTATCAAATATACTTTCAACAACTGTTCCTGATGCTCCATTTCCCACATCTATTGCTATTTTATACTTTGTTTTTAATCCCTTAAATATATCTACTATATAATCAATATATTTATTTTTTAATTTACTTCTTTTTACTTTTCCTATTTCACCATATGGTGAATAATCCATTTCTTTTGATAATATTAAATTTTCTAAGTCTACTTCAAGTTCATCTGGTATTTTAAATCCTTCACAAAATACTTTTAATCCATTGTATATAGATGGATTATGAGATGCTGATATCATTATTCCTATTGCTTTTTTTTCTTTTGTTAAGTGTGCTAATGCTGGTGTTGGAATTACACCACATATTTCAACATTCATTCCCGCAGATATTGCACCTGTTGCTATTGCATATTCAAACATTTCTGCAGAATTTCTTGTATCACTTGCAACTAATAATGTCTCATATCTTCCAGCATATATTTTTGCAAGCGAGTTTGCCAATCTTACTCCAACTTCTATTGTTAATTCTTCATTTACTATACCTCTTATTCCATCTGTTCCAAATAATCTTTTCAAAATCCGTTTCCTCCTTACAACATATTGGGCAGACTATAAGTCTGCCCAATTTTTTCTTATTTTTATTTTTAAAACTCTACAGATGTTGTTATATCAACTCTATTTTTAAAGTTATCTTCTGTATTGTCATAAAATGTAACATATGATATGTATAATCCATCTGCCATTTCATATGAAATAGAATACTCCATATCTGTTTTTGCATCAAATGGTTTTTCTATTACATTGTTTAACCACTCATTGTCATTCATATTTCTATTATAGTATCCAGTAAGTAAAAATGGATATCCTTCAAATGGGCTTTTTACATTCAACCAAGCATATATTCTTTGATTTGAAAAACTTTCTAACATACCATTTATATCATAATTATACCTTGCATTTGCAGTTAATATATTTGTATATTTTATATTCAATTCATATATTCCACCGAATCTTGTTTTATTTTGATTTAAAAGTTTTGTATAATTGTTTCCATTTTCATAATCTTTGTCTATATAACCAAGTAATGTTGATTTACTCATATACAATATAGGCAATGCTCTAAATCTAATAATTCCTAAATCTAAACTTCCACCTATACCCGCCATATATCCAAATGTTTCTGTGGATGGTGAAGATGTTGTGATTATTCCACCTTCTCCACCTAAGTTCATTCCTAAAATATTTATATATGCTCCTCCGCCTAAAACTGTATCATTGTGTGTTAAGTTTTCTCCCATATTTTTTGCTGCAAACAAAGAAAGTGCTCCATAGTTTATAGTTGAAAAATACAATGATGAACTTTGTTTTAATTCAAAGTTTGGTGTCCAAGTGTTTATTTCAAATGGAATATGTCCTCTTAAATTTATTGATTTCTTACTTCCAATTCTAACATCAAATGCTCTTTCTAACTTATTTGTATATCCGTACATCATAGTACCTAATCCAAATGTATATTTTCCCATATAACCATATCTTGCACCAAATGGATCAAAATCCACTTCAAGAAAGTTTAATGAAAGACCATTTATAAAATCTGTACTTTCAGATGTTGGAGAACCATAATAAAATGTTCCACCTATATCTTTTTGATATGCATTTAATCCTATTCCAACTTTAAATACATCTAAATCTAAAACAGGAGTTATAGAATAAACTAATTTTTTATCGCTACCTTCTCCATAGGTGTAAAATAATGGTTTAATTGTAAACCCTGCTCCAAAAATGTATGCTGCTAATAGTATAGAAGTTATTAAAACTAATACTTTTTTCATAAAATTTCCTCCCTTCTTAAATCTTCAGCTGCTTTTTCAGGTAATACAGAGTTTATATAAAAGCCTGTTCCCCATTCAAATCCAGCTAAATTTGTTAATCTTGGTATTATTTCTATGTGCCAATGAAATATTTTTTCAATTCCTTCAATAAATGGTGCTGTATGAACAACCATATTAAAAGGTGGGTTCCCCAGTGTTTTATCAAATTTTTTAAATACAGTATGCAAAATGCTTGAAAGTTCAAAGATAATATTAGGATCTCTTTCTATACTCTCAAAATTACTGTCATGTTTTAATGGAAGTATCCATGTTTCATATGGAAACCTAGCAGCATAAGGTTCAAAAGCTATAAAATTTTCTGTTTTTTGTATAACCCTATCTTTTTCCATAATTTCTTGTTCTATTATATCGCAATAAATACACCTATCTTTGAACTTATAATAATTTTCTGCTCCATTTAATTCTTCTAAAATATTATATGGAACTATTGGTGTTGCTATTATTTGAGAATGCGGATGAACAAGTGATGCACCAGCTTCTTTTCCATGGTTTTTAAAAATTTGTATATACTTAACCTTTTTATCCTTTTTAATTTCTACAAATCTTTTTAAATATGCCCAAATAACTTCATTTATTTGTTTATCAGACATTTTTGAAAAACTTGTATTGTGTTCTGGCGTTTCTATAATAACCTCATGATATCCAAATCCTGTTATTTTATCATACATACCATGTCCACTTTTTTTTAATTCAGCATCTTTATAAAGTGCTGGAAATTTATTTGGCACAACTCTTACCCACCATCCTGAAGTATTTGGTCTAGTATTAGGTCTTCTAAAAGATAAAATTTCCGATGGTGTTGTATTTTCATTTCCATAATCAAATGGACAAAAATTTTCTATTACTTCTTCTGATTTTATATAATTATTTGGTCTTCCAGCACGTTCTGTAGATATAATAACCCATCTTCTTGTTATTGGATCTTTTCTAAGTTCACTCAAATTGGTCACCACCTATTTTTATTTGATGACGCCATTTTGTACAATTCCTTATATTGTTTTGCCGTATTTTCATAAGAAAAATCTTGTTTCATAATATTTTCAAATAATTTAATCCAATTATCTTTTTTTATTTTATATTGATATAATGCTTTTGAAACTGCCATTAGCATTTTACAGGGTTCATATTCATAAAATCCAAATCCAGTTCCTGAATTTGGATTATAGTATTCTCTAACTGTATCAGAAAGCCCTCCTGTATATCTTACAATTGGTACTGTTCCATATCTCATGGCATACATTTGCCCTAATCCACAAGGTTCATACTTAGAAGGCATTAAAAACATATCTGAACCAGCATATATTTTAAAAGCTAAATCCTCATCAAACATTATGTTTGCTGAAACTTTATTAGGATACTTTTCTTGTAATTTTTTGAAATAATTTTCATATCCTTCTTGACCAGTTCCCAAAATAACTAACTGTACATCATACAGAAGAAGATAATTTGATACTTCTTTTACTAAATCTAATCCTTTTTGATCTACTAATCTACTTATTAAAGAAATTATTGGTACATCTTCTTTTTGAGGTAATTTTAATAACTTTTGTAATGATAATTTATTTTTTATTTTTCCAGAATAATCATTTATTTTAGAGAATATATTTTTTTCATTTAATGGATTGTATTTTTCATAATCTATACCATTAATTATTCCATATAATTTATCTGATCTTATTCTTAATACTCCATCTAATTTATAACCATATTCTGCTGTTTGAATTTCTTCAGAATACGTTTTACTAACGGTATTAATAATATCTGCAAATAGTATTCCACCTTTTAGATAATTAATGTTACCATAGAATTCAAGTGCATCAACATTGTATAGATAAGTTGGCAATCCAATTATTTCTAACATTTCTGGTGGAAATATTCCTTGATAACCTAAATTATGTATTGTTAGTACAGTTGAGATTTTACCAAGAATTGAATCTTCAAAATAATTAATCTTTAAATATACCGATATTATGGCAGTTTGCCAATCATTTATATTCAAAACTTCTGTATCTTTTTCAAATTCTTTTACAACAGATAAAACACCATCACTAAAGTAAGAACTTTGAAGTGCTAATCTTTCATCTTCCTTTTCATAAACATCTTTTCCAAATATATCTGAATTTTTAATAAAATAAATTTTTACATTTGAATTAGGCAGAAAATAACTGTATAAAGAAAATGGTTTATTATAGCTATGACTATTTGGATACATTTCTTCTTTTTCTAAAGTAAACTTACTCGTATCAAACTTTTTTTCTATAATACTATGAAACGGCATTATCACATAAACGTCTTCTCCAATTTTTTCAAGATACTTAGGTAAAGCGCCTGCAACATCGGCAAGTCCTCCAACCTTTGCAAATGGTGCAACTTCATATGATACATAACCTACTTTCATCTTTTCACCTCACTTTATAAGGTTTGTCGTGGGTAAATAAAATCCAATCAACATTTGATATATTTTCTTTCATTATATCTGCCACTTTGTCTGTTCTCAAATTTCTAATAATATCATAGAGCTCTATTCTATTCATACAAATATCTCCTGGGAAAAATACTTTTCCCATATTTTCTGTATCAAATATAAATGAAACATGATCTTTAGAATGATATGGTGTATGTAACACCTTTATCTTTCCTAAAATTAAATCTCCATCTTTAAAAGTTTTAACTCTTCCTTCCCAACTTTTAACCATTTGATCATATGCTTGACCCATTATTATTCCAAATTTTTTATAATCTTTTTTTGAGTAACTTTCATGAACGTGTACTAATGATTTTTTAAAAAATATGCTATTGTATCCATGATCTAAATGAACATGAGAAATTATTAAATCTGTTATATCATCTGGTCTTAAATTTCTTTTGTTCATTTCTTCTTCTAAAAACATAATTGAAGGTAGGTATCCTGGTTCTAAAAGTATCTTTTTATTTTCAAATTCAAGAAGTGCTATTGTAGAAAAAGATGATTGAACACTTCCAGGAATCCAAACATTTCCTCCATTAACCAATATATCTATTTTCACTCCAAACCCTCCTCAAATATAGTTTCATAATCAATCTTTGCATCATCTAAAATATCTGATACTAAGTTTACGTTTTTTATATTTAACTTTATAGTTATAAGCCTTTTTTTATCATCTATTTTATTTGTTAAAAGAGATAATATATTAATATTTTCTTTTGAAAGCACATTTAAAATATACTCCAATTTTCCTGGTGTATCATCTAATATGAGCATTATTTTAGTTCCCATTTCATCCATACCCAAAATCCCCTTAAATGCCCTTAAAACTTCAAAAAAACCAAAAATACCCATTGGATACATTTCAGTATCCACAACTGGTAAAACCCTTATTTCATTTTCTAACATCAAATGAACTGCATCTTCAACCATATCATCGCCATACAAAAAAAATTCAACAGGATCATAAACTTCATATAATTTTGTTTTTTCATCTTTTTCAATTAAAAATTTATAATCATCAATATTTATCATATTATAAATGGTATTATCTTCTCTCAAAATAATAATTACTTCTTTTGTTTTTTCCATTAATTCAATAACTGTTTTTATACTATTATTAAAATAAACATATTTATACCGAGAGCTATACCAATTATTTACATACATGTTTATATACCTCCATTATTTTTCTTCTTTAATAAATTATACATCAAAAAAATAAAAAGGGCAAAGCCCTTTTTATTTTATTCTGCTAATTTTTTTTCTATTTCAGCTAATTCTTTATTTATTTTTTCCCACTCTTCTTCTAGTGATTTATCATGTTCATCAGGTCCCATATACTTTGCAACAGAAGCCTTTTCCAATTCTAAAATTTTTTTTCTTTTTAATAAATCTTCCCTACTCATTTCTTTTTCCATAAAATCACCCCCTGTTTATTTTATTTTACCATAAAAAAATATAAATTTCAACTTATATTAAAGTTTTTCTTCAAATATACTTATTTATAAAGAATTTAAAAAATCACATATTATTTTTGAAGCTTTTCCATTCCCAAAAGGATTTGAAGTATTTGACATTTTTTCATAAAGTTCCCCTTCAAGTTGTTTCATAGTATTATAAACATCATTAAAATCTGTACCAGCTAATAAAGCAGTTCCAGATTCTAAAGCTTCTGGTCTTTCCGTAGTTTTTCTTAAAACAACCGTTGGTTTTCCCAAAGAAGGAGCTTCTTCTTGAATTCCTCCACTATCTGTCATTATATAATGACATCCATCCATTAAACTTATAAATTCTAAATATTCAACAGGATCTATAAGTATTACATTTTTTAATTCTTTCAATTCTTCATTTACAACTTTTCTAACCATTGGATTTAAATGAACAGGAAATACTAAATTCATATCTGAATTTTCTTTAAGATATTTTTTTACGGCCTTTAAAGTGTTTTTCATTGGATCTCCCCAATTTTCTCTTCTATGCATAGTCATTAAAATATATTTTTTCCCTTTTAAACCATATTTTTCTTTTATTTTTTCTATTTCATCTTTTTTATTTTTTTCTACCCATAATAAAGAATCTATAACTGTATTACCAGTAATAATTATATTTTTTTCATTTATACCTTCATTTAAGAGATTTTTTTTAGCTCTTTTTGTTGGAGCAAAATGATAAGTTGCAATTGTTCCAGTTATTCTTCTATTCATTTCTTCTGGATAAGGGTTATAAATATTATTAGTTCTTAAACCAGCTTCAACATGACAAACTTTTATTTTATTATAAAATCCTGCTATACTACCAGCCATAGTACTTGTAGTATCTCCATGAACTAAAATATAATCAAACTTTTCTTTTTTTAATATTTTATCTATCGAAACTATTAATCTTGAAGTCAATTCTGATAATTGTTGATTTGGTTTCATTATATTTAAATCATAATCTGGTTTTATTTTAAATATTTCAAAAACTTGATCGAGCATTTCTCTATGTTGTGCAGTTGCAATTATTTTCACATCCATTCCAAGTTCTTTCATCTTTAGATACACTGGTGCCATTTTTATTGCTTCTGGTCTTGTTCCAAATATCAATGCTATTTTCATAAATTCACCAACCTTTAAAAAAGCACTATAACTAAGTTATAGTGCTTTATTTTATCTCATCAACATTTGCAAGAATTATACAATAAACTTCTATTCCTTCATCTTTTCCAGCAACACCAAGGGTATTTCCACTCTTACCCTTTACATTTATTTGATTTATACTTATATTCAAAGCTTTTGAAGTATTTTCTTTTATTTTTTCTTTTACATTTGATATTCTTGCACTTTTAGAAACTATTGTAGAGTCAATATTATTTATTTTTAAATTAAATTTTTTATTTATTTCATTATATGTTTTTTTTAAAAGTTCATAACTGTTAGCATCTTTAAATTCTTGCGTTTCAGGAAATAGTTCTCCAATAGAACCCATCCCACATAATCCTAATAATCCATCTATAACAGCATGAAAAAAAACATCACCATCAGAATGGCCATCTAATCCTTTTTTATTTTCTATTTCAACTCCACCCAAAATTAATTTTCTATTTTCAATAAGTGGATGAACATCGTATCCAAAGCCTACTTTTAACAACTTAAGACCACCTTGTTGGCATTACAAGATACATGTAACTGTTATCTTCTATTGGTTTTAAAATAGTAGGATTAACATCACCTGAAATATTAAATTCAAACTCTGAAGTTTCAAGCTTTTCTATAGCTTCTCTTAAATATCTTGGAGAATATGCTATAAGCATATCTTCACCTTCTTTTTGAACCTCAATAACTTCCTTAGCTTCTCCAACATCTGGAGAATTTGCCATTAAAGTTATATTTACATCTTCAATATTTATTCTTATTTGTTCAGTTTTTCCAGCAGCAATAGAAACTCTTTTTATAGTATTCAAAAATTCATTTGTTGATATTGTCATTTTAGTTTTAAATGCTTGAGGTATAAATTCTGGATAATTAGGATACTTAGCATCAACAACATTTAAAACTAATTCTATATTTTCTTCTTCAAAACTAAACATAGTTCTTGAACCATCAAAATTTAATTTAAACTCTTCCGATTTTGAGTTAGCTAAAACAGATTTTAACTCTTCCATACTCTTCAAAGATAATAAAAATGAAGTTGGAAGATTTTCTTCTTCTAAATGCGTTTCAGACAAAGCTAATCTATATCCATCAGATGCAACAAGATTTAAGTATCCTCCATCTCTAAAGTCCCAATAAAGACCATTTAAATTTCTAGATAATGGATCACTATCTTTTATAGCACAAAATATTACTTTTTCTATCATTTTCAATATTTCTATTCTTTTTAAAGTAAGAACATTTCCAACAACATTTGGTATTACATCTGGAAAATCTTTTCCATCCATTGTTGGTAATTTAAAGTTTGAATATCCTGATTCTACAATTAATACACCATTATCATAAGTTAATTTTATAACTCCACCAGGCAATGTTTTTATTATTTCACTAAATATTTTTTGATCTACAACAAACGAAGAAACTTCTTCTAAAGCATTTTTTACTTTTAAAATTTTGTGAAAACCTGTTTGCAAATCAGTTGCATAAAAATGAATATTTTCTCCCTCAGCTTCAATTTTTATTCCAGAAAGTATAGGATTTGTTGTTTTCTTAGCAACAGCATTAGAAGCCATTTCAAGAGCATCACTCAAAAGCTTTTTTTCTATTTCAAAGGTCATATTAAAAACCTCCTTCTCTTATAATTTTATTTAATTCATTACTATTTTACATCAAATATCTTTAAAAAACAAATATATGGTATAATATTTATGGTGAGTTTATGAAAAAACTATTTTTATTATTCTTTTTAATAACCATTACCTTATTTTTTTCTACAGATACCATAATAAGTTCATATGAAACATCTAATATAAAAGGAGTTGTTATTAGCCCCTTTGATTCTTATTTTACTATAATGAATGAAAATAAATATTTAAAAGTTTATGACTTTTCAAAATCATTAAAAAATTATTTAGAAACATCTGGAAAACCAAATGTATTAGCTTGGAGTAGCGATGAAAAATATTTATTTTCTGGAAATATAAATGGAACTATTAATATCTTTAATATAAAAGATAGCACTTTTAACTTTGATATTTCTTTAACTTCACAACCAATAATTTCTTTAAATATTAATAATAAAAATCTACTTTTTTCTTCTTTAGATAAATCAATATATGTATATAATATAAAAGATAGAAAAAAAATATTTTCATTTAAAACTATTGGAATACCTTATTCTGTAAAATTTATAGATGAAAATAATATAATAGTTGGTGATTCTTACGAAACATTGTACAAAATAAATATTTCAAATAATGAATATAAAAAAATAAAAATAAATGGATACATAAAAAATATTTTTTATGTAGATAATGAAATCCATGTTTTTCTAACAAATGGCTATATCTTTATTTATGATAAAAATTTAAATTTAATAAACAAAAGAAATTTAAACTTAAACATAGAAAAAATATTCTTATCTCCTGATAAAAATTACTATGCAATTCTTTTTTCTAATAACGATGTTATGATATATAGCTCAAAATCATTTATAATAATTAATAGATTAACTGTTGATAATCTTGGATTTAAAATAAAAGATGCTTCATGGTCATCTGAATGGCAGTACATCTATGTAACCGATGGGAAAGATATATACAAAATAAACTTTCCATATGGAATCAGAGAACTTTTTTATAAAAACCTTGGAGTTCTAATAAAAAGAGTTATTTGGAAAAAAAATAAAATAATTTATTCAGACTCTAACTCTAATATTGGTGAAATAAATATTGAAACTGGTATAATGGAAAAGTTTTTATCTTTAAAACCATTTAATTATTTTGATATCAACAATAAATATATAACAACTGTAGACAACAGTTATATATATTTTTATTCTTTGGATGGAGTTCTTTTAAAAAGTAAAAAACTCTCTAATTCTAAATTAACCGTTGTAAAAATAAATCCAAATAGTTTATATGCTGTTGCCGGTAGTATAGATGGAACTGGATACATATATAATATAGACAAAAATACTTTTAAAACTGTTAAACTGCATCAAAAAATGATAAAAGATATTTCCTTTAATAAAGATGGAGATTTTGTTGCAGCAACTGCTTATGATAGAACAGTTAGTATATCAGATTTTCCTAATATAACTACAACAAAAAGAATTAATGATTTTAACTTTAATATTTGGTCTATAGATTGGGCAAACACTAAAAACTTTATAGCTGTAGGAGGTTTTGAAGGAGTTTTAGAAGAATGGGATCCACTATTTAAAACAATCATAATAAAAACTGGAATTTCAGCAGGCTCTATAAATGACATTAAATGGAGCCCAGACGATAGATTAATTGCAACATCCTCTGAAAATTCTAATATTTATATTTGGAACTCTTTTACTGGAGAAAAAGTAAATGTGTTAAATTTAAATAATGAACAACCTGTAAAAGATATAGATTGGAGTAATGGTGGAAAATATATAATTTCATCTGAAAACTCTAATTTAATGAGATTATGGAATATTGATACAAAAGAAAATATTGCAAATATATTAGTTTATGCAGATGGAAGTTTTATAACTTATAAAAACGACGGAGAATATACTACAAATATTCCAGAAAAAAATGAAAAATTTTATTTTTATAAAAATAATCCTCTATCATTATTTGATGTTTTTTACTTTAAAAGAATAAATAAACTAAATTTAAAAGAAGTAGAACCACCTCAATTAAATGTATTATCTGATTTTATTGTTGAAAAAAATAATTCATCTTTATTAATATCTTTTTCTGATAATAATCTAGTAAAAAAAGCTCAAATAGGAAATGATACTTTCATAATAAATAAAAAGTCTTATAAGTTAAACTACACAATAAACATAGAAAATCTAACATCTGATATATTAAATATAATGGTTTTCGATGATAATGGAAATAAAACAGAAAAAAATGTTCATTTATCCTTTAAAAATATAAAATTAAAAGTTATATCAAAGGATGTATACATAAGAAATGATAGTGGAAAGATTATTGGAGTCCTTACCGGTAGCATAAAAAATTTTGTGTAAACGGCTCTTCTTGGAAGGTAAAAATAAATAAAATTAGTTATTATTTTTAAAGTATTTCCATAAGAATTATCGACTATAAAGAAATATGCTTTAAGAGTAAATTTTAGAAGTTTTTAGTATAATTTTTTGTAATAAATAGCCTTTTGCAACTTTTTATTGCAAGGTATAGCATTATAATATTTAATATTCATTTTTGTGTGTTATAGGTATTTTTTGTTATGTTACAAAGTATATTTATGTTAGGAATTATAGATATATTTTGTAATTCTTTCATTAAAAAAGATGGATAATTCGTTTAGGACATTGCTCCAATTTCTATAACGAGCTGTCCATCTTTTTGTTGCATTTATTGTTGCTAAATAAAGCATTTTCAATAATGCATCGTCATTTGGAAATGATGTTTTATTTTTTGTTGCTTTTCTATATTGCCTATTTAATGATTCTATTACATTTGTTGTGTACATTATTTTTCTTACATCATCGCCATAATCGAAATAAGGAGATATTGTTTCCCAATGTTTTTCCCAACTTTCTAATGCTAATTTGTATTTAGTCCATTTGTTTTCTTTCAAATCTTGTAAGTTTGAATAGGCAATATCTTTATTTGGTGCTTTATATACTTTTTTTAAATCATTAACAAGTTCTTTTCTATCTTTGTAACTAACATATTTTAATGTATTTCTTATTTGATGTATTATACATCTTTGTACTATAGTATCTGGGAAAGCAGTTTTTATTGCTTGTGGGAAACCTGTTAATCCATCTACAGAAGCTATTAATATATCTTTTATTCCTCTATTTTTTAAATCATTTAATACTCTTAACCAAAATTTTGATGATTCTATTTCACCTATATATATACCAAGTACATCTTTAAATCCATCTATATTTACACCAAGTACAACATATGCAGTCTTTTTTATTATTTCTCCATCATCTTTTACTTTAAACACTATTCCATCCATAAACATAAAAGTATATATTTCTTCTAAAGGTCTGCTTTGCCATTCTCTAATTTCAGGTAATATTTTATTAGTTATTTTACTTATCATTTCCGCTGATAATTCTACACCATATATGTCCTCTACGTTCTTTACTATATCTTTTGTGCTTAATCCTAAACCGTACATACCTATTATTCTACCTTCAATATCTGAGATATCTTTTTTATACTTTGGTACTATGGCTCATATTCACCTTTTCTATCTCTAGGTATTTTTAATTCCATTTCTCCAACACTTGTTCTTACTCTTTTTGAACTGTACCCATTTCTAGAATTATCTGTTTTCTTGTTTTCTTTATCGTATTTCCCATAACCTAATTCATCTTCTAATTCTGCTTCTAACATCCCTTGTATTAACGGTCCCACTAATTCTTTTATCTTTTCATATACATCTTTTATTGTGTTTACCTCTGGATCCCTTGCTATTAATCTTGCTAATTTTTCAATGTTGCTTTCTTCTTTTTCTTCTTTTTTCCTTCTTTCCATTTTAAAAACCTCCTTCCTGGTTTTATTTTACCATCCCAAGAAGAAGGTTTTTCATTTTTTTATTTACACAAAATTTTTTATGGTCTCATTTTTTATGCTATCTAGAAATGAGAAACAGAACAAATACGAAATAGAAAAGAAATATATAAAATTAAATAATCTATAATCATTTTTTTATCTATTTTAGATCACGTTTTTCGAGTATGATTAGAGAAAAAATAATAAATATTGTTGAAAATACTAAAAGGATTAACATGTTATTAAATGAATACTTTAAGGTAATAAACCCCATAAATGATATATCAAATGGTATATTGTATATTATTGTACTTATGACTTTGTTTTTACTTGGAATCATTTTTAAAATTTGATAAAATTCTGGAAAAAATAATAATAAATTTATTATTATACTCATAATAGCATTCAACGTAATATATGAAACAAAAAGATTGAATGTTGAAATAAATATTCCCAAAAATAAAAAAACAACTAAATTTTTTAATATCGTCATCATATCAAATGAAATATTATATACAATTATTCTAAGTAAAGTTGTACTAAGTGTAAAAAAAAGAAACGTGAAAATATTTGCAAAAATCATAATTAAAAACTTTTTAATTAATACCTCTTTTCTTAAATTTAATCCAGTGTATACAAATTTACTCGTTTTTAAAAAAAACTCATTGGTAGATATGATTGAAATAAAGTATAAAAATATGAAGAACGAAAATAATAACATAAAAATTTGTACAAATTCAAAGGTCATTATAGGGTCAAAACTTTTTATAAAAATAATTACTGTCGGGATTAAAAGAGATAAAAAGAGTTTTTTTAAATAATTTTTTCTAAATTCAAAAAATGCAGATTTAATCAAATCAATTCCTCCTAAACAAGACTTACTTTCTCAGTTATTAAAAGTGAAAGTATATAGCAACTAATGGATACACTACTTATTATTAAAACTTGTTCTAATGTTATATTTCCAAATATAATCCATTTTTCAGGTATTTCAAATACTTTTTTTAAAATAGCTGGATATATTTCATTTATCCACATATTCAACTCAAAAATAAAGAAATTTATGAATAATAAATTTTTACCATTAATTTTTACAGACAACATGAGTAATGAAATGCTTCCTACAAAAAAAGCATATAATATGGAAATTAAAATATAGTTTAATGCTTTTTGATCCAAAAAATAAGAAAAATTAAATGATGCATATTTCAAGGTAGTTAAAACCACAGTGATTATATAAATCAACAAACCATAAAATAATCCTATGAGCAGGACTACCATTAATTTTTCAAACATAACTGATATTCTCGAAAAATACCCTGTAAAAATAAATTTTGAAGTTTTAAACAATAAATCCTTAGCTACAGCTAAAGAAACAAAGAATACCATTAAAAAATATTGGCAAAATGCTACTACATTTGAAATACGTGATACACCAACTTTTTTCAAAACCGTATTAGAAATAAAAAATATAGCCAATACTGTCAAAATATTTAAAATAATAAATATTCTTGTTTTAATCATATAGTAAAAATCTAAAAATGAAATCTTTATTATATTAATCAACCAAGTTCCCCTCCATCTTTCTAAGAAATCTATCTTCAAGTTTTTCCATGTATTCTTTCATTTCGGTAATAACAATTCCTGAACTTAATATTTCAGGTATCAAAAGTTCTATGTCTTTTTCTTCAAGAGATGCAATTACTCTGTTTTCTTCATTTATTTTTGAAAAAATATTTTTTGATTTGAAAAACTCAAACAATTTTTCTGCTTTGTTAGTTTTAAAGATAAACATCTTTCTTTTGCTGTTTCTTTCATTTTCAAGGTCGATTCTGTCAACAATTACACCATTTTTTAAAAACAGAACCTTTTCACAGATAGTTTCAATTTCTGAAAGAATATGACTTGATATGAATGTTGATATATTTTTCTCTTTAGCATAATATCTGATAAAATCTCTTATTTTTGGAATAATAGTAGGATCGAGTCCATTTGTTGGTTCATCAAGAACTAAAATTTTAGGATTTCCTAAAACGGTTTGTGCAATACCAAGCCTCTGCTTCATTCCCATAGAATATTTTGAAACCTTCTTTTTCATAGCATTTTCTAATTCAAGAAGGGAAATAACATCGAGTATCTCTTGTTTACTAACTTTTCCGTAGTACATTGAAAGCAATTTAAGGTTTTCGTACCCCGTAAGATGTGGATAGAATCCGGGAGTTTCTATAATGCATCCTGTAAGCTTCTGTTTTTGTTTCTTCTTTTTAATTTTTCTTATATTTTCACCATCTATGTAAATATCACCTTCGTAATTGTTAATCAAACCGACGATTATTGACATTAATGTAGTTTTTCCAGCTCCATTTGGTCCAACTAATCCTATGATTTCTCCTTTTTTTACACTAAGGTTTACATCGTTTAAAACTTTTTTTTGACTGTATCTCTTAGAAACATTTACGACCTCGAGTATATTTTTATTTTCCATGAAAATTCTCCTTTATGATATTTTTCTTATATTTAAAAGAGCATTTTAAATACTCTTCTGTACATTCGTTTATTTTATCTTCCATAAAACCATCTTCATATATTTGGTCTGGATAAAAAATATTTGTATTGACTGTATCTAATAAATGTATCCCCTTTAAGTTTTCCATTTTAATAAACTGTTCTTGATTTTTTTAAATAGAGTTACAGATTTTTATTAAATCTTTTTTAATTTTAGCACTTTAATTTTTTTTTGTAAATCGATAAAATTACTGTTAAACCTCCAAAAAGCCCCGAAATTAATTCATTTGTTTTATATTTATAAAAATTTTATATTTAAATGATAATGCATTAAAAAAATAAAACAAATTATTTTTTTATTTATGTCATAAAAATTATATCAAAAAAAAACGTTGTCAACTATTTTTATAAAAAAATTAAAGATTTTGTCTATTTTTTTATTATTGATTTTTTTAATGGTTTCTTGTACAATTAATATGAAAATAAAATAGCTCTCGATGAAATTAAAAAGATTTATCAAGGAATAGATATTCAACATAGCTGGTGGATAAGTCCAATAGTTGTCCCTTGGGATATATGGAGAGATGATAACTTAAATACAGTCTTTGTATTTAATAAATAATGAAAGGAAAGATGACATGAGAAAATATTATGTAATTATTATTCTTTTTATGATAATTTTGCTGGGATCATGTATAGGTCCCAGTTTACCTGTTTATAAATCAACACCATTTCCAGAGTTTTCTAAAAACACATATGCAATCACAACAAATTGGAAAAAAATCCTAAGGACGGATCTTATTTAAACCTTTTTAACACTGAAAATTTTGAACAAAAATTTATTCCAATTAAAGATTTTAATGCATTTTTTAGTTCTGTAGAGAGTTTTAATGGAAAGTACTGTCTTAATGATTACATAAAATCTAAAATATACATAATCAATTCGAAAACAGGGTCGTTAAAGACTCTTGAATTGAGTTATCCAGGAATTATGAGCAGACCAACAAAAGATGGGAAAGCATATATTCTTTCAAATATAAGATTACCAGGTTGGAAAATGCCATTAATTCTTGTTGATATTGAAAATGAGCGTATTGAAAAAGAAGTCTTTGTTGATAACGTTGTAAGAAGTATGCCACTTTTTAATTCAAACGATTATCAAGGAGATTACTTTTATTTTACAAATGAGGAGTCTGATATAACTGGAAATACATTTATAGAAAGAATAAATATAAAAACTGATGCAGTTGAAAAATTTTATGATTTAGGAGTACCAGCTTATGTAGCAAATGCTACAATAAATATAAATGACAAGGTTTATATAGTAGTTGGACCAAGCCATGTACATGATGTAGAAGTATTACCTGAAAATTTTAAAACAAACAATATAATTGTTATTGGAGAAGATGGAAAAAAAGAAAAGGTAATTCCAATGCCATCGTCTGAATTTGTTTTTGGTAAAAAAACAGATGATGAAGATTGGTTTATAGGTTATTCTGTATCTGATGGGGATAATATTTATATGAGTGCTTTTATGTATTCAGATCTTGAAAAAGGAAATTCAATAATTAAATACAGTATATCAGAAAATAAATTTTACAATCTTGGAGGAAATAATTCTGTTTATGAAATGAGGTTGTATGATAATAAACTCGTACTTGAGGACGATTCAGAAGGAGAGTATAGGATTTCTGTTATTGATACCAACAAAGATGAATACGTAGTAAAAAACAAATTGATTAATTTATATTAATTATTGATAAAAGATAATATTTTTAATGTAGAATAAATTGTCAAGTATAATAATTAATTTTGTATAAAATAAATTGGAAAATAGTAAAAATTAATACTAAAAAACGCATGGTTTTATTTAAAACCATGCGTTGATTTTTTGTATTAATTAAATATAGGTAATTACAACTAAGTATATAGCCCCTATTAAGGTTGTTATCAATGTTGTTGGTAATGCTTTTTGCATATACTCACCAAAAGAAACTTCTTTTCCAGTTTGTTTGAAAATTAACGATGCACCAACTATATTTTGAACAGCTCCAAGTGGTGTTAAGTTAGTTCCTAAGTTAGCTCCTATTGCATAAGCATACCATAAATCAAATGGAGCTCCATTGTCTATTAAAATTTTGATTACTGGAGCAAAAATTAAAGTTCCAGGAACGGCACTTAAAAATGGAATTGCTATTGCACCAGCAAAAAGCATTGCAAATAAAAGTAGAATTTTCGTACTGATTAATGGCATAAACATGTTTGCTATTGCTTGTGAAACTCCAACTTTTTCAAGAGAAAAAGCTATTGCAAACAATCCACCATAAAAAAACATTGTATCCCAATCTATAACAGTTGCCATTTCTTCAAAGCCTTTTTTTGTAAGAAGCATGAGAACAAGAGCTCCAGTCATTGCAATTAAAGCTATATCTATATTAATTGTGTTGTGAAGCATAAATCCAGCTAATACAATAGAAAAAATCACTATACCTTTTATCATTTCAGACTTATCTTGTATTGTTTTTGAAGCATCCATTGTTTTTAGTTTTTCTAATTTTTTATTGTATTCCTTTGTATCGACTTTATTATTGAATTTATAAATGAGCATAGTTGTAATAAATGTTATTATTGTGAGTGGAAGCATTTTTATTAAAAATGAAGTAAAATCTAATTTTCCAACAGATCCTAAAACAATATTTAAAGGACTGCCTATTAATGTAGACATACCTCCAATGTTATCTACATAAATAGAAAGTAATATTAAAGGTGTTGGATTTATTTCAAGTGTGTCTGCAACAAGAAAGATGATAGGAGCAATAATCATTATAGTTACAAGATTATCTAAAAAAGCAGAAAACATTATTACTATTATCATTAATAAAAACATAACTGGCCAAAATTTGTATCGACTTAGTTTAATAGCACTAACTGCAGTAAAGGTAAAAGCACCACTTTCTTTGAGAATTTCAACTATTATCATCATACCAAGTAAAATTCCCAATGTTTCAAAACTTACAATTTCTCCCATATTCTCAAGATTTAATCCCTCTACTGGATGTAATACAAACAGTAAAACACCTAAAAAAAGAGTAATTATGGATTTTTTAATGTTTTTTCCAAAAATAATAAAATAATATGCAATGACTGTAATGGTAAGTACTAAAATCATGCTCATCTTTTGTCCTCCTTAAATAAAAAAATGTGCCTACTTATCTTATACCATTTCACCTATTTTTTAAAAGCATATTACTGTTAATTTTTTATTAAGTTTAGAGCTAAAATATGATGTTTAATATCCTATTTATGAGTGATAATTAATTTAATAAAATAAAAATAGAATAAAATTAATAGCAAAAAAAGAATAATTATGTGCTATAATTTTTTTATATAAAAGATAAACAAAGAGGAGAGATTTTTATGATACCTAAAAAGTTAAAAGTTTTTAATTTAATGGAAGCTTTAGTTTCCGAAGTTGTTGAGGAAATGTTTTTAATGCCAAATTTAGATATGTGCACTTGTAATAGGTGTAAATTAGATACGTTAATTATGGTATTAAATAAATTTCCACCAAAGTATTCTGTAACTTTAAAAGGAAAAGTATTTACTGAACTTGAAACATTAAAAACTCAATATCGAGCTGATATTTTAAGAGAAACTTTAAATGCAATGGAAATTGTAAAAAATAATCCTTCACATTCTTATAAAAAACCTGCTGAAAAACTTACAGAAGATATAGATGATTTTCTTGACGAAATAGAACAATTGATTAACACAAATTTAAATAAAAGATAAGTTTGTTAACTAAATATGATTTTAATATAAAGCAGAATTAAAGAAGATTAGAAAAGTTTTAAAAACAATTGATTAAAACTATTTTCTGTTTTTCTTAACTAAATTGCAACAATGTTGTATACACAATGTTGTAGTGTTATCATCATTTTCACTTAAATTAATAAAATTTATAGTATACTTATCAGGGATTATTTAAGTCTTTCTTTTAATACTTTCTTAGATAAAAATTTGGGGTGAAATAAATGTTTGAAAATATTCAAAAAAAATTTTCTCTTGCTTTTAAAAATCTTTCGGGAAAAGGTAAAATTTCTGAAAAAAATATAAAAGATGCAGTAAAAGAAGTAAAACTTTCTTTATTAGAAGCAGATGTAAATTATAAGGTTGTTAAAAACTTTATTGATTCGGTTAAAGAAAAGGCACTTGGAGAAAAAGTACTTGAAAGTCTTACTCCAGATCAAGAATTTATAAGAATATTAAAAAACGAATTAATTGAGTTAATGGGTGGAAAAGAGCCAGAAAAATTAGTTATTTCTAGAAATCCTGGATATATAATGCTCGTTGGTTTGCAAGGTAGTGGTAAAACGACATCGGCAGCAAAATTAGCAAAAATGTACAAAGAAAAAGGAAAAAAACCTTTGTTAGTTGCAGCAGATACGTATAGACCAGCAGCTATTGATCAATTAATAACTCTTGGAACTCAAATAGATGTTCCGGTTTTTTCTGGAGATAAAGTAAATGCCAGAAAAATAGTTAAAGAAGCAAAGAATTATGCTGAAAAAATGCTCCATGATATAGTAATAATAGATACTGCGGGTAGACTTCATATAGATGATGACATGATGAAAGAGTTAGAAGATATAAAAAATTATATAAAACCAGAAGAAATATTGATGGTTGTGGATTCTATGATGGGTCAAGATGCTGTAAGAACTGCAAAAGATTTTAATGATAGATTAGAATTAAATGGGTTTATTGTTACAAAGTTGGATGGTGATTCAAGAGGCGGGGTTATTATTTCAATAAGACATGTTACTGGTAAACCTATAAAACTTGCTGGTACTGGTGAAAAAATAGTGGCTCTCGAACCTTTTTATGCAGATAGATATGCTGGAAGAATACTTGGAATGGGAGATGTTCTTTCATTAATTGAAAAGGTTGAAAGTGAATTAGATAAAGAAAAAGCAGAAAAAGATGCAGAAAAGTTTATGGAAGGTAAGTTTGATTTAAATGATTTTCTTGCTCAAATAAAGCAAATAAAAAAACTTGGACCATTAGGGAATATATTAGAAATGATGCCAGGTGTTCCAAAAGAAAATGTTGATTTAAAAAAAGGCGAAAGCGAAATGAAAAAAATGGAAGCTATAATTAATTCCATGACTATAAAAGAAAGAAAAAATCCTAAAACACTCACTTTTTCAAGAAAAAAAAGAGTTGCTGCGGGTAGTGGTACAACATTACAAGATATAAATAAAATTTTAAAATCTTATGAGCAAATAAAAAAAATGATGAAGCAAGTAAAAAAAATGGGAAAAAGAAAGTTTCTTGGAAATATGAAAAAATTTGGAATGTAAATAAATTAAATATCAATTAAATATATAAATATATATGGAGGTGTTTTTTTAACATGGTAAAAATTAGATTGAACAGAATGGGTAGAAGGCATCAAGCATTTTACAGAATAGTTGTTGTAGATTCTCATGAAAAAAGAAGTGGAAGATATCTTGAATCATTGGGCTATTACAATCCAATAAATGATAATGATTTATACAAAGTAAATGAAGAAAAAGCTATTGAATGGTTATTAAAGGGAGCTCAACCAACAGCAACTGCAAAAAGTATACTTTCAAAATTAGGAGTTATGAAGAAATTTGACGAAATGAAGTACGAAAAAAGGAGAAAATAATTCATGAAATCTTTACTAGAAAATATTTTAAAGAGAATAGTAAAGAATCCTGAAGATATAATGATAATTGAAAGAGATGAAGAAACTCAAAAAATATTCGAAATTTCAGTAAATTCAGGAGATGTTGGTCAAATTATTGGTAAAGATGGAAGAACTATAAAATCAATAAATACTATTCTCAATGCAGCAAAAGGTATAGATGGGAAAAAATTTGTTCTTAAAGTGTTAAGGTGATTAAATGAAAAAACTTGAAGATTTACTCGAGGGAAAAGTTGTAATAGGAAAAATAGTTAATCACCATGGATTAAATGGAGAAGTTAAGTTTTTTCCTTATACCAATATGAAAGAATTAATATACAATGTATCAGATGTTTTACTTTATAATCCAGAAAAGAAAAAGTTCTTTTTTTCAAAAATTTTAAATGTAAGACCTCTTAATAAGCTCAAAATTCTTCAATTTAGAGGAATTGATACAATATCCTCTGCAGATAAAATGAAAGGATTTGAACTTTATATAGAAAAAGAAGCATTACCAGAACTTGAAAAAGACGAATATTATTTATATGAGTTACAAAATTGTTCTGTTTATTATGAAGATGATGAATTTGTAGGTAAAGTAAAAGACATTCTTCAAACTGGTGCAAATGAAGTTTTAGTTGTTGAAAAACAAGTGAATAGGTTTGAAAATGAAGAAATACTTATTCCAGTAATAAAAGATTTTATTGTAGATATGAATAAAAAAGATAAAAAAATCATTGTAAAGAGAATGACCTATGATGAATCAGACGATAAACATTAAAGTAGTTTCGATTTTTCCAGAGATGTTTTCAAGTTTAACAAGCTTTGGAGTAATTAGAAAAGCAATTGAAAATTCTATTGTGGATTTTGAGGCTATAAATTTAAGAGATTATACGAATGATAAACATAAAGTAACTGATAAGCCAGGTTATGGTGGAAATAATGGAATGGTTATGTTAGCAGATCCATTTTTTCAATTTTATGATGATTATTGTAGTAAATATGAAAAACCATATGTTGTTATGACATCTCCACAAGGAAGAAAATTTGATAATAATGTTTCAAAAACACTTGCGTCAAAAAAAAATATTGTATTTTTTTGTGGAAGATATGAAGGGCCGGATGAAAGAGTAATGAGTATTGTAGACGATGAAATTTCAATAGGTGATTTTGTAGTTACTGGTGGTGAATTACCAGCAATGATTATGATAGATTCATTATTAAGATTTATTCCAGGTGTTGTTGGAGATAAAAACAGTGTAATAAACGATTCTTTTTATAATGGATTGCTTGATTATCCACATTATACAAAACCAGCTGAACTTAGAAACTTAAAAGTACCTGAAGTATTGTTAAGTGGAAATCATTCTAATATAGAAAAATATAGAAAAAAAGAAAGTTTTCTGAGAACTATATTAAAAAGACCAGATTTATTTTTAAAAAGAGATTTACAAAAAGAAGATAAAAAGATAATCGTAGAGATTATCAAGGAGTTGTATGAAAGTGCTCAATAAGCTTTATGTAGCTTTAATTCATTATCCAATAGTTGGAAAAGATGATAGTATAATATCTACAGCAGTTACAAATCTTGATATACATGATATTTCAAGGAGTTGTAGGACATATAATATAAAAAAATTTTTTATGGTATCAAATCTTTCTGCACAAAGAGAAATTGTTAAAAGAGTTTTTAGATATTGGAAAGAAGGTTTTGGTAAAAAACACAATCCAAACAGAAATGATGCTCTTTCAATAGCAGAAATAAGAAAATATCTTGAAGATGTTATTGAAGAAATAACAGAGATAGAGGGAAAAAGACCAAAATTGGTTTTTACTTCAGCAAAGCCTCGTGAAAAAGAAATATCTTTTGATGAGATGAAAAAAGTTATAAGAGAAGAAACTGCTCCAATTTTAATTCTTTACGGAACAGGTTGGGGAATGCCTGAAGAAATAAGAGAGATATGTGATTATGATTTAGATCCTATAAGAGGTAAAGCTGAATTTAATCATCTGTCTGTTAGAGCTGCAGTAGCTATTTCTTTGGATAGGTTAATTGGTGAAGAAACAATATAAAAAAATAAATCGCGTACAGGAGGGATTAACATGGACGCTTTAGTTAGAGCGATCGAAAAAAATTATATGAGGGACGACCTTCCAACATTTAGACCAGGAGATACTGTAAAAGTATATGCAAAGGTTATAGAAGGTGGAAGAGAAAGAATTCAAGCTTACGAAGGTATTGTTTTACAAATTAGAGGAGCTGGAATGGGTAAAACTTTTACAGTAAGAAGAATTGGTGCAGATGGAATAGGTGTTGAAAGAGTATTCCCAATGCATTCACCTGTAATTGATAAAGTAGAAGTTACAAGAAAAGGTAAAGTAAGAAGAGCTAAGATTTACTATATAAGAAAAATCAGAGGTAAAATTAAGATTAAACAAAGAAGAGACTAATATAAAAAAAGTTTCTGCAGTCTCTGCAGAAACTTTTTTTTGGTGTTATATTAATTATAGTTGGAATAGGAGGGATTAAATGAAAGAAAATATTGAAAAAAAGATTAAACATGAAACGCTTGATTGGTTAAGTGCAATAATATATGCTGTTATTTTTGGTACAATAATTAGATTATTTGTTTTTGAAACGATGATGGTCCCAACAGTATCAATGGTTCCGACTATTGAAGTTGGAGATAGAATGTTTATAGAAAAAGTAACTTATAATTATACAAAGCCAAAAAGAGGAGATATTATTTCTTTTTGGACCCCTTTTATAGATAAATCATCTCAAAAAAAATTAAGAGCTTTTGATAAATTTATGGATTTTTTTGCTCCAAAAGAATTTAATGGTCATGTGAAATATGTTAAGAGGCTTGTAGGATTACCAGGAGATACTATAAGACTCGTTCCAGTAAAAGAATCGTTTTGGAAAGATTTAGAAAGTGGAAATTTAAAAGAAGTACCTCCATGGTTAGATTTTATAATTAAGTATTATGGAGAAATTAAGTATGTTCCAGATTTAATAAAATCTAAAGTTTCACAACTCGAAGTAAATGGTAAAATCCCTAAAGGATTTGAAAATAGATATTACTTAATAAATGCTATTTTTGAAAATGAAAATTTTTATAAGTACTTAGCTTATCCAGAAAAATTGAAAGAAGAAATATATTCTTCAAACGTATACTTTTTTTATAAAGGGAATTTTGATAATAAACTATATATAGGAAAGTTAAATATAAACTTTTATAAACAACAAAATAATGATAATGATTATACGACTTGGTATGAAAAATTAATTAAAAATGTAGATTTATCTAAAGCTATATTTAGAGATAAAGATAATTATATAAATATAAAAATTCCAAAAGGATACTGTTTTTTTATGGGAGACAATACATTAGAAAGCTATGATAGTAGATTTTTTGGATTAGTTCCAGAAAAAAATATAATAGGAACTCCATTTTTGAGAATTTGGCCAATGAAAAGATTTGGTACAATAAAATAAAAAACCGCCTAACGGCGGTTTGTGGCGGAGACGGCGAGACTCGAACTCGCACGAGGGGTTACCTCATCGGTTTTCAAGACCGACGCCTTACCAATTAGACTACGTCTCCAACTACGAAAATATTCTATCATAAAGGTGGGCTTTTGTCAATGATTTTAAATAAAAATAATGTAAATTTTTTGCAAAGTTATGATATTCCTAAAGAAAAACAAGAAAAACTTATTGAATATACTAAAATGTTGATTGAATATAAATCAAATTTAACTTCAATAAAAGATATAAATAAAGCCTTTGAATACCATATAATAGACTCTCTTACACCATTTTTAAAAATAACTTTAAATGGGAAAAGATTTGTTGATGTTGGAACTGGAGGAGGCGTTCCTGGAATTCCACTTGCAATATGTTATCCTGATATAAACTTTTTTTTGGTTGAATCAATAAAGAAAAAAACAAATGCTTTAAAAATATTTAAAGATGTTTTGAATTTAGATAATGTGTTTATATTTAATTCTAGAATAGAAGAGTTTGCAAATAATCATAAAGATGAATTTGATTATGGAACTTGTAGAGCACTTGCAAGGGCTGATGTGGCTTTAGAATATACCGTACCTCTTATAAAAAAATTTGGTAAAGTATTTTTATATAAAGGACCAGCTTTTAAAGAAGAGGAAAAGTTATTTGCAGATAAAGCTTCTCAAATTTTAAAAGTTATTCAAAAAAAAATTATAGAGTATAGTTTATCAGATAAAAAAAGATTTTTAATAGAATATGAAAAATATGATGAAACGCCTAATAAATATCCAAGGAAAACAGGGATACCTTTAAAAAGACCTTTGGGAGGTAAGATATGATAAGGTTAATTGTTGATGATTACCACAATGGTATTTGGAATATGGCATGCGATTTAGCAATAGCAAATAATGTTGGAAATAAAAAAAGTCCAACAACAATACGTTTGTATGGATGGTCTTCTCCAACTTTATCTTTGGGAAAACATCAAAAAACAAATAATATAAACTTTGAATACTTAAAAGAGAAGAATATAGAAGTTGTTAAAAGACCAACTGGGGGTAGAGCAGTTTTACATGATGATGAAATAACTTATTCATTCTCTGCATCATCAAAAAATATAAAATTACCAAGTACAGTTCTTGGAAGTTATAAAATTATTTCAAAAGCTCTTATAGAATCATTGAATTTATTAAATATAAGTTGTGATGTTGAAAGTAAGAAAAAAAATACATTATCAAAAGATATATGTTATGATGCTTCATCTATGTATGAGGTTACTATAAAAGGAAAAAAATTTATTGGAAGTGCACAGTATAGAAATGAAAAATTTATTCTTCAACATGGTTCTATTCCACAAAAATTTAATTATATTGACTATGTTAATAGTTTTAATTTGAAAAATAAAGAAAAAATGATAGAACATTTAAAAAATAATGTTATAGACATATATACTGTATTAAATAAAAAGATTTCTTTAAAAGAATTAGAAGAAACATTTAAAGTTGGCTTTGAAAAAATTTTTGAAGAAGAAATAGTTTTAGATACATTATCTAATGAAGAAGTAAATATGATTGATGATTATTGCCAAAAATATGAAAAAATAATTTAAAAGATAGTAAAAAATGAGAAGCTTTGGCTTCTCATTTTTTACTAAGAATATAGTTTTTTATTAAATATTTTTTGATAAATATTTTTCAACTTCTATTTCGAGTTCTTTTATAGTATAAACTACTGGAGGAGTTATTCCATTGAAATGTGGAGATGCATATTCTATAGTATAAGCTCCAGTGTTTATGAAGTAAACAATATCTCCGTAATCTATATCTACTGGCAGTTCAACTTCGTCATATATAGTATCAACACTATCGCAGCTTGGTCCTGCAAGTGTCATAATCATTTTTTCATGATTTTCTTTTTTGTCAACTACAACTTCGTATCTAAAGTTTTCAATAGTTTCCATAAGTCCGTGAAATACTCCAACATCTAAATAAACCCAACTTTTTGTTCCTTTTCTTGAACGTAAAAGAACTCTTGATGCCATAATTCCAGCATTTCCAACCATTGATCTTCCAGGTTCTGTAAAAACTCTAAGTCCATCAACCCAACCTAAATATTCTTTTATTGATTCGTTTATTACTTCTCCAATTTCTTCAACTTCTGGAATAGGTTTTACATGTTGTACAGGCATTCCACCACCAAGGTTTAATAGTTTTAAATAAATTCCTTTTTCAGCTAATTTTTCAAAAACTTCACTTGCGTTTAATATTGCTTCTTTCCATTTATGTTTGTTGTATGATTGTGATCCAACATGGAATGAAACTCCGTAAGGGATTAATTCTTTTCTATAAGCATATTCAAGAATACTTATTACATGATCAACATCTGTTCCAAATTTGTTTGAAAGAGGCCAATCGGCATCGTTAGAACTCGTTTCTATTCTTCCATATACTTTAGCTCCAGGAGCATTTTTTGAAATTTTTTCAACTTCCATTTCTGAATCAACTGCAAATAATTCAATACCATTTTCCCATGCAAATTTTATGTCTTTTTCCTTTTTTATTGTGTTTCCAAAACTTATTTTTTTAGGATCAACTCCAATTGATAAAAGCTTTTTTATTTCTCCAATTGATGCTGCATCAAAAGAACTTCCTTTATTATTTAAAAGTTCTAGAATTTCATTGTGTGAATTAGCTTTAACCGCATAATATATTTCAACATTACTTATTGATTTTTTTAATCTATCATAATTTTTATCTACATAGCTAAGATCTAAAACAAGAAAAGGAGTATCCAAAATATTTGCTGCTTTTCTTATTAATTCATTGAGTTTCAAAATCCGACACCTCCAAATTTAGATTTGTTTTTTCGCTTTATATTAAATAATTTTTAGGTAACATAATATAGTTCAATGCGTTAAAGTTATACTCAAATAATGTAAACTTTAGTGTGCATTTTGGGAGTAAAAATCGAACTATAAAAAATAAATTTTTTACTAATAAATGAGAATGATGTGTTATAATATTTATATGAAGTAAGAATAAGGAGGTAATAAAATGTCTGATATTTCAACAATTATAATGGATGGTTTTACAAATGAACAAACTTTAAAAATAATGAGAGCTATTAAAAGTTTAGAAGGAATGCCAGAAATTATTTTTGCAACTGTTACGGAAACTAGTAAAAAATGGACTGTAGAAGAATTAATTAAAGAATTAAATTTAGAACATGAAGAGATGAAAAAATATAAAGAAAACAAAAAATAATTCTTTTCTAAATTGTTACAAGTTTATTTACAAAATAAAAAAATAAACATTGATGATACAATAAAAAAATGTTATAATATTCGTAAATGAATATTTTTGGAGGTGTACTGATGAAATTATCTTCTAAGTTGCTATTAGTAGTTCTTTCTTTTGCTTTGATTCCTCTTTTTTTAGTTTGGGGAATAAGTTATAATATGTCAAAAAATGCACTTGTAACTCAGACACACAGTAGCATAGATACTATAGCAAGTAATTTTTCTGAAAAAGTAACAAATTATTATGAAAGCTTTTCTAAAACAATAGACAGTATGGCTAAGTTAGATTTTTTATCTTCTATGGTTAAATCAATGTCAAGACAATTTGATGAATATGAAAATCCTACACCATTTTTTAGAAAAGCTTATGTTGAATTAAATACCAATCCTAAGGATCCTTCTAAAATGTTAAGATTAAATGATGATTTACAAAATAAATTAGAAGAAGAATTTGGTGATGATGCTTATGGAATTTTTGATTATGATTTATTCCATGGTCAAAATCATAAAATAATTAATGATTATGTAAAAGTTGAGGGACTTGATGATTTTTATTTAATTGATTTAAAAGGAAGAGTTGTTTATTCTAATAAAAAGGGACCAGCTTTTGCAAGAAATTTGAATAAAATACCTGGTAATTTAAGAGATTTATTTTATGAGTTAAAAAAGGAAGATAAAGATCACATACATCCTATATTAAAGGATTTCACATATTCTAAATCAAAAAAAGAGGTTTTAGAATATTATGGTATACCAATAAAAAAATATGCAATAGATGGATATTTGATAATTTCTAAAAAAGTAGATGCATTAGATTCTATTTTAAATAAAAAAACAAATCTAGGTAAAAGTGCAAAAATATATATAATTTTAAAAGACGGAACATTGATGAATGATATTAAGAATTTAAAAAAATTTCAAGATAAGGTTGATACATCTTTTATAAAGGGAACAAATGGAATAGCTAACTATAAATCTTTTGATGGAAATACTGTTATAGGAGCATATAGAAAAATAAATGCTCCAGGAAATGAAAAATATATAGTAATTGAAGTAAATGAAAAAGAAGCATTAGCTTTTGTTTATAAGTTAGTTCAAGTTAATTTAATAATAATAGTTTCTGTTATTGTATTTATTTTAATTTTAGTAACTATATTTACAAAATACTTAGTAAAGCCAGTAAAAACGATACAAGAATCTGTAAAAGCAATTTCAAATGGTGATGTTTCTAAAAAATTAGTAATAAAGAGAAAAGATGAATTTGGAATAATAGGAAGAATGTTTGGCGATGTACAAAAAACAATTATAGATATTGTTGAAAAAATACGTGGAGAGTCTAAAAACATAGAAATAAATGCAGAAAAAATTGAAGAAGAGAGCAATAAAAATATTGATAATTCAGAAGTAATAAAATCTTCAATGCAGTCAATCCAAGCTAATACTGAAAGTATGGCAGCTTCAGTTGAGGAAACAACAGCAAGTATAGAAGATGTTTCAACAGGGGCAAAGAGTATTTCTGCGGCTTCTGCTGATTTATCAATAAAAACATCTGATATTGTTGAAAAAATTGATAATAGTAAAAACGAAATAAATTCTATGATGGTAAGTGTTGATGATATTCAAGTTATGATGACAAGGAATAATGAAAGTATACAAAATCTTTCTACAAAGACTATTTCTATAAAAGATATAACAGAATCAATACACAAAATTGCAGAACAAACGAATCTTTTAGCATTAAATGCAGCAATAGAAGCGGCAAGAGCTGGAGAAGCAGGAAAAGGTTTTGCTGTAGTTGCAGATGAAATAAGGAAACTAGCAGAAGAAAGTAATATTGCTGCTGGGAAAATAGAAGAAAATATAGATTATTTAGTAAAAGATGCAACGAGTGTTGCAAAAGAAAGCAACAAAATGACTGGTAATGTAACGGAAATAACTTCAAGTATAAAAAATATTGGAACCAGTTTAGAAGGTGTGCTCAGTGCAGTAACAGAAATTTCTGAAATGGTTGAAAATACTGCTGCAAGTTCACAACAACAAGGTGCCTCTCTTGAACAAATTGATGAATCTATGGCTTTAATAAATGTATCTGTTCAAAATGTGGTTAAGGAAATAAATGAAGTATTTAATAAAATTGAAGAACAATTAGATTCAGCTAAAGAACTTGGAGATCTTGCTGTTAAGCTTAATAATACAATAGATTCATTGAATGAATTTTCAAGTAAATTTAAATTAAATTAACAAAAAACGTAGTAGATTTCTACTGCGTTTTTTGTTACAATGTATTATTTAACATTAACTATTTCATATTTAATTTTTACCATTTATCCTTGTTAGTTAACATATTTTATAGTAATATATAAATGAAGATAGATCCCCCTATCCCCCCTGAGATAAACTCAGAACATTATTGCGGATTCCAAAGGAATCCGTTTTTTTTTAATGGAGGTAAAAAGTTATGAATATTTCTAAATTTCTTTTTTCTACAGATGTTCTTCATAATGTATTAAAACCTGGAAGATATATAGGTGGAGAATACAATGAAATAATAAAAGATAAAACTAAACTTAAAATAGCTATATGTTTTCCAGATATATATGATATTGGAATGTCTCATACAGGATTTCAAATATTATACAATTTATTTAATTATTATGATAGTGTATCTGCTGAAAGAGTTTTTTTGCCTTGGATAGATATGATTGAAAAGATGGAAAAATATAAAATTCCATTATATTCACTTGAAACATATACACCTGTTAAAAATTTTGATTTATTAGGTATAACTTTACAATATGAGTTGAGTTATCCAAATATATTAAAAATATTGTCTATGTCAGATATACCTATTTATTCTAAAGATAGGAAAGAAGAAGATCCGATAGTACTTGGAGGAGGTCCTTGTTCTTCTAATCCAGAACCAGTAGCTCCTTTTTTTGATGCTTTTTTTATAGGTGATGGAGAAGAAATTGTAAAAAATATTGTTGAAGTATTTAATAAATTTAAAAGTAGAGAACAAAGATTAATAGAACTATCAAAATTAAAAGGTATTTATGTTCCAAAGTTAAATAAACCAATACTAAAAAATGGATTACTTGTACATGATAAAAATAAAATAATAAACTCAATAAAATTAAGTGATTTAAATAATTTTAAATTTCCAATAAATCAAATAGTTTCTAATATAAAAATAGTTCATTTAAGAGCTATTGTTGAAATAATGAGAGGTTGTAATAGAGGATGTAGATTTTGTCATGCTGGTATGTTTTATAGGCCAACAAGAGAACGTTCAGTTGAAAATATGGAAAAGATTATATATGAAATTTTAGAAAATACAGGATTTCATGAAATTTCTTTACTATCATTAAGTACATTAGATTATTCAATGTTAAATGAACTAATAGATAGAATATTACCTTATTTAAATGAAAAACATGTTAGTTTATCGCTTCCATCAAGTAGAGTTGATAAGTTTAGCGTTGAATTGAGCTCAAAGTTATCAAGTGGTAGAAAAGCAGGATTAACCTTTGCACCAGAAGCTGGAAGCCAAAAGATGAGAGATATAATAAATAAAGGAATAGATGAAAAAGAAATTTTTGATGTAGTAAAAACTGCAAAAGAAAATGGTTGGAATAGAATAAAATTATATTTTATGATAGGGTTGCCAAACGAAACAGAAGAAGATGTTGAGGAAATTGTAAAGCTTGCAAAAAATTTAAAAAAGCATTCAAAGTTAAAGGAAATCACGGTAAATATTTCTGTTTTTATACCAAAACCACATACTCCATTTCAATACTCTAAATTTGAAGATTTAAAGTCTTTAAAAAATAAAATAAAGATACTTTATCAATTAAAAAAATATAAAATAAGAGTAAATATACAAGATCCATATCAAAGTTATGTAGAAGCAATATTTGCATTAGGAGATCAAAATGTTTCAAAAATACTTTATGATATAGTTTTTGAAGAAAATTCAATTTTTCAGCAATGGGATGAAAACTTTAACTTTAACTCTTGGGCTAGGATTTTTAATAAAAATGAGTTTGATGCATCAAAATACTTAAATGGTTTTAATGATATTTTGCCCTGGGATTTTATAAATACAGGTGTTTCAAAAGAATTTTTAAAAAATGAATGGGAAAAGTCAAAAAATATAGAAAAAACTGAAGATTGTAGATGGAGTTCTTGTTCTATGTGTGGTGTGTGTAATAAGAACTTAAAGGTAATTGTTAATAAAGAGCAATAAGATATTTATTGCTCTTTTAAATTAAACTATTGGAAAGTAAGTCTTTTTTTCTTCATCATTATTTATAATATCATTTAAAATTTTCATACCTTTAATAATTTCATTTTTTTCAACGGTTGCAAAGCTTAATCTAAAATAATTTGATGTGTTATTTAATGAAAAAATACTTCCAGGTAAAATTGAAACTCCTCTTTTTAAAGCTTTTTTATATACTTTTTCTATTTTAATATTGGTTTTTAACCAAAAATAAAGTCCACCTTGTGGTTTTGCATATAAATTCATATTATATTTAAGAATTAAATCTAGCATTAATTCAAATCTTTCTTTAAATAAACTTTTCATTGTTTGAATATGATTATTCCAGTATCCTTCTTTTAAATATAATTCAAAGGCCCTTTGATTTAATCCTGAACTTGAAATATCAGTTGCATATTTAACTGCAAGTGTTGGAATGTATAGTTTTTCTGGAAGAATGATAAATCCTAGTCTTAAACCAGGCATAAAAATTTTAGAATAACTCTTTATATAAATAACCTTATTTTCAGTATCTAATGATTTTAAAGATAATGGTTCTTTATTATAAAAATATAATTCAGATAAACAATCATCTTCTAATATTAAAAAATTATATTTAATAGCTAAATTTAAAAGGGTTTTCTTTTTTTTACTACTCCATTTTATTCCAGTAGGATTATGAAAGTTAGTCATTGTGTATAAAAATTTTATTTTATTTTTTTTTAAAAAATTTTCAAATTCATTTAAATCAATACCATCATTTTTTATTGAAAAACTTTGTATAATTGCTCCTCTATTTTTAAAAGAAGAAATTGCTCCAGAATAAGTTGGGTTTTCAACAGCTATTTTATCACCTGGAGTTATTAAAATTTTTGATAGTATATCTATTGCTTGTTGAGCTCCAGAAACAATTTGTATTCTATCAGCAGAAGAATTTATATTTTTGTCTTTTAAAGATTTACTTATTGTATCTCTTAAAGGATAATATCCCTGTGTTTCTTGATAAGTAAAAGCTTCTCCACCATCTCTATCTAAAACTTTATTTATTACCTTTTTAAAATTTTTAATGGGAAAAAGATTTATTGAGGGTGTTGAACTTGCAAAATTTATATTTGAATGCAATTGTATTTGACCATATTTAAAACTCTCAAAATCTTTTGTATCATAATCATTGATTTCTTTTTTATTTTTAATTTCTAAATTTGATATAAAACAACCACTTCCAGTTTTTTTATAAATAAACCCTTCTTTTTCAAGCAAATCATAAGCTTTTACAACGGTTGAAGTATTTACTTTAAAAAAATTAGCTATTTTTCTTATAGCTGGAAGTTTTTGATTTTCTTTAAATTTTTTATTTATTATCATTTCTTTTAGTCCATCATATAACTGTACATAAAGATTTTTATCTTTCCTTTTTTTTAATTCAAAATCAAAATTCATATTTCACCTCTTCAATTGTATCAGTACAAAATATTATAACATAAAAAATTTAAAACTAAATATTTTGAGTTTTAGAGTTCTTGGAGTATAATTAAAGTAATTAGTAGATCGGAGGTGGATTATGAAAAAGAGTATACTTTTATTTTTTATTATTTTTATTTCTATTTTTACATTTTCAGCAAGTATTTTAACCCTTGAAACGGCTTTTCCAACTCTCGACATGGCAAGAGGAACTTTTGGTATATCATATCCTTTTGGAGGCTCTTTGAATTTTGTATCTGGTGTTGAACTTCCTTTATTAAAGGGAATTGTTGCAGAAAATTTTAACTACAGTTTAGATGTTGGTGGAATTCTTCTTCCAGAAGCTGCAGCAAATGCTTCATTAAAAGTTGGTACTTTTGGATCAAAACTATTTGCTTCTATCGATACAAAAAATGGTACACAATTTGGTATTTTATTAAGAAATTGGGAGGGATACTTTAAAATAGGTTTATGGATAGATCCAATGACTTTATTTTTAGGAATAGAATATTAACGGATACCAATGTATCCGTTTTTTTGTAACACTTAAAAAGTTATATAATGTGTTTAATTTTTGTTAATTTTATAGTATAATTATAATGAGTATGATTTTTTGAAAAAAAATAATTAATATATAAGTTTTAAAAATGAGGTGGTTGAGTGTGGAAAATATTCTTGGTATAATTGCTAATGAAAATCCTACAGTGCTCCTTAAAACAGTTTCTTTAGAAATAGCTGAACAATTGAAAAAAAAAATAAATCAAGAAACTATGATATTTGTTTATGAATCTCCAAGGAAAGTTTTAAAACTTCTTGGAAAAACTTTTGTTGCTGATGATATTGAAAATTATAAAATTTTTTTATCATATCAAAAAGAAGTTTTAAATAACTTGAAAGATGGTAAAGAACAATTGTATATTTTTGATGATACAAATGGTTTTTTTGCAAATAAAAAAATATTTTTATATCCTATTTTTTCTAATGATGTTTTTATAGGAGCTATTGGTTTATTTGAAAAATGTGTTAGAAAAAATTTTATAAAAGAAATATTTAAACCTTTTGCTGTTATTATGAAATTAGTTACAGAATCTTTAATAATAGAAGAATTAAAAGAAAAAATAGGATTAAGCGAAAACATGACTCAAATAATAGAAAATACTTTGGATAAAAATGAGTTAATTAAAATGGTTTTAACTGAAATAAAAATTTCTTTGAGAGCATTGGACATAGTTTATTGGAAAGTAGAAGAGGATAATTTATTTAAATTAGATTCTTTGGGAGAACATATTCCAAAATCAATGTTGAGTTTAAATAATTCCGTTGAAGGAAAATGTTTAAAAGATGATAAAGGTTTTTTAATAATTGGATATGATAAATTAAAAAATATGGAACTTCCATTTGAAAATAAAATAAAATCTTCAATGTATGTTCCTTTAAAAGTTGATGGAGAAATAATAGGGGTTCTTGCTCTATATAATAGAATGGATGAAAATAATTATAAAACTTATAAAAATTTTGATGAATTAGATTTAAAATTTTTAGTAGATGCTTCTAGAAGATTTTGTTTAGCTTTAAGTCGTATAAATTATTATAATAAGATAAAAACAGAAATTGATAAATTAACAAGTTTAAAAAGTAGTCATGAAGCTCTTATTAAGTTACAAAAAGAGCATTTAGATAAAATGAACTCATTACACAAAATAAGTCAAGCTGTTAGATCTACTTATGATAAAAATAATGCTATAAAAATTACTTTATTAGGTTTAACTTCAGGAAGAGGGTTAAGATATAATAGAGCTCTTTATCTTGAAAGAGATAGAGTTAGAGGATTTTTAATACCAAAACTTTGGTTGGGACCAAATGAAGATGAAGATGTTGAAAATATTTGGAAAGAGGCAAATAGACGTTCATTAAAGTATGGTGATTTAATTCAATATTTAAGAGAAGAATCTTTACAATTACCTTCTAACAATAAACTTACATTAAAATTAGAAAATAAATTACTTGCATATAAGGGACATCCTGTTCTTGAAAGAGTAGTAAACAAAAAACAAATAATTCATGTTGTTCCGCATATGTTAAAAATAAAAAAAGAAGAATTAGAAGATATTTATGATATTATAAAATGTGATGAATTTTTAATTTTTCCAATAACAGGTAAATTTGATACAAAGGGTGTCATAATTATTGATAATAAAATAAATAATGTTCCTATAACTAATATAGATATAGAAATAATTAGATTGTTTCAAGATAGTATAGGCCTTGCTTTTGAAATGATTGAAAATTATGAGGAACTTCGTGAAAAAACAAAAAGTTTAGAAGAACAAAAAGATTTAATGGACTATTATAGAAGATTTAAAGAAAATATTTTTCAAAACTTAGATGTTGGTATTGTTGTTGTAGATAGAAACGGAAAGATAGTTGAATGGAATAAGAAATCTGAAACTATTTTTTCAAGACCAAGAGAAAATGTAATAGGAAGTCCAATAAATTTTTTGGCAGAATTTGTTGGAGATGATATAATTAATACTATAGATGAAATATATGAAACAAGAGAAAGTTTAAAGTATCCAAATTATAAGCTTGTTATGTCTAATGAGGAAAAAATTTTTGATATACAGTTTTCGCCTCTTTGGAATAGAGAAATTGGTGTAATTGAAGGAGTTATAATAGTTTTTGATGATGTTACTGATATATTTGTTTTGCATCAAGAGATGGAAAGAAGCGAAAAATTAGCATCTATGGGAGAAATGACAGCGAGAATTGCGCATGAAATAAGGAATCCATTAACTGTAATAGGTGGATTCTTAAATAGAATGTTAAAAAAACAAGATAATCCTGAAGCAGTAGAAAAGTATAGTACTATAATAAAAGATGAATTGTATAGATTAGAAGGCATAGTTTCTGAAATACTCGAATTTTCAAGGGGCAAAAAATTGCCTAAATTTGAAAAAGTAAATTTAAATGATTTAATTAAAGATATTGTTTTTATGTTTGAAGATTTTTTTGCACAAAAAAATATAAGGCTCAAATTAAATTATGGAATGGATCCAATAGAAATCTATGCAGATAGAAGTCGTTTAAAACAAGTAATAATAAATTTAGTAAAAAATGCAATAGAAGTGGTTGAAGAAAATGGATTTATAGGAATAATTTCTGGGGTAGAAGATTTAAATGCTTTTTTTGAAGTTAGTAACAATGGAGAACCAATATCTCATAAAAATCAAGAAAAATTATTTTTACCTTTTTTTACTACAAAAACACATGGAACGGGTCTTGGATTACCAATTTGTAAAAAAATAATAGAAAATGAACATAGTGGTAAGTTATTTCTTGTTAAATCAGATGAAAAAGAGACTATTTTTAGAGTAGAAATACCTTTAAATTAATGAGGGAGGGATAATTAATGGCAAGAATTTTAATTGTTGACGATGAAGATAACATTAGAATGTTAATAAAAGAAGAATTAGAAGATAGTAATTTTGAAATAGTAGATGCTCCAAGTGCTAAGAAAGCACTTCAAATTCTTTCAAATGATCAAGAATTCGATATAGTTTGTACAGATATTGAAATGCCTGATATGAATGGATTAGAACTTGCTGGTGAAATAAGAAAAAAATATCCAAATAAAAAAATAATTTTATTAACTGCATATTCTCATTATAAAAGTGAAATGGCGTCTTGGGCAGCTGATGCTTATGTTGTTAAATCTATGGATTTAACTGAACTAAAGGAAACTATAAACAACTTATTGAAATTGTAACGCAAAAGAAATAAAAAATTGATTATTATATTGTAAAAACATATTAATATCAAAAAAGTTTGGACGTTCTTTTAGAGCGTCCTTAGATTGTATTAATTAAAAAATAATAAAAATTTTAAATATTTACGGAGGTGTTTATATTGGATTATAAAGATTCATTAAATTTGCCAAAAACGAGTTTCAAAATGAAAGCAAATTTAAAACAAAAAGAACCAGAAATGTTGAAAAAATGGGATAAGATGAACATTGAAAAATATGTTAGAGAAAATAGAAAAGACGCACCAAAATTTCTTTTACATGATGGACCTCCGTATGCAAATGGTGACATTCATATGGGGCATGCCTTAAATAAAGTTTTGAAAGATGTTGTAATAAAATATAAGACTATGCAAGGATTTAATGCACCATATGTTCCTGGATGGGATACACATGGACTTCCAATAGAGCACAAAGTTACAACTGAACTTGGTGAAAAAGCAGAACAACTTTCAAAAGTACAATTGAGAAAAATTTGTAAAGATTATGCTTTAAAACAAGTAAAAAAACAAAAAAAAGGATTTCAAAGATTAGGAGTTAGGGGAGAATGGGAAAATCCATATCTCACATTAATTCCAGAGTATGAAGCTGGTGTTTTGAATGTTTTAAAAAGTTTAGTTGAATCTGGAAATGTATATAGAAATAAAAAACCTATTTATTGGTGCTCTGAGTGTCAAACTGCTCTTGCAGAAGCAGAAGTTGAATATCATGATCATTCTTCGCCATCTATATTTGTAAAATTTGAATTAGAAAAAAATACTTATATAGTTATTTGGACAACTACACCATGGACGTTACCAGCAAATGTTGCTATAGCACTTCATGAAAAATTTGAGTATTCAAAAGTTAAGGTTAATAATGAATATTGGATAATGGCAACAGAATTAGTTGATAAAGTTATGAAAACTGCAAAAATAGAAAATTATGAAATAGTTGAAAAGTTTTTAGGAAAAGAAATGGAAGGTAAGAAAGCAAAACATCCATTTATTGATAGAGATTCTTTAATAGTTTTTGCAGATTATGTAACTCTTGAAGACGGTACTGGATGTGTACATACAGCACCAGGTCATGGAGCTGAAGATTATCAAACAGGATTAAAATATAAATTACCTGTTATTTCTCCTGTTGATGAAAAAGGTTTTTTAACAGAAGAAGCAGGAAAGTATGCTGGTTTGAAAATTTGGGATGCTAATAGTGTAATTATAAAAGACCTTGAAGCATCTGGTCATTTAGTTGCTGTACAAAAAATTAAACACTCTTATCCACATTGTTGGAGATGTAAGAGTCCTATAATTTTTAGAGCAACAGAACAATGGTTTGTTAGTGTAGATAATGCAGGATTAAGACAAAAGGTTTTAGATGAAATAAAAGAAGTTAATTGGATTCCTGAATGGGGTGAAAATAGAATAACCTCTATGATAGCAGATAGACCAGATTGGTGTATTTCAAGGCAAAGGTCTTGGGGAATTCCTATACCTGCTGTTAGATGTGTTGAGACTGGTGAAGTTGTATTAACTACAAAAATGATGGATCAATTCATAAATATAGTTTCAAAAGAAGGTACTGATGCCTGGTTTAAAAAAGAATTATCAGAAATATTTCCTGAAGGAATAGATTATGATAAAGGAAGTACTTTTGAAAAAATGGAAGATATACTAGATGTTTGGATAGATTCAGGTGCTTCATTTGAATCGGTTGTTAATTCAAGAGAAGAATTAAATAAATTTCCTGTTGATTTATATTTAGAAGGTAGTGATCAACATAGAGGCTGGTTTAATAGTTCTATTTTCTTATCTGTTGCAAAGTATGGTAAAGCACCTTATAAGTCTGTTTTAACTCATGGTTTTATAAAAGATGAATCAGGTAAAAAAATGTCTAAATCAATAGGTAATGTAATAAGCCCTCAAGAAATAATTGACCAATATGGTGCAGATATTTTAAGATTATGGGTTTCTTCTGCTGATTATAGAGGGGATATAAAAATATCTTTTGATATTTTAAAACAACAAGCAGAAGTTTATAGAAAGTTTAGAAATACTATAAGATTTTTACTTGGAAATATTGCTGATTTTAGTCCTAAAAATGATTATGTTGAATATAAAGATATGGAAGAAATAGACAAATGGGCATTGTTGAAATTAAATAAATTAATTGAAACCGTTACTAATTATTATGAAAGTTATGAATTTTATAAGGTTCATCAGGCTTTAAATAAATTCTGTACAATTGATATGAGCTCTATTTATCTTGATATAATAAAAGATAGATTGTATACAGAAAGTACTAAATCAAAGTTAAGAAGATCTGCTCAAACTGCTATGTATGAAATAGCAATTGCACTAACTAAAATGATGGCTCCTATATTAACGTTTACAGGTGAAGAAATTTATTTGAATCTTCCAGAAGAAGCTAAGACATTTGAAACAGTTCAATTAGAAAAATGGCCAGAAATAAAAGAAGAATACAATGATAAAAAACTTGAAGAGAAATGGAATAAATTGCTTGAAATGAGAGAAGAAATAATGAAAGCTCTTGAAGAAAAGAGAAAAAATAAAGAAATAGGTCATTCTTTGGAAACGAAAGTTGTTGTTGAAGCAAAATCAAAAGAATATGAAGAAATATTAAAATCTTTTGATACATATTTTTTGGCAGATTCAATTATAGCATCACAGTTTGAAATTGGTAAGGTTGAAAATGGATTTGAAGGTAATATAGTTAAAGTTAAGGTAACTAAAGCTGAGGGTAAAAAATGTGAAAGATGTTGGAAAATAGATACTGAAGTTGGAAATGATTCAGAATATACTGATGTATGTCCAAGGTGTGCGGCTGTATTAAAAGGTGAAAGATAAAGTAAATTAGGTGTGGTTAAATTAACCACACCTTTTATGATTTTATAAAATGGAGTGATAGTTTTGAATGATAAACATATAAAAAATACATTTATATTTATGGATTATCAAAATCAACCAGTAGACCCTGAATTAATAGTTCAAAAAATTGAAGAATTTGGGAAAATGGTTGGTGGGAAGGCTTATGGGCATTGGTCTAAATATCCTGCAACTATGTTTTCTTTTTCAAGACATGGAATTGAGTTGATTGAAAGACCAGAAGATGGTTTTGCAAATAAAAAAGGAAATGATATAAAGCTTGCAGTAGATGCCATTGAAACCATGTTTTCTTTACCTCATATAGAAATATTTATTTTGGTAACTGGAGATGCTGATTTTGTCCCATTAATAAAGAAATTAAGAACTTATGGAAAAGATGTTGTGGTAATTAGTAGAAGTAAAAATACTTCTATTGATATGCAAACATCTGCTGATTCTTATATTCCATATGAAGATATAGTTAAATCAGAAAAAATTGATTCTACGGATACTTTTGAAGATATAGTTGATGAAGTAACAAGAATAATGGAAGAAAAAAATCTTACACCAGATGAAAATATAATAAAAAGAATATTAACAGGTATTAAAGTTAATTATATAAATCTTGGATATAGTACATTTAGTTCTTTTGTAGAAGATATTAAAAAGAGAATGACTAATACTTTATTTACAGACGAAGAACTTAGTGAATATGAAGAAAATTATATGAGATTTTTAGAACGTTTAATTGTTATGAAAAATATTCCTTTAACTGTTGAAAAACTCGAAAAAATAGCTTCTTCAAGACATCAATGGATAACAAAAAATTCTAAATATTCATTGAAAAATTTTATAGAAAATATGATAGAATCAAATAAAATAAAGAAAAATTCACTAGGAATTTTAAAGGTACCAGCGCCAAGAAGATGGGAAATAAGGTATGAAAAAATTCTTCCTTATCCAGAAATAAGAGTAAAATTTGCTAAATTTATTTTTAATCTTTTTGAAAGTAAAAAAGTTTCAAATATATCTGAAGCTTTACATGTTTCAAAAGAAAATTTAAATTTAACAAATAAAATAATAGGATCTTTTGGAATGGCATTAAAATTTTCAGGTTTATTTAGAGGTAAAGATGGTAGTGATTATGTTAGTTTAAAAACTCCAGTTAGCTTAATAGGTGATTTTGAGGAATTTAAAGAGGTATTAGATACGTTTTTTATTAAAAGAATATTAAAAGATGAAGATATTCATGAAAAGTCACTTGCAAAAATTTCAAAATACGTTTATAATAAAGAGGATACTAAATATGCAAAAAATGGATTAAAATATTTAATCTCAAAAAAAGAGGTTAAATATGAAAAACCTTTTTATAAATATTATAAGTAAAAATTTTTAATATTTTAAAATATCTGGTATAATTGCTATGTATTATTATAAAACCAGGAGGGAAAAAGTATGAACAAAAAAGAACTAGTTGCTGCACTTGCAGACAGATCAGGAATAACAAAGAAAGAATCAGAAGCATTTATAAATGAATTTGTAAATGTTGTTTCTGAAACTCTTGAAAAAGGTGAAGCTGTTAAATTAGTTGGATTTGGAACTTTTGAAGTTGTTGAAAGATCAGAAAGAAAAGGGGTTAACCCAAAAACTAAAGAATCTATAACTATACCAGCTCATAAAGCACCTAAATTTAAGGCAGGAACAGAATTAAAAAATAGAGTAAAATAAAAAAAATCTTGAAGAGTTTTCTCTTCAAGATTTTTTTTTATAAACTATTTTCTAAATCAAAAACTTTAAACATGTTTAAATAAACTATAAGTCTGTTATCGATTTTTATTATACCATTTGATTTTTCTTTATAAGTAATATTATTACTTATATTTTCTAAATTAGAATTGTCTACTGTTAAAACATTTTTTACTTCATCAACAAAGATACCAAGTTCTTCATTATTCATTTTTAAAATTAATATGTTTTCATATTCATGATTTTCTGGTAATTCTATATCTAATATTTTTGTAATATCAGAAACAGAAACTATTTTACCTCTAAGATTTATCAATCCGTTTATAAAATGTTTTGACTTTGGTACAGGGGTTATATCATCAATTTCTGTAACTACTTCTATTAAATCAACATCAACAGCAAACTCTTGGTCACCTATGTTAAAAGAAAGTACATCAACCATATTATATTACCTCCTTTATATAAATTTTTATAATATATTTTTTATATGAAAATTTTTTTAATAAATCTCTTTATACTATTATATCATATTAGTTGAATATTTTTGTTTTGAAAATTAAATGAATTTTTATAGAAAATTTTTTATTGCTTTAAAAAAATAGAATTTTTCCTTATTTTCAAAATACCAAAGAGATATATTTGCTGTTTGTTCATTTAATCCGTATACTTTTATAAATTTAAAAATTTTTTTATTTGGAATTAATTTTATTTTCCATTTTATATTATATCGTACATAATTTCTTATAAAAATATCCATAACATTTTTTTCATATTCATATGAGTTTAAATATGAATTTAAAAATTTTTCTTTGTTTTTTATTTTTTTTATAAATTTATTAAATAAATCCTTTCTCGATTCTGTAAATTCGTCACTTTTTATAATTTTTAAGACAAAAAACATGTATTCTATACTTTTTTCTATTTCTTTAAAATCTTTTTTTATAAAGATATCATAGTTTTTAATTATATTTGGAAAAATTTTTTTTCTATTTAAAGTTGCCGAATATGTAGACATTAATTTATTTTTGATAGATTTCAATGATTTAAAAATTTTTTTATTTTTTTCATATTCTTTTATTATTTGTATTTTATATAATTCATTTTTAAAATCGTAGGGAATATTATCAATGATTTTTATATTTGGATTTTTCATTAATATAGATTTTATTGTATTACTTTTAATAGTTTTATTTTTATTGTTTACTATTTTAAAAAAAGTTGTTTTAGATATTCCTTTTTTTAAGTAATTGTTTTCTTTAAAAAAAATTATTAAATCTTCTTTTATTTCATAAGAGTTTATATATGTTTTTAGTTCATATTTTTTTGCTTCTTTAAATAATTTTATATATTTTTTTGGTATATTTTTTTTTTCAAGTGTATTAATTAATAAATATAATTCTATTTTATTTTTTGAAAAATCATCAAAAACATAATCTAAAGTATCTAAAATATTTATTTTAATCTCATTTTTTTCTTTGAAATAACCTAAAATATAAAATAATTCTCTACCAATGATTTTATAATTTTTAATTAATATTTTTTTTGAGTACCAGGCATAATCATTTAGAGAATTTAATATACCAGGAATATGATATATTTTTTTTGAAATAATATAAGCTTCATTTAGATACATTAAAGATTCTTCATAAAGTTCTTTTTTTGCAGATTCTCTAGATTTTCCAATTAAATAAAATAATTTTATTGTTTTATTTATTTCTATTTCTTCTCCCCATAATCTTACTTTATTGACTTTAAAATTTGAAAAAGCCACATAATTAAATAAAGAAATAGATATAATAGACCTAAACTTTGGAGATATATTTTTAAAATTTTTTTTCAACCATTTATAAACAATTATACTTTCATATTTTTTTTTTGATCTTTGTAAATTTATTAATTTTTCATTCATTAGCTTAAAATATAAGTTTTTATTTTGTTTTATAAAAAATTCATATTCTTTAATCATCTTTAAATTTTTTTCAGAATCATTACTATTCCACAAAAAAATACGAAGTTCAAGATATTTTTTTAATGGACAATTTTTTAAAAGAGATATACCATACTTTATAAATGGTTTTGAAAAAGATCCTTGTGTATGTAAAATTTCAATTATAGAATTTTCATAATTTTTCATAAATTTCCTCTCAGTAAACTTAATTTTATTTTTTTTAATGTTATTTTTTTGTAAACTTATATAATTTAATTATAACACATTTTTTAAATAATAAAAAAAAACTTAAAATCATATATTATAATATATAATTTTATTAAGAACGAAAAAGGAGGGAGTTTTATGAAAAAGATTATATTTTTAATGGTTATTTTGAGTGTTATTTTCGTTAGTTCATGTTTTGCTGATCCAAGTGATATAATTAGTCCAGAAGAAGGAACTTCGCCTATTGTTAATAATAATTATTAGTAAAAATAAATTTAGAGGAGATTTTTATGGATAAAAATTTAAATAAAAAACTTATAAAAATACTTGCTCAAAAACCAATTAATCAAAAAGATATTTCAAAAAAACATGATTTATTAATAAAAGAATTAAAAAAAATTATAAAAGAAAAAAGATAAGATATGTTTTTTTGCATTTTATCTTTGGAGGCAGATAGAATGAGTTATTTTTTTAAAAATTTAGATGAAAAAACTAGAAAATATATGTTAGAAGAAGTTGAATTAGATATAAAAAAAAATTTTTTATATAAAAGTTTACGATTTAATGAAATTGGAAATGAATTATATCCACAAATATTAAAAAATGCTATAGAATTTGGAAATGAAAAAACTTTAGAAAAAAATCTGCTTCCAGAATATTTTGAAGATGACAAAGGTAAAATTTTAAAAATAGGAAAATATACTTCAGTTTTATCAACAATATCAAATAGGGTTTTTTCTGAGTATGAATTTAATAAGTTTTATATTAGGGCAATATTAAGGAGAGCTATTGAAGAAAATAAAGAAGCTGTTATATATCAGGCAAAAAAAAGTTTTTATTATGAAGATAAAAAAACTAAAACTATTGTTGGATTTTCAATAAAAGATCCAAAGTCTGTTCTTAAAAGCATGAGATTAGGATTTAAACTTGAATCTTCTTTAAATTTATCTTCTAATCAAAGATATTATGGATTAAGTGTTGAATTAAAGTAATTTTATATAATAAAAATACCTTCAAAGTTAATTTGTAATTCTTACTAATTACTTTGAAGGTATTTTATTTTTTTAGTTTTTTTTAGATTACAAAATAAGAATTTATTTAAATACATTTTGATTAATATTAAATTTTATTTATAAAATTTAATACTGCATTCGAACAAGCGCCTATCATACTAGCTGGAACATAATTAAAATTTGTTGTTCGTATATCTAAAATTTTATTATTTTTAAAAGTAAAATCAATTATCATTTCTTTTAATTTATTTATTGATTCATTTTGTAAATTCAAAATTTTTCCACCAAGAATTACTTTTTCTAAATTAAGTAAGTTTATTGAATGAGAAATATTTTGAGCCAAAATTTTTAAAGTATTATTATAATTATTTTGAAAATCAACAGTTTTTTCTAATGGAATTTCTTTATTTTTATTAAAGATTATATTATGACCTATTTCTCCAGCACCATAATTTTTCCCTCTATAAAGATTATTATTTATTAAAAGTCCAGCACCTATTCCTTCTTTTACAAGAATAAAAATTGCATTTTCTATATTTTTCATATCTTTTGAAAAGGTTTTTTCTGCTAACATAGATAAGTTTGAATCATTATCCAATAAAACATTCTTTAATTTTATATCTTTATAAAACAAATTTTTCCATCCAAGATTGGGAGTATTTATTATTTTTTTATTATTGGAATCTACAATACCTGGTATAGAAAAACTTATATATTCAAAATTATAATTAAATAGCTTAATAAATTTTATCATGTATTCTTTGAATTTTTTAAAATCATTTAAAGTTGGAATTGTTTTTAATATTTCAACACTCCCATCGAATCTTCCGTATCCAAGCATAGTAGTTTTTATATCTATATCTACTATCAAAGCACTCATTTTTTCTTTGTTTATACTTAAAACTTCGCTTTTCCTTCCATATTTTGATTCATTAATTTTCTGTGTTGAAATTATATAATTATCTAAAATTAACTCTGTTATAATTCTTGTTATAGAACTATTACTTAACCCTGTTATATTTGCCAATTCTTTTCTTGTTACTTGTTTATTTAAAAATATGTGTTTTAAAATTTTTCTCTTGTTTAAAATTTTTAATTCGGAACTTTTAAAAGATTTGTTCATTTTTCCCCCCAGTTAAAATATTAAATAATTTTTTAAGGTAATATTGTATATATAAAATATACAATATTTTATAAAAAAAATCAAATTAAATTATATAAAAAATAATTAAAATATCACTTATGCTAGTAATGTAAAAATAAAGTTAAAAAATATTTGTTAATTAATACATATTTAAAATATAATAAATATACTTTTTTAAAATACTGTGGTAAAATATATTCGGTAAACAAACTATTATTGAAGGGGGTATCAAAATTGAAAAGTTTAAAAACTAAGTTAATATTAGTATTTAGTCTTACCGTAATAATATTTTTAATGATTTATAGCGGTATTTCTATATTTTTTGTTACCAAAAGTGTAAATGAAGTTTCTAATGAAATGGCATCGGAAATTTTAAGTAATAAAAGCCAATTAATAGATCAATGGATAAACAGCTCTATTCATTATGTTGATATGATTTCTAAAAACTTTAAGAATATTGATATACATAATAGTGATTCTATTAATAAACTTAGTTTATTTAATGATGAATATTCAAAAAAATTTGAAATGTTATTTATTTCGGATGAAAATGGTGATGCGTTGATACCATCAGGTAGTATAGTAAATATTTCTGATAGAGAATACTTTAAAAAAATAACACAAGAAAAATTAAATTATTATGTTTCTGAAGCTTTGGTATCAAAGGCAACTAACAATGTAATTGTTGTTATAGCAGTTCCTATAAAAACTTCAACAGGAGTGGGAGTTTTTGGAGCAACTGTTTTACTTGATAATCTTCAAAAAATGGTAAATGATATAGAAATAATGAATAAAGGATATGGTTGGCTTATTGATCAAAAAGGAATTTTTGTTCAACATGAAAACAAAGATTTTATAGGAAAAGAAAATGCTTTAAATTTAGATTCAAAATATGGTTATAAAGGTGCTTCTGAAGCTATAAGAAAACTTTTAAATGGAGAAAGTGGAAATGATGAAGTAACTTTATCAAACAATAAAAAAGCTTTTATTTATTATATGCCAATTAAATCAGCAAATTGGGGACTTGGTATTTCAATATTAAAAAGTGATTTATATGAAGGAACAAGAAAAATTTCAAATTTATTGTTAATAATTGGTATAATATTTGCTTTAATTTCTATTGTTGTAGCATATTTTGTTGGTATGAGTATTGTAAATCCTGTAATTTATCTTTCACAACAAGTTGAAAAATTTGGTAGTGGTGATTTAACTATAAGATTTAAGCAAAAAACAAACGATGAAATAGGTAAAATGGTAGCAAGTTTAGGATATATGAGTAATAATTTGAGTAGTACAATTAAAAGTATAAAAGAAGCTTCTGAAAATATTCTTGAATCATCGGAAGAATTAGCAGCAAATGCAGAAGAAAGTACAGCAACTAATGAAGAATTATCAGCAAGAAGTAATAATATAACTGAAAATGCAGAAAATGCAGCAATTAATGTTGAAAATATGGCAGAAGCCATACATGAAATTTCGATGGCAGCACAAAGTGTTTCTGAAGCTGCTCAAGAATTAAATGATTCTGCAAATCATACAGTAAAAGAAACAAAAGAAGGTTCAGATATTTTAAGTGAAGTTTCTAAAATTGTAGAAGTTGCAAATGAAAAATCATCAAATACAGAAAAAGTTGTAAAAGAATTAGCAGATGAAGCAGAGAATATAGAAAATATAGTTGAAACAATTAATTCTATAACAGAACAAACGAATCTTTTAGCTTTAAATGCAGCAATAGAAGCAGCAAGAGCTGGAGAAGCAGGAAAAGGATTTGCAGTAGTAGCCGATGAAATAAGAAAATTAGCCGAGGAATCTAAAGGTGCAACTGAAAAGATAGCTCAAATTTTAGGAGAACTAAAGAATAAATCAAAAATAGCAAACTCTGAAACTATTGAAACAGCAGAAATGATAAAAAAAGTAGAAAAAGGTTCTGAAAGATTGATTGAAAAGTTTAAAAATATTGAAGATAAAGTTTCTAATATGAATAATATGATAGAAGGATTAAGTGCAAGTTCACAACAGCAAAGTGCAAGTACGGAAGAAATCAATGCTTCAATGTCAAGTGTTTCAAAGATAATAAATGAAATAACAAATGGAATAAAAGATGTAAATGAAGGTATTAATTCTCAATCTGAATCATCTCAACAAGTCAGTGCAAGTTCTGAAGAATTGGAAGCTCTATCAGAAAATCTTTCAGAACAAATAGATAAATTTAAAGTTTAAAAATAAAAAAGTGCCTTAGGCACTTTTTTATTTTGCATTATGAAATTTATTTATATAATGATTATCAATGCTCCATGAATTTAAAAGAAAATTTGTTTTGACAAAAATTAATGAATTATTTTGTTTATAGATTATAAAATCTTTTATAATACCATAAAATTTATCTATTTTATATTTCAGATATTCTGTTTTAATTATTTTACCTGTATTGTTTAGTACTATGTATTTATTTTTAAATAATACGTATATACCATTTGTTGTTGAAAAAGAATCTACTATATATTCTTTGAAAGTTTTTTTCCAAAGTTCTTTACCAAAGTAAAATTTTTTAATAGTATTTTTTGAAATTAAGTATAAGTTATCTTTATTATCTAAAAAGTTTCTTCTATAATCAATTTTTGGATCAAAAGAATATAACAATTTTTCTTTGTTATAGCAATTTATTTTTGTATAAAAATAATAAAGTTTGTTGTTTTGAAAGACAATCTTATTTTTTAAAGAAGCTTCTTTGTTTATTTCTCTTATTTTTTCTAAATTATTGTTTAAAAATATAATTTTATTGAGTTCAAGAAGTATCTTTTCATCTTTATTATTTATTATTTTATGAGGAATATAGTTTAAATTTAGAAAAGTAATATTATTTTTTTTAAAATTATATAAAAAAAGATTTTTATCTATAAGTGTCCCAAATAAATAAGTATCATTTGATAGTGGCTCAATTATTTTATTAATGTATTTATCAAAATTTAAACTTAAACTTTTTTCTAACTTTAATGTTTTTTTATCATAAAAACTTATTTTTTTGTCTGAAAAAATTATTAAGTGTGAATCAATAATTCTGATTGAAGTATTATACTTAACATTTATAATTTTTTTAATGAATCCATGTATGTCATAAATATATAAGTTATCTTTTCCAAGAATGTACATACTGTTTTCTGAATAAATAATATTTTCTATTTTTAAATTATAAGGTAATTTAAATACAAGATAAGGGTTTTCTTTTTCGTATATTTGTTTATTTTCTTTTAAATTAATAATGGAATAGATTTTATCAAAAGTAAAATTTAATTCACTGCTAATAAATTTATTTTTTTCTTTTTTTAAGGAATTTAAAAAGTATAATAATCCTTCTGCACTAATTAAATACTTACCTATTTCAAACTTTGTTAAATCATTAAAATCCATGCTTATACTTCCAAAATTTGTACTTATAATACCTTTTTCGATATTTAAATTAAGTTTGTTATAGTTTATTACAGATTTTTTTATATAGATAATATTTTCGTTATTTTTTGAGTTTGAATAAGAAATTAAATCATTTATATTTATATTTAATACGGAATCTGTAGATTTAAAAGTTATAATATCTTTTTTTACTTCAAAAATTGAGTAATTCCCATATATTTTTATGTTATTTTTTAATAAAATTCCATTTTTAAGCAAATCATTTATGTTATTTCCAATATTAGAAACAAGATTTGTTGGAAATTTTTTTACTTGTCCATTAACTTCTATTTGACATTGAAATTCATTAGCGTATAAAATTTTTCCTTTTATTATAGTATTATTTATAATAAAAAATTCTGAATATATAGTACTATATAGAGATACAATAAACAAAGTAAATAAAATAAAGTTTTTTTTCATTTTTTAATCACCATCATTAAAAAAATAAGATTTAAATATATCATGCATTTAATTATAACACATTGAACTTTATTTAAAAAATGAGAGTCTAATAAATGTATAAAGATATATTATATATTATAAAGAGGTGGTGACTCTTTATGAATATCAATGAAATGGCAAATCTTTATTCTTTAGGTGTTTATTCGAGTTATTTTTTAAATGCAATAAATGGTCAAGACAATACGCTTTATTCTCCACCAACAATGATGAATATTTTTAATAATTATTATTCAAATCCATCTGATATGATGAACTCTATTACAGATATTCAAAAATCAGCTCAAAACTTATCAGAAGCTGCCGATACTCTCTCTTCATATTCATCTAATTCTATATTTGATACTTCAAGCGTAGAAACTAATTCTGATTCAGCTACTGCAACAGCAACAGGAAAAGTGGATAAAAATAGCTATACTGTAAATGTATCTCAACTTGCAACAAATCAAGTAAATAAAGGAAATACAATCAATGGAAGTAATCTTGATTTTCAATCTGGTCACAATTTTTTTACAATAGAAAAAGATGGCCAAAAATATACTTTTGATACATATGTTTATGGTAGTTCAACAAATAAGAGCGTTCTTGAAAATATTGCAAATGATATAAACAACAAAGACATTGGATTAACAGCGACATTAAATGAAGATACAAGTGGAAATATTGGACTTTCAATTGTAACGACCGATACAGGTGAAAGTTCTGCATTTAATATTTATGATGTTTCTGGAAACATAAACCAAGTTGGAGGTTTTTCTAATACAACTCAAAATGCTCAAAATGCAATATACACTGTAAATAATGGTAATGAACAAGAAAGTGAATCCAACACTCTACAAATTGATGATAATTTAACTGCAGATGTTACAAAGGCAGGTGCTTTTGAAATAACTGCAACAGCAAATTCAGAAGGAGTAACTTCTTCTGTTGAAAATTTTGTAAACAAATTAAATGATTACTTAAGTACAGTAGAAAAAAACAGTGAATTTATTTCTCAAAACGTACAAAATTCGGCACAAAGTATAGAGAGTGTTGCAAGTACATTGAGTGCTATAGGGATAAACTACAATGGAAGTGAATTTGAAATAACTGATAAATTTTATGATTTAGCAAAAAATCCAGATAATATAGAATCCACAGTGCAGCCAATAGTAGAGAGTGTTGCAAATGAAGTTAAAACTACAGCAAATACAATTTCAGAATCATCAACTTATTCCTTATCTAGTGCATTAAATTCATCTGGAAATTACTTAAATTATACTGGAGGGAGTATTGATTCTTATATTTCAATGTATTTAAATGAAATTATTATGAGTTCTATGGGAAATTCCTTTAATGCTTATGGATAATTATAAAATAATAAGTATCCTCATTGAGGATACTTATTATTTTAATACAAAAAAAACAGATATTACAATAAAATTTTTTGTATTTCCATAAGGCCCTTCCCATTTGTCAGATTCAGGTTTTCTTGGATCATTATATGGTGTATTTAAATCAATTTCACCTTTTTTATAAAATTCAAATAATAATTTTATATTGAATTTTTTATTTAATATATCTGTACCAAAAAGATATCCTTCCATATCGTTTCCATATTTGAAACCCATTGGTATATCTATATCATTATATTTTCCAGTAAATTTTAATAACTCTTGCCAACGATTATACATCCAAGTATAAACTTTATAATATTCTATTTTGGGAGAAATTAAGAAATTATTTATTTTAAATATGAATCTATTTCCTAAACCATATGCAAAAGCAGTTGGTTTATAGTTTTCTGCTCCTGCTTCTGTTTCAGGAACCATATAGTCATCCATAGCAAATTGACAGTACAATTGATAGTTTTTTATAGGGTTAAAAGAAAAATCTACTCCCAACATTGCATTTGAAAAACCTTCTCCATAAGTGTTGTGAAGTATTCCCATTGGATTTATATCTACTATATCTGGAAGTTTCCCACCAACTAAGTTTAATTCGTTAAAGGATATTCTTATCGTATTTAAAGGCTTTAATTCTAATCTGTGTATTATTAGAGTTTTATACTTTGAAGTGTATCCTTCAAAACCAACTCTATCTGAATTTTGATCTATACTTCCATTTTTTTGTATTAATGATTCAGTCGAAGATAAATTTGGTGAAAAAGAATAAACTCCAAATATCATTTTTAAAACTTTAGTATCATATCCTCCCATTATACCATTTACATAAGGTAATGAATCAGATAAGTATACACCATGTTCAAGATCTGACCAATTAGTTCTATATTTTCCATAAATAATCCAAAAAGGATTTGTATTTAAATAAATATAATTTTTAGTTATTTTTAATTCTTTTTGATTTATTTTTGGATAAGGGGTTATATTTATATAATTATTTCCATAGTATAATTCTTTATATAAGTAAGTTTTGTCATTTATTATTTCGGAGAAAGTAATTATATATATTATTTCAATTAATATAAAAAAAATAAATTTTTTCATAGTCCCACATCCAATTTTATTGTATAATTTATGTTGAATGAAGAAAAAATATTTTCAAAATTTAAGTTTGTATATCCAATTTCTAAGTTTCCATAAAATAAATTTATTTTTATTAAGAAGTCAAAAGATGTAAGTTGTTTTTCTTCTACATTTCCAAAATCATACTTAATTTTAAAGTACCCTTTTTTGGCACCTAAAATTAAGTTTATAGTTGTTATATTGGAGTTTTCTCCGTATTTAAAACCAAAGGGATAATCAAATAATATTCTTGAACCGGGTTTATTTGAAAGAGCTATTGAACGATAAAATAAACTTTTATAAGGAGTGCTTTTATAAATCCCTTTATTTACAGAATAATATTCTATATATGGTCGTATTTTGAATGAATTAAAATCAAATACTTTATCTATACCTATACCAAATGAAGAGTTATAGTTTTCATAATTTATTGCATACTCACCATATAAATTAAGGTATCCACTTAATTTACCATTTATAGAAAATAATCCAGTATTTGATTTAAAAAAGATATCCGTTAATTGAGGAAGTTTTCCTCCTATATGATTTAATGAATTTAAAGAGAATTCAAAGTTGTTATTTTTTAAGTGTAGACTATTAAAAAAATCATTTCTATACCCTTCTTTTATATTATGATTAAAAAGATATGTATATTCTTCTTTACTCATAAATGGAACAGAAGATAACATACTAAATCTATAATAAATATTATTTTGAAAAAAAACTTTTAAACTCATATTGTCATAATATGGAGCATTATTTGATAAAAGTAAATCGTAGTCAAGTGGTCCAGAAGAAAGTTGAGTTCTTCCAAGTATAAATTCAAAGCTATCTTCTTTTAATGAAAGATATGAAAATCTTGGAAAATCAACAGAAATTTTAGTAAAGTCATCTATGTTATAAAAATTCATATTTGGGTAAAGAAAATATGAAGTATCTGCCATTATTAAGTCTGGAGCAAACCTTGCAAAAAAAGTATCTTTAAAGGAACTTATAAAGGCAAATGAAAAAACATCTCCATTTTTTATTATTATATCTCTAAATAAATTTTCTTTTATAGATGAATTTTCATATCTAACTTTTGGCATAAAAAAATCATTTTTAATTCTATTTTCATATTTAAATGGAAAATAGCAAATGAAGGAGTTTTTTATTCCTTCATTTGTATTATTTGAATAAACGGGTGTATCATATGTATTTATATTATAAAAATAATAATCAAAATTTTTAGATGTAGTTATTCTTGCTGAAGAGAAGTATATTGTTGATATTAATACAAAAAACAAAGGCATTATTTTTTTCATAGATAGCTCCTTAATAATAAAATTATATGAACAATAATATTTTATCATATTACTTTAATAAAATGAACATCATTAGTAAATAACCAAAAGATGAAAAAATCATTGGTATTAATATTTTCTTTATCATATTTTCCATTTTAACTTCAAAAAAATCAGAAGTTAAAAGTAAACATAAATGAACAGGAGATAGTAGTACACCAACTACAGAAAAATAATAAGTTGTAATTCCGGCAGCCATTAATGGCAAAACACCAGCTGTTACAAGTGAAACTGTAAGAGGCATAGTTACCGCAAAAGCGGCTTGAGTTATTCCAGTGATCATACCTAATGTTAAGGGAGCTAAAATTATTATCCACCAAGGACTTAATCCCATACTTTGTAGTTCGTTTACAAAAGATTTAGATAATCCGGATAATTCAACAAAATTTTTATAAGAAAAGACTAATAATAATAATATTAAGATTTCCCATTTTATTTTCACTAATCCAGAGAAATTTTTATAATAAATGGCATAAGATATTGAAACAACAAGAACAACTATCCAACCTGGTATACTTAATATGACTCCTATCATAACAGCAATTATTGGAATTAATGATTTTAACAGGTTTTTCCAATTTTCTAATGTACCAGAAAACTTTATCTTTCCAACTTTAAAAAAAATCCATCCTCCAATAAAAGCAAAAACTCCTGTTGGTATATTTATTAAAAGTATTTTTGTAATCTTTATATTTGTTAAAGAACTAAATAAAATTACAGCTGGATATAATATCCAAAAAAACTCCATTAAGTGTCTAAACCAATAATTCATGGATGCTGCAGTTAAATTATCTATGTTTTTTTCTTCTGCTATGTCTTTTACCATTGGAGCAGTAAACATAGCACCGCCAGGCATAGGCAATAATCCCAAAAACATAGGCATAAAAGCTATTGCCTGCTTACTATTGAATATTGAATGTATATTTTCTGCAAATTTATTTGAATTTTCAGAAATTTTCATTGTATCTGATATTAAGTAAATCCCAGTTACTATTATTATTAATTCATAAAAACTTGTACCAGATATAGTTTTTATAAATCCTTCAACAATAAAACTTGGTTTAAAAAAAATAAAAGCGGTCGTTAATAATGCACTAAATACCCCAATATAAACTTTTTTGAAAAACTTAATGGTTATTATAAGCGATAAAAATCCCAACAATATAGACAAAGTAGCCATGTTTTCACCTCTTTAATTAATTAGGAATACTTACTTTATTATATCACGCTAAAATCAAAAAAATTTTTAGAAACACAAAATTAAAAAAAATGATGTATAATATTAATAAGGTGTATGATTTTAAAAATGTGATTAATAAAAAGGGGTGATTTTATGAAAAAAGGCAGTATACTTTTTAAATTAACATTATTAAGTACATTGGGGATTGTCACAGTTGTTATTGCTTTAATAATTCTATCTACTAATTCTTTAAACAAATATGCAAATGCTGTAATAAATTCCACAGATCAAATTTTAACAAATGATATTGAAACCAAAAACAAAAAAGATGCTAATTATTTAAAAAGTTATGGAGAAAGTATAGCGGATTATCTTGGGAAAATATCTGCAGATCCAATTTGGAACTTTAATACAGATCTTTTAAATGGATATGTTGAAAATGTAATTAAACTTCCAAATATTGTATATGCAGTAGTTTATGATGATTCTGGAAGCTTACTCGCAGGTGAAAAAAAAGGATCTAATGTAATATCTTATAAAGCAGATATAATGTATGGAGATAAAAAAATAGGAAAGGTTGAACTTGGATTGGATAAAAATTATTTATTAACTCTCCAAGTTGAAAATAAAAAAACAAAAGAATCATTGTTAAGTAAATTTAATAAAGATTCAAAAGATAACATTTCTAAAGCTATGATATATCAATCAATAGTTGCTTTAATAATAGGTGCAATTATTATTATAATAATAGTTTTATTTATTTTAAAAATAGTAAAACCACTACAAAAAATGAATGTTCTTGTTAAAGAACTATCAAAAGGAAAGGGTGATTTAACAGTAAGATTAAATATAAAAACTAAAGATGAAATAGGTGTATTGGCATCTTCTTTCAATGATTTTATTGAGAGCCTTTCTGAATTAGTAAAGATAAATATAAATTCATCAAAAGAAATACAAAACTCTTCTGAATATCTTGCCAAAACGACATTAGATCAAAGAGAATATATTAAAAATGTTGTTGAAGAGATGAATATAATAAATCAAAATTCTCAAAATATTTCAGCTTCACTTGAAGAATTAAATGCAGGTGTTGCAGATTTTTCAGAAGGTACACAAACGGTTTCTGAGAGTTCAAAAAACTTATCAAATGAAACTCAAAATGTTCAAAAATTTATAAAAAATATTGGAAAAACAGTTGAAAAGACAGTAAAAGTTATGAACAATATAAATAAAGAAATGAACAATACTGTAAATAGTATAAATAATGTAAACAAATATGCGCAAAATATAGAAGATATAGTAAGTACAATTTCATCTATTACAGAGCAAACAAATTTATTAGCATTAAATGCAGCAATAGAAGCAGCAAGAGCTGGAGAAGCAGGAAAAGGATTTGCCGTGGTAGCAGATGAAATAAGAAAACTTGCAGAAGAATCTAAAGAAGCAACAGATAATATAGCTCAAATACTTGACTCTATAAAAAATGGTACTCAAGATGCACAAAAAAAAGTGAATGTAGTATTGAAAGATGTTGGAAATGCTGTTGAAACAACCAATGAAATTAGTGGAGAACAAGAAAAAGTAATTGAATTAGTTTCAAAAATGAGTGATATGGCAAATAGAAATTCTCAAATTTCTCAAGAACAAACTACAGCCTCAAATGAAATGTCTCAAGCAATTGGGACTGCTGCTACAAGTGTTTCTGATATAGTTGAAAAATTGGATAAAATCTCAGAAGATTTAAATGAAATAAATAATGAAATTGAAGTTTTGAATAATTCAAGTGATAAATTAAAAGAAAATGCAAATATTCTTGTTGAACAAATGAATAACTTTAAAGTTTAGTTTTATGAATTTAAAGTAAATAAATAGGGGGATTTAATGAAAACTTTAATAAAAAAAAGAAAAAAATTATGCTGTGAAAATGGTAATTTAAATTTAGAAACAATTGGATATGAAAAGTATCCACATATTATAAGTAATTTAAAAGGAATTAGAAAGAAAAGATTTAATTTTTGGACAGTAAAAAATGATATTTTTTTATTTTCTATTGCAATAGTGGATGTTGATTATACAGGAAAAGGAATATTATTTTTTTATGATAGAGTGAGAAAAGAATACTTTGAAGAAGTAATAGAAGTTCCATTTGCTAAAAATTTTAAGTTATCTGAATTTGTATATGGAAATAGCAGTATGAAAAAAGGAGAGTATCAAATTTCTAATGAATACATTAGAAATAATGCAATATTAAAAGCTGATACTAAGAAATTTAAGGTAGACATAGAAGTTAAATATCCTGAAAACGTTGAGAGTTTAAACTTAATTGTACCTTGGAATAATAAAAAATTTCATTTTACTTCAAAACAAAATTGTTTACCTGCAATGGGAAGAATTAATATTGAAGGTAGAATTTATTCTTTTCATATAAAAAATACACTTGCTTCTTTTGATTATGGAAGAGGAATTTGGCCATACAAAACATTTTGGAATTGGGCATCGTTTTCGGGATTTAAAGATGGAGAAAAGTTTGGAATAAATCTTGGTTATGGTTGGACAAAAGGTAGTGGAGTGAATGAAAATTGTGTGTTTTATGATAATAAAATGTATAAACTCAATGATGAAGTTGAATTTATTTATGATAAATTAGATAAAGAAGTTATAATAAAATCTTCAGAAGTTGATATAGTTTTTAAAACAGAATATATCCGAGAAGAAAAAACAAATGTTGTAGTTTTAAAATCAAATTTAAAACAAGCAATTGGAAGTTTTTCTGGAATAATTAAATTTAAAAATAAAGAGATTGAATTTAAAGATATTTTTGGAATAATTGAAGAACATAAAGCAAGATGGTAAAAAGTATATTTATACTTTTTACCATCTTGCTTTATAAATTTATATCTTTTGATAAAGTTGAATTTGTATTAAACTTTTTCATTTGAAAATAAAATAATATTGAAGTTAATAACGTTGCTAAGAAATCAGATATTGGAAATGATATCCAAACTCCGTTTATTCCAAAAAATATTGGCATTATATAAATTAAGGGTATTAAGAAAATTATTTGTCTTGACATAGCTAAAATTAAAGATGAAAAAGCTTTTCCAATAGCTTGGAACATAGTTGCTCCTATTATTTGAATACCAATTAATGGTAAAAATAATATTATTATTTTTAAAACATTTGATGCTGTTAAAATCAAATTTGTATCTGTTGTAAATACACTTAATAATTGTTTTGGGAAAAGTATCAAAATAAAAAATCCAATTGAAGATAATATAGTTGTTGTAATTATAGAAGCTTTTGTAACATCTTTTACTCTAGAATAATTTTTAGCTCCATAATTAAAACCTGCAATGGGTTGGAATCCTTGAGCTATTCCAAAAAGTGGCATTAAAACAAACATTAAAAGTCTATTTGTTAATCCATACACTGCGACATAAAGAACTCCACCATAAACCATTAAGATATTATTTAAAATAATTGTTAATAAACTACCAGCAGATTGTCTTACGAAAGCAGAAGATCCAATTGCCATTATTTCAGTAATTATACCTGATTTTAATTTAAAATTTTTAAAGTGTAATTTTATAGAGCTTTTTCCACTCAAAAAATAATAAATTAAATAAAGAGCTGTTGTTGCTTGAGATAAAACAGTTGCAATAGCAGCACCTTTTATTCCAAGATGTAGTATAAAAATAAAAATTGGATCTAAAATTATATTTAAACCTGCTGAAATTAGCATAGTATACATAGCAGTTTTTGCATTACCTTCAGCTCTAACTATATTGTTTGAAGCCATAGAAAAAGAAAAGAAAATAGTACCGAATAAAATAATACTTAAATAATCTTTTGCTGCATTTATAGATACAGAATTTGTTCCAAGTAAGGATAACAAAGGATTTATAAAAATTAATCCAAGAATAGAAATAGTTGCACTCATTAAAATAACAAGAGTAAAAATATTTCCCATGGTTTTTTCAGCTTTTTGTGCGTTTTTTTCTCCTAAAGCTCTTGAAATTATAGAAGCTCCACCAATACCTATCATTTGAGCTATTGCCATAACTATCATTTGAACAGGAAATGAAAGTGTAATTCCTGTAATTCCCAGAGTTCCTACGCCTCTTCCAACAAAGATGGTATCTACCAAATTGTATAAGGCCTGAACCATCATACCTATTGTTGCTGGTAAAGATAATTTAATTAATAATTTCCAAATTGATTCACTACCAAGTATTTTACTATTTTTATTCACATATATCACCTTCTTGTATTTTTAATAAATTTTTATCTACTTTTTCTAAAGTAGATAATACTTGTTCAATTTCTTTTTGAGTAATACCAAAAGTTAACTTTTGGTCTAATTCATTTAAGATTTCTTTTATTTTTGGTTTTAAATTTAATCCTTTATCAGTTAAATAAACTCTAAAAATTCTTTTATCTTTTTCGTCACGTTTTTTTTCTACGTACCCATTTTCTATTAATTTTTTTAAAGCCCTTGTTGTATTTGCTTTATCTATATCTAAGAATTTACTTATTTGTTCTTGAGTTAATCCATTTCCTTTTCTGTATAACAACATTAAAAAATGAATTTGACCTTTACTTATACTATATTTTTCTAAATTTTTATTTAAATACATATACATTTTTTTTGAGATATGAGAAATTGTTTTTCCAAATGATTCATTCATTTTTTGGCCTCCAATTATTTTTATGATTTAATTATATAAAAATAATGTTGCGATAGCAACTAAAAAATGTATCTTTTTTGTTGCTATCGCAACTAAAAAAATATGATATAATTTTTTAGAGGTGATTTTTATGAAATACAAAGGATTTATATGGGATTTGGGAGGAACTTTATTTGATACTTATCCTGGAATGGTATTTGCTTTTAAAAAAGCGTTGTTAGATTATAACATTGCCGAAAAAGATATTAATATATTAGAAAAAATAAGGATTTCTAAAAAAACAGGCATTGAATATTTTAAAAAAAAATATAATTTAAAAAATGAATTTATAAAAAATGTAGAATTATACGAAAAAAAAATAAATTTAAAAGATAGACCTCCTTTTCCATACATAATAGAAGTTTTAAAATATATAAATGAAAATGGAGGAAAAAACTTTATTTTTACACATAGAAATAAAGAATCTGTTTTTCAGCTTTTAAATTTTTATGATTTAAAAAAATATTTTTTTGAAATAAAAAGTATAGAAGATGGATTGAAAAGAAAACCTAATAAAGAAGGTTATGAATATTTTAAAAAAAAATATAATTTAAAATGGATTGCAATTGGAGATAGAGAAATTGATATACAAGCAGGAATAAATTGTAAAATAGATACTGTTTATTTTAATATTTTTGGTGAAAAAAATATTTTAGCTAAATATTCAATAAAACATTTTAAAGAGTTTTATAGAATCTTAAATGATTTATGATATACTTATCGTTATTATTTTAACATTTTTGGTGTATAATTATTAATGATTACAGAGAATGGAGGGATATTATGAACAAGGAAATTAGAAAAATAGCACTTTTAACTGGCGGAGGAGACTGTCCGGGGCTCAATGCTGTTATTCGTGCTGTAACCAGAACAGCTATATTAAAACATGGTTATGAAGTCATTGGTTACAAATTTGGATACAGAGGTCTTTATAACAACGATTACATACCAATGACAACGAAAACGGTTTCCGGAATTCTACACAAAGGGGGTACCATTCTTTATAGTTCTAACAAAGATAACTTATTTGATTATCAAGTAGAAGAAAATGGGAAAATGGTAAAAAAAGATGTTTCAGATGTTGCCGTTGAAAACTTAAAAAGAGAAGGCGTTGATGTTTTAGTAATAATGGGTGGTGACGGAACATTAACGAGTGCAAGAGACTTTGCAAGAAAAGGAGTAAATGTTATAGGTATTCCTAAAACTATTGATAATGATTTAGCTGCAACAGATCTTACTTTTGGTTTTCAATCCGCAGTTAATGTAGTTACAGAAGCTTTGGATAGATTACATACAACAGCTGAATCTCATCATAGGGTAATGATACTTGAAGTTATGGGAAGAAATGCAGGATGGATTGCACTTCATTCAGGTCTTGCAGGATCTGCTGATGTTATATTAATACCAGAAATTCCTTATGATTTAGATAGAGTAGTTAATAAAATAAAACAAAGAAGTAATTCAGGTAAACAATTTAGTATAATAGTAGTAGCTGAAGGAGCTAAACCAAAAGGCGGAGAAGTAGTGGTAAATAAAGTTGTAAAAGATAGTCCTGATCCTATAAGACTTGGTGGAATAGGAAATAAACTTGCTGCAGATCTGGAAAAAAGAATTTCTGATCATGAAATAAGATGTACTGTTCTTGGTCATCTTCAAAGAGGTGGAAATACTAGTGCTTTTGATAGAGTTCTTTCAACAAGATATGGTGTTGCAGCAGTTGATTTAATTCATAATAGAGACTTTGGTAAAATGGTTGCCTTACAGGGAAATAAAATAGTTAGTGTTTCGCTTGAAGACGTAATTGGAACTACAAAAACAGTTGATCCTAATGGTGAATTAGTAAGAGTAGCTCAAAGTATAGGTGTTTCATTTGGAGATTAATAAAAAACGGCTTTTAAAGCCGTTTTTTATTATAAAATAGAACAAAATATATTATAATTAAAAAAAACAAAGAATTTTAAATATAAACGCATTTATTTGTTGTTAATTGTAATTAATTGATAATAATTGGTGTTGCTAAAATGGTATATTAAATGATAACATAAAAACGTAATTAGCACTCAAACTTAAAAAGTGCTAAAAATAAAATCAAAATACTTATTAAGGAGGCGGTTTTTAAAATGATGGTAAAACCTCTCGGTAATAGATTACTTATTAAACCAGTTGTAGAAGAAAAGAAAACAGCAGGAGGACTTGTACTTCCAGATTCAGCTACTGAAAAGCCACAAAAAGCAGTTATTGTAGAAGTAGGAACACTTGATGAAGATTGTACTTTAAAAGTTGGCGACAAAGTTATCTTTGCAAAGTACTCAGGAACTGAAATCAAAATTGAAGATGAAGATCACATCATAATAGACGTTGATGATGTGTTGGCAAAAGTAGAAGATTAACGAATCGGAGGTGTAAGAAATGGCAAAAGTTTTAAAGTTTGGTGAAGAAGCAAGAAGATCACTTGAAAATGGTGTTGATACTGTAGCAAATGCAGTTAAAATAACTCTTGGACCAAAAGGAAGAAATGTTGTTTTAGAAAAAAGTTGGGGTTCTCCAACTATAACTAATGATGGTGTTTCAATTGCAAAAGAAATTGAAGTAAAAGATAAATTTGAAAATCTTGGTGCTCAACTTGTTAAAGAAGTTGCTTCAAAAACTAATGATGTAGCTGGTGATGGTACAACAACAGCAACAGTTTTAGCTCAAGCTATGATTAAAGAAGGATTAAAAAATGTAGCTGCTGGTGCAAATCCAATGCTCATGAAAAATGGTATTAATGAAGCTACAAAAGTAGCAGTTGAAGAAGTAAAATCAATGAGTAAAAAATTAAAAGGAAAAGAAGACATAGCTCATGTTGCTTCTATTTCAGCAAATAATAAAGAAATTGGAAATATTATTGCAGAAGCTATGGATAAAGTGGGAGAAGATGGAGTTATAACTGTTGAAGATTCAAAAACAATGGATACTTTTGTTGAATTTACAGAAGGTATGCAATTTGATAGAGGATATATTTCTCCATACTTTGTAACTAACACAGATAAAATGGAAGTTGAATTGAAAGATCCATATATTTTAATAACAGATAAAAAAATAACAAGCGTTAAACCATTAGTACCACTTCTAGAAAAAACAGCACAAGCAGGTAAACCATTATTAATAATTGCTGAAGATATTGAAGGTGAAGCACTTTCAACTTTAGTATTAAATAAATTAAGAGGTACTCTTGAATCAGCAGCAGTAAAAGCTCCTGGATTTGGAGATAGAAGAAAAGCTATGCTTCAAGATATTGCAGCTTTAACTGGAGGAACTGTAATTACAGAAGATTTAGGACTTACTCTTGAAAATACAACTATTGAAGATTTAGGTTCTGCAGAAGTTGTAAGAATTGGAAAAGATGATACAATAATTGTTAGTGGAAAAGGTGATCCAAAAGATATTGAAGAAAGAGTAAAACAAATTAGAGCACAAATTGAAGCAACAACATCTGATTATGAAAAAGAAACACTTCAAGAAAGACTTGCTAAACTTGCAGGTGGTGTAGCTGTTATAAAAGTTGGAGCAGCAACAGAAACTGAATTAAAAGAAAAGAAACATAGAATTGAAGATGCACTTTCAGCAACAAGAGCAGCAGTTGAAGAAGGAATTGTTGCAGGTGGTGGAATTGCATTATTAAGAACTAAAAAAGCAGTTGAAAAAGTTGTGGAAACTCTTGAAGGTGATGAAAAAATAGGTGCTGTTACTGTATTTAAGTCTTTAGATGCTCCTATAAGACAAATTGCTAAAAATGCAGGAGTTGAAGGTGCTATAATTGTAGATAAAGTATTATCTAATGACTCAACTTCCTATGGATACGATGCTTTAAATAATGAATTTGTTGATATGTTTGAAAAAGGTATAATTGATCCAGCTAAAGTTACAAGAAGTACACTTCAAAATGCATCTTCAATAGCTTCTATGTTATTAACAACAGAAGTTTTAGTAGCTGATGAACCAAAAGAAGAAGCTCCAGCACCAGATATGGGTGGAGCAGGAATGGGCGGAATGCCAGGAATGTATTAATAAATAACTCAATGAGTTATTGTGGATTAAAATAAATAAAAAATTAAAAAAAAGAGTAGTGCTTTGCACTACTCTTTTTTGCTAACATTAGCACTTTCAAAAGTTTCCATTTCATTTATCATTTTTATTGCAGCTTCTATTAAACTAAAAGATAAAACTGCTCCAGTACCTTCACCAAGTCGCATGTTTAAATCTAAAATTGGATCTAATTCCATACTTTTTAAAATTACTGAGTGACCTTTTACAAGAGATTTATGACCAGCAAATATGAAATTTTTTATTTTAGGATTTATTTTATAGGCAATCATTGCTGCTGCTGTTGTTGGAAATCCATCTAAAACAACTGGGATTTTATTTTCAGCACATTCAAGTAAAAAGCCAGCCATTTCTCCAAAACAATAACTTCCAACCTTTGATAAAACATCTATACTGTCTTTAAAAGGTTTGTGAAGTTCAATAGCTTTTTCAACGGCTCTTTTCTTGTTGTTTAACTGTTCATTTGTTATTACTGTACCTATATCAATTATATCTTTTAAAGGGATACCAAAAGCACAAGCTATTGCTGTAGCTGTTGTTGTATTTCCAATACCCATATCACCAATAGCAGCAAGCTCAACACCATTTACAATTGAATGTCTAGCAATTTCTCTACCGTATTCTATAGATTTTTTTGCTTCTATTATACTCATTGCTCTTTCTTTTGTAAAATTTTTAGTTCCATATCCTACTTTTTTCTTTATTAAACCTGGATTATCTTTAAAATAAAAATTTACCCCAGCATCAACAACTAAAACATCACTATTTGTATGCCTTGAAAAAACATTTATTGCTGCTCCACCATTTAAAAAGTTTAATACCATTTGAGGTGTTACTTCTTTTGGAGAAGCTGATACATCTTCTTCTACAACTCCATGATCGCCTGCAAAGACATAAACGGCTTTTTTTCTAGGTAATTTTGGTATTCTTCCTTGAATCAATCCCATTTTTAAAGCAATATCTTCTAATTTTCCCAAACTTCCTTGAGGTTTTGTTAAGCTGTCTAACCTTTTTTGAATTTGTTCTTTCATCTTTCTCCCTCCATAAACTAAAGATTTCTCAATCCACTCCTAGAGATTGAGAAGTTACTAAAATTTTGAATAAAGTATCCCGGCTTATACATCATTCTACTATCTATGCCTTCCCTTTCAGTGGCTTTTATAGAGTTCGTCCGTAATTACGGTGGCTGGTCCGCAATGGAATTTCACCATTTTCCAATATTCAAAACTTTAATATTTAATTTTTATATATTTTATTTTACCATAAAAAAAATCTCCTTGTATAGTATTACAAGGAGAGAGTATATTTTATAATTTAAATTTATTTATTTCTTCTTTTAAATTTTTAGTCACTTCATTTAAAATTTCTACTTGTTTCATTAGTGAATTAATAGAATTTGTTTCTGATATTATGTCTTGTTTAGTTCTTTCAATTTGTTTTTCAGAACTTTCAGTTTCAATTTTTATTTTTTTAGAAATTTCTTTAAAAGTTTCTATTATAGCTTTTTGTTCAGATACTTCAATGTTTAAGTTTTCAACAACACTTCCAAGGTTATTTGAATAAATTTTTAATTTATCAAATTCATTTTTAAAGTCATAAACTTTTTTGTTTAATATGTTCATATTCTCATTTGAGTTCATTACTTCGTTTATTACATTTTTAAGATTTTTATTCACTTTATCCATTTCATAATTTATACCAGTTGCCGTTGTAGATGTTTCTTCAGATAAATTTCTTATTTCTTCTGCTACTACTGCAAATCCTTTTCCTGCTTCTCCAGCTCTTGCTGCTTCTATTGCTGCATTTAAAGCTAATAAATTTGTTTGATTGGCAATATCCGTTATTTTTTCTATAAAATCAGAAACTTTATTTACTTCTTTTGAAAAAACTTCAATATTCATTACAGTATCTTTCATAGTTTCAGAAACATTATTTGAAGTTTCTGTTATTGTTTTTACTAAAACTTCACCATTTTCAGCTAATTTTATTGTATTTAATGAAATTTGATGTATATTAGAGTTTGAAGAACTAATATTTTCGGAGCTTTCTGATAATTTTTCCAAACTTTCACTCAAATTATCTATAGTATAATTCATAATATTTTCAATTTCTTTTGTTTGTTTTAGCATGTTTTCAAGGCTTTTTTGTGTATTTTTTAATTCAGACGATTTTTGATCTACATTGTTTGATGATTCAATTAATTTATTAGAATCTTTTATTAAATTTGTTATTAAATTTTTTAAAGATTTTGCAGTATTTTGAAGTTCTTTAGCCATTACTCCAAATTCATCTTTGACTTTAAATATTTTTGTATCATCAAAGTGTAAATCTCCATTAGAAATTTTTGTCAATTTTTCAGTTATACTTTTTACATGATTACCTATATTTTTTCCAAGAAAATATGATATTACTATAGATAGTATAAATATTATTATTAACCACATTATAATGTTTTTAATTATGTTTTGAATGTTTAAATCAATATTTATTTTTACATCTTTTATTGTAGCTTTTGGAATTTCTATATTTGTCTTCAATGGAATGTTTATTTGAGCTGTTGTTGAATTGAATTCTTTTGAAATTTGAATATAAATTCCTCCAAATTCATTTATTTTAGAGTATACAGAACGCATATTTTTATTTAAAATTTTTTCTAAAATATATTTTTTATTTATTTTTTCTTTTGATATATTTAAAATATCAGAAGGCATATTTGAAAAAATTATATTCATGTTTTTTGAATAAATAGCAATATTTGCATTTAATAATTTTGAAACTTCAAGTATTTTTTGATAATTAAATTGATTTAAAATTACGATAAAGCCATTTATTGTACTTTGAGCTATTGGATCAACAATTGGGAAAACACCTAAAAAATAAGGTATTTTTTCTATAGTTAAAGTTTTTATTATGGGATATTTGTTATCTGAAGATAAATAGTCTTTAAAAATATCCGTTAAAAAAGTATTTAAATTTATATTTTTTATTTTATCGTATCCTGGTAAGTAAGATTCAGCTTTTCTTTGAACTTTATAAACTTTATCTTTAATTTTTATATCAAATCTATTTTTTTTAGTTGCAACCTTTGGATTGACTATCCATAATTGAATTCCATTGTATTCAAGGGCATTTATAAATGGAGTTAATATTTTATATCTATCTAATATAGAAATACTTTTTTTTGATGTTTTTTCTTTAATTAATTCATTTGAAGATATTAACCTTCCATTTTTTTCAATATTATTTTTTTGTGAAAAGATATAGTTTGAAAAAACTTTATTTAATGTATCAAGAGAGTTATCAAAAGATTTTTTATAAGAATTTTCGAATTTTAAAGAAATATCTTTTTCTATTTTTTTAGTCTCTGATTTTATATAATTATTATAATCTGAAATTTGTTTTTTTACAGAGTTGCTATAGGTATCAAAAGATTTTTTATAAGTTTCTTTTAAAGAGTTCACTGATTGTTTTATAGTGTTTTCACTTTCTTTTGAATTTTGAATTACAGAAAATGAAAAGTACAAAACAGTTATTATTGCAGGTAAAATAGCCATAGATATTAGCAATACACCTACTTTTTTTCCAAAACTAAAGTATCTTTTTTTATCCCCTTTCAAAACTATCACCCCTTTTTGAAATCGTTTCCAAAATATTTTATCACAAAATCACTAAAATTTTACTGTATGTTTTTTTGAAGAGATAAAATAAATATAAAATACTAAAATTAAAGAAGAAAGTATTAAAGGAATTATTTTTTCATTTAAAGAAATACTAGGAATAAAACAAAATAAAGTTAAAAAGCTTTTTGTTGTAATTGCAATAAAAGAAGCTATTTTACCAACAAATGAAATTGGAAAAATTATTAATATAATGTCTAAAAATATTATAATTGCTATTATTGGAGATAATAAAGGAGTTAATAATATTCCTAATAAAGAAAATGAATTAAAATATAAAATAGAAAATGGGAGTACTCCAATGAAAGCAGATATTGGTATTAAAAGTTCGTAGTGTTTGGGATTATACTTTAAAGTTAATAGTATCATAAAAGTTGCAGAATAACTCATTTGAAACCCTGGATTTAGTATTGATTCGGGAAAAAGTAATAAGTTTAAATAACCAATAAAACTTAAAATATTTAATGGTTCATAATAATAATCAAATAATTTAAAAATATTTATTGTTATTAAAAATAAAACTGCTCTAACAGAACTTGGAGAAAATCCAGTAAAGATTAAGTATAATAATAAAAAAGGTAAAACTAATAATATTCTTAAATTTCTTTTGTATATTACATGTGATATTAAGAATGAAAAGATAAAATAAATAATATAAACATGCATTCCTGAAACAGCAAATAAGTGGAGAGTACCCGTTTGTTTAAAGAGATTTTTATTTTTAATTCCTCCCATAAATGAAGAAATTAAAATATCCTGTTCATCTTTATTTGAAACAGCTTTTTGTATATTTTTTATTGCGATATCTTTTAAATGAAAGATTGTAGTTTTGTATCCTGGTGCAATATAATCTACTCTTAATTTATTTTCTAAAGTTCCATGTATATAAACATCTTTACCACAATAAATTGGTTCAATTGAAAATTTATTATAATAAAAAGTATATGTTTTTCTTACTTTGTTCCATTTTTTTGTATATATTGAATTTGTCAATATTGTGTATTGATTGTCTCTTTTGTTTATTATTTTCCCATTTATTCCAACTTCTCCCTTATACTTAAAGGGAGTAAAGAAAAATGCTGGTATTATAAATAATAATATTAACTTTCTTCTAAAAGATTTTTTTTCAAGCAAAAAAAGCAAAACAACTGCAATTAAGGCAATTGTTTTGCTTATATATGTAAGTAATATTATTAAAGAGTATAATAAAAAAACATTAAAGAAAAAGGACATTAAATATTTAAACACCCCATGGCAAGAGATGCAAGTTTTGCTTCTGAATTGTCTGCTCTTGATACAATTACAATAGGAGCTTTTGCACCTAAAACTAATCCAGCTATATTTCCTCCGCCAATATAAATAGCTGATTTTCCAAGAACATTTCCAACCATTATATCTGGAGCAACTAAAATATCAGCATGTCCAGCAACTTCACCTGAAACTTTTTTAATCTTTGCTGCTTTTTCACTTAAAGCATTATCAAGAGCTAAAGGACCATCAACAATACAACCCTTTATTTGACCTCTTCTATTCATTTGAGTTAATATAGCAGCATCCATAGTTGGCTGCATATCTTGATTTACAACTTCAACGTGTGCCAATATGCCAACCTTTGGAGTTTCAATTCCAAGAGATTTTGCAAGTTTTACAGAGTTATTTATTATAGCTACTTTTTGTTCAAGTGTTGGATAAGGGATCATACCGCCATCTGTAACCATTACTAATTTTTCAAGAGCTGGAGTATCAAGAACAGCAACATGAGATAGAACACTACCAGTTCTAAGTCCCCATTCTTTATTTAAAGCTGCCTTTAAAAGATAAGCTGTTTTTACAAGACCTTTCATTAAAACATCTGCTGCTCCAGATGAAACTAATCTAACTCCTTTTTCAGAAGCATCAATATCTCCATTTGCTTCAACTATATCAAAATCTTTTCCAACTTCTTTTAAGTTTGATTTTATCTTTTCAACATTTCCAACGAGAACTGGTTCTACAAATCCTTCGTCATATGCCATTGAAACAGCTTTAACTGCTTCTAAATCTTCTGCTCCAACAACAACAACTCTTTTTTTACCTTTTGATTTAGCCATTGCTATTAATTCTTTAAAATCTTTCATATAAAGCCTCCTTATAGTTATTCTCATAACTATTTTACACTAAATATGAAAAAATTTTCAATCAGTATAAGAAGACATTATTGAGAATATTTAAAAATAAATGTCAATTTAAAACATTTATCTCAAATTTTGCCCTTCCTAAAATTTCATATTTTGATCCTTCTTTCCAAACTTCACCAAAGTATCTTATTTTTTTACCTTTTAATTCATATAAGTTGAAATTTTTAAAAAAAGCATTAAATTCAGCTTGTCTAATAGAAACTACGAAATCATTTTCATTTGAATAAATTTTGTAAAAACTTCCAGAGCGTCCAACATTACCAACAGTAAATTCTATCCATCTTATTTTTCCTATATCTTTCTTTGTCAATTGTTTTGGTGTTTTTATTATGGTATTATCATTATATTTTGAAAAAATACCATTTTTATGTTCAAAAGCATATTCATAAGCTTTTATGAAGATTTCTTTGTTTTTTGAAGAGTCATCATAAAAAAGAGGCCTTGCCAAACCATTTTTTAAAAGTTCTTCATTTAAAAAATGATATTTTCCATCTTTTTTATAGTAAATGTATCCAAGTAGTCTTCCATAATTTCCATATTTATCTTGATCAAAATCCAAGTAAACAACATCTTTACTGTATACTTTTACACATTTTCTTGTATAATAATAAGCTTCCGTTCCATATTCACCAAGTGGTTTTGAACTAACATGTGTTTCTGGTGTGTCTATTCCTATGAATCTAACACTCGTTGGTTGACCATCATCTAATACTTTAATAGTATCTCCATCAGCAATATCTAAAATAGAAAAACTTTCATAACCATTTGGAGTTAAAATTTTTTTATTTTGTTGTTTTGCACAACCAGTAAAAAGTAATGCAATAACAATTAAAAAAGCAAATATCAAGTTTCTTAATTTCATTTTTACAACCTCCCAAATTTTTATTCTTTAGAATATCAACTTTATCACATTTTTTGAAAAAAAACAAATAAATTAATAAAAAAAGTTGATGTTAATTTTAAATATAAAGTATAAAATTGTAAAAAACATGATTAAAACTAAATATTTGTAAATAATTAGAATTTACAAACTTTACTTTGCTTAATATTAATTTTAAAAAACTTTTACTTTATGTTATAATGTACTCCTATGTAAAAATATATAATAATTCGAACACAATAAAAACTGGGAGGGATTAACGTGAAAAAAGTTTTAACATTATCGGTATTAGTGGTAGCCATATTAATGGTATTTACAGGATGTTTACCAAAGACAAAATTTGGTACAGCTACTTTAAAAACGATACCTGAACTGAGAACATTAATTATGAATAACAAAGATACTTGGACAGATTTTGATGCAAAAGATAGACTTTATGAAACAGAAGGAACCGTAGCTTATGAATATGTTTCGAATTCTGATTCTACTAAAAATTATGTTTATGTTGTTGATGATAAAGGAAATGGTATAAAATTATCTTATTTACACAAAAATGAATATGAAAATTTATTTAATGTAAATGATAAAATAAAAATAAAAGGTGTTCCATACTACAAAACTTGGGATGATCCTAATGTTTATGAATTGAGAATGGATATAAGCAACTATGGAACAATAACTGTATTAGAAGCAAATCATGGTATTGTTTTAAGCAGTGCAAAAAATCAAACTTCATCTTTAACGGGTTCTAATTTTGCAAACTTAATAAAGTTCACTGGAAAGTATGTAGATTCTGATCAATTTCAAAATAAAAACTTTACTTTAGCAAATGGAGATACTATTGTAATTGATTCCCATTCAACAATAGGTACATTAACTCCAAACTCTACATATACAGTAACAGGTGTAGTTGGCCAAAGTTTTGGTTACAGGGTATTCACATCAGATGCAAGTTGGACAACTCTTTTAGAAGCAGCACCACCAGCACCAACACCTGAATCAACTTATACAGGAATCGAAAAAGTAAAAAATGATTTTTTAACTAATTCTGCAAGTAATACATTTAAAAACATTGAAGGTAAGTTGTTTATATAAAGAGTGGAAAGCCTTACTTAAACGATGATAAAACTGGTATATATGTGAATTATTCAATTTCTGGAATAAATATTGGAGACAAAATAAAGATAGACGGTGAAATTTATCAAGATACATATAATCATAACTTTAGATTTAAAAACATAACTTCTCCTTCTACAACAGTAAGTACAGGAAATACAATAAATTATTTTACACTTGACAAAGAATTGTGGAGCAAAAATGATTGGGATACAGCTGTTGTTTGGGGACAAAGAATAGTTAAAGTAAAAGGTACTTTAAAACCAATTGATGGAGATAATTATAACTATGAATTTACTTATACAACTTCAACTGGTGATGCAACAATGTTAGCTTATTCAAAATCAATAATAGATGATGCAAATGGAGGAGCTTTAACAACAACTAAAGATGCTACATTAATTGGTATTTTAGAAAAATACAAAAATCAATGGGAAATCAAACCAAGAACTAAGGATGATGTAGAATTTTAATGGAGGATAAAAAATGAAAAAAACAATTTTATTTTTAATTTTAACACTTTTTGTAGTAACGATTTTTGCAAGAGGAACAGTGATGTCTGTTTTGGGATTGTACACTTTGAACTTGGATGACAAAAATACATTTTCAAATCCATTTCCAATACTATACTTTAAGTCTGAATTAGCTCCAAATCTTGAATTGAAGTTTGATTATTATTTGGGCCTTTCTCCAAGATATTCATTTAAAGTAGATGAGAATGGTGAATATGATTTGCCTATACCAAATCATTACTCTTTAAATTATACGACAAGAAATTTATTTTTAACTGTAGGAAATCCAAAGTTTAAAAGTTATTCTTATGATTTTATCAAAGAAGATGGTTTTAGAATAGGTGGATTTAAAGATGATTTAGCTACTGGTATTGGTGGATATTTAAAAGCTGGCATTTTAAAGCTTGGAGGATACTACAACTTAAACTACAGTTACTTTGAAACTGATGAAAGTAGAAAAGATGGTGATGATTCATATGCTTTAATGGTTGGTATGGATTCAAGATATCAAAGATTGATGGGATATCTTTCAAAAGATAAGTATGGTAAATTAAACTTGTCTATTGATGGATACCACAGTTTTAAAGTAAATAGAAAAACTAACTATCAATTTTATTATGGTGCAGGATATGCTGTAAATGCTACAGATGATATGCAAAATGATTTAACAGAACTTTCAAGTATTATTACTACACCAAAGATTATTGCAGGTATGAGAATGTATACAAAACCTGTTTATGTAAAGGGATTATTTTATTATAATTTAGATACAAATGGAAAGAACAATTATCATATACAAGTCGATGGTGCAAATGATAGTCCTAATGGAAAAACATGGTTATATGACTTTAAATTTGGATATCAATTACAAAAACCATGGACAATTGAAGGATTTATAAGAGGAAACTCTAAAGATGAAGGAATATTAACAGATTATATAACTGATTATGGAGCTACATTAATTGGTGATTATTTTTCTATAACCTTTGCAATGAAAGATGCAAATGGTAGAACAGATGGAAATCAAAATATTGTAATCTCATTTTCTACTTGGAATGATTTTGCATTTTTAGATGGAGCACTTTTAGGAGATTAATTTAAAATATCGTATATTTAATATTGAGTCGTTTGCCAGAGCAAACGACTTTTTTAAACAAAAAGGAGGAACACTTTTGAAAAAAATTTTATTATACACTTTTTTTATAATTTTAATACTTGTATTATCTTCATGTTTACCGCATTCAAACAATAATGAAGTTTTAACAGGAGATGTATTATTTGACAATGCACACTCACAAACAGCAGGGAATGCAGACTGGACAATAACAGGAGGTTTTTCTGATTTTGCAAATGATATAAAAAAAATAGGTTTAAATGTACAACAATGGGGTAATGATGAAACAGGATCTAGTCAAAGAGATGATGATGCACCAATAACCTATGACACATTAAAAAATTTTAAGGTTTATATAATACCAGAACCAAATAAACCTTTCACAAGTCAAGAACAAGCAGATATAATAAAGTACATAAATGATGGAGGAAGTGTCTTTTTTATAAGCGATCACATAAGAGCAGATAGAAACAATAACGGATGGGATGCAGTACAAATATTCAATGGTTTTAAACGAGGAACTCATACAATAGAAAATAAAAATAATTATACAGATGATTTTGTAGGGAAATTAGGATTTAGATTTAGGGAAGTTCAATACAGTCAAGATCCAATAACAAACATGAAAACACATGAAATAACAAACGGAGTAACACAAGTTGGAATGTGGGCTGGTTCAACACTGTATATAAAAGATAGCAATATAAATGGATTAGTTTATTTAACAAATGAAAATAGTGGACCATATGTAATAGCGGGAACATATGGAAAAGGAAAGTTTGTTGCAATAGGAGATAGTTCACCAATAGACGATGGAAGTGGTGCAGACAGTAAATTGTACGATGGATACAATGATTTAGATGATGCTAAACTTTGTATGAATATAATAAAATGGTTGAATAAATAAATTTAATAATAACTATTAAATTTGAATAAAATATTAAAAAGGTGTATAATTGTTATACCAATATAAAAGGGGGTAGTATAAATGTTAAGAAAAACACTTGTTTTTATGCTTATCATTATTAGTGTTTTTGTACTGGCAGATGTACAATTACAAATTTTAGCAACGTCAGATTCTCATGGAAGATTTTTACCTTATGATTATGCAGTTAACTCAGAAAATAATGCGGGTAGTTTAGCACAGGTTTATACTGTTGTTAAAAAATTAAGAGCAGAAAATCCTAATACTATATTGATAGATGTTGGAGATACCATACAAGATAACTCTGCTTCATTATTTATAAATGATGCAGTAAATCCTATGATGCTTGCTTTAAATGAAATAGGATACGATGTTTGGGTGCTTGGAAATCATGAATTTAACTATGGAATTCCTGCACTTGAAAAAGTAATGAAACAATTTAAACATCCAGAGAATCTTCTTGGTGGAAATGTTTATAAACCAGATGGAACAAGATTAGCTAAACCCTATACTATTATAGAAAAAGATGGTATAAAAGTTGGAATTATTGGTATGGTAACTCCAAATATAAAAAAATGGGATGCTTCAAACTTAGCTAATTATAAAGTTACAAATCCTATTGATGAAACAAGAGAAGCAATAAAAGAATTAAAGGGAAAGGTTGATATTATAATTGCAACAGAACATATGGCTTTAGATGATGAATACGATGTTAAGGGATCTGGTGCTCTTGATGTTATAGCAGCTAATCCTGAAATTAATGTTTTTGTAGCAGCACATGCTCATGTTAAAATAGCAAATGAATATTATTATAAAGGTAAGTTATACAAGGAAAATGAATTAACAGACGAAATTAAAAATAATGGTACATTAATTGTTGAACCTTATAAATGGGGAAGAACTATATCTCAAGTTTTAATAAACTTTAAAAAAGAAAATGGGAAGTATGTTGTTGAAAGTAGAAGTTCGAAAAACATAGATATGAAAGCAAAACATGGTAATGAAGTAGAAGTTGTTCCAGCAGATAAAACTTTAGAAACAGAACTTCAACCATATAATGAAAGAGCAATTAGCTATGCAGAAAAAGTTTTTGGAGAAATGAAAGGTGGAAACTTAGTACCAGATAACACAATAAAAGGTAGTTGTATTGCAAAATTACAACCAAATGCTATGATTGATTTAATAAATAAAACACAAATGAAATATGGAGAAAGAATTGCTGGCAGAAAAATTGATGTAGCTTCAGCTGCGGTTTTTAGAGAAGATTCTAATATAAAAGAAGGAAAAATTGCCAATAGTGATATGGCTTTAATTTATAAATATGATAATACATTGTATGTTCTTGAAATTAAAGGTAAACAGTTAAAAGAATATATGGAATGGTCAGCAGCATATTATAATCAATTTAAAGATGGTGATTTAACTATATCATTTAATCCAGATATAAGAGGATATAATTATGATATGTTTAATGGTGTAAAGTATGAAATTGATATATCTAAACCAGCTGGTCATAGAATAGTTAATTTAAGAAAAATGGATGGAACACCAATAAAAGATACAGATGTTTTAACCTTAGCTGTAAATAATTATAGAGCTAATTCACAGTTATTAAAACCAGGAGCAATTTTTAAAGATGGTGAAGATTTACCTAAATTATTGGGTAAATCAACAGATGTTCCAGAATTTGTTGATGGAAGAATAAGAGATCTTTTAAGAAAATATATTAAAGAAGAATTAAATGGTGTTTTAACGCCTAAATATGATAATAATTGGAAGATAATAGGATATAAATGGGATCCAAAATATAGAGCAGCTGCAATAAAATTAATAAATGAAGGTAAAATAAATCTAATTGCTGCAGGTAGATCTTCTTCTAATTCAGTTTCTGTGACTAAGAAAGATGTTGATGCTTTAACAAGTTCTTATATGATAAAAGAAGGAGATACCTTAAGTTCAATTGCAAAAAAAGTAGGAAGTAATTATATGTATCTTGCAGAATTGAATGGAATTTCAGCACCTTACGTTATTCATGTTTATGATGAACTTTTAATACCTAAAAAATAAACTATAAATATAACGGGAGCTTTGCTCCCGTTTTTTTGGAGGAAAAATGAAAAAAAAACCTGAAATAATAGTTGTTTTATCAGTGTTATTTGTATCTATATTTTTAATGTTTTATTCACCATACGAAATTATGGAAAAGAAAAAATATCAAGAAATTACTGATTATAAATATGCAAAAGCAAAAGTTTTAGAGATTATAGAAGATACGACTAAAGACAAAGTGAAAAATGATGTTTCTCATATGAGATATCAAAAATTTAAATTAGAAATTCTTACTGGACCACATAAAGGAGAAAAATATATAATAAACCATGCAATTGAAATTATAGATGTTTATTATATTCTTGTAAAAGAAAAAGACAGTATAATTATTTCATATACTGAAAATGATAAAAATAAAATTATGACTATTTCTTTGTATGAAATAAATAGAGAAAAGTATGTGTATGGAATAATTTTAATATTTTTTATTTCATTAATAATTATAGCTAAAATAAAAGGATTAAAATCATCATTGACGCTATTTTTTACAGCTATAGTAATAATAAAAATACTTTTACCTATGATTTTAATGGGATATAATCCAATAAATTTAACTATTATTTTGTGCAGTTTTATAGCTTTAGGTACATTATTGATTATAGGTGGAGTTAATAAAAAATCTTTTTCTGCAATAATAGGAACTATGGGAGGATTAGCAATATCTGGAATTATAGCTGCTATTATAGGAAATTTATCAAGGGTTTCAGGTCTTGCAGGAGATAGTGCAAGAATGATAAAATTTTTGCACAGAGATTTACAATTAGATTTTAAAGGAATATTATTTTCTGCCATATTAATAGGAGCACTTGGAGCTGTAATGGATGTAGGACTTTCAATTGCTTCAGCATTAAATGAAATTGTTAGCGTTAAACCAGATATAAGTAATAAAAATTTAATAAAATCTGGTATGAACGTTGGAAAAGATATAGTTGGATCAATGTCAAATACATTAATTTTAGCTTATGTTGGTGGTGCTTTACAATTACTTATTTTGTTTTTAGCAACTAAAACTCATTATATTCAATTAATAAATATCGAATTAATATCTTCAGAAATTATAACTGCAGTTTCTGGAAGTATAGGGTTAATTTGGAGTGTTCCATTAACTATTTTAGCTTTTGTTTTATTGAGAAATAAAAATAAAAAATGATAAAAAATCCCAGTATTGCTGGGGTTTTTTATTTTTTTAATATATATGTTATAATAAAAATTAGAGGTGATAAAAGTGAAGAAATTGCCAATAGGAGTACAAGACTTTAAAGAGTTAATAACAGATTATATATACATAGATAAAACAAAATATTTATATGAATTAATAACAAGTGGAAAATTTTATTTTTTATCACGCCCAAGAAGATTTGGTAAGAGTTTAACAGTATCAACACTTTACTATCTATTTAAAGGAGAAAAAGAATTATTTAAAGGAACATACATATATGATAAATGGGAGTTTAAAGAGTATCCAGTAATAAAAATAGATATGTCAGATAATACATTAACAACATATGAAGAATTTATAAAATCATTATATGATAAAATAAATGAATTATATAAAGAAGAAGAACTGACACCAACAACAGATGATTTGCCAACAATGTTTGGGAATTTAATAAAGAAATTAAGCCAAAAGTATGAAGAAAGAACGGTAATACTAATAGATGAATATGAATCTCCAATATTAGAACATCTAAACAACAAAGAAGAAGCAGAAAAAGTAAGAAGATTTTTAAGAGAGTTCTATAAAAAAATAAAATCAAAAGATGAATACATAAAGTTTGTATTCATGACAGGAATAACAAAGTTTACAAAAACAGGAGTATTTTCAGCATTAAATAACTTGAACGATATATCATTAGATAAAACATACTCGCAAATGTTGGGATATACACAAGAAGAATTAGAAGAAAACTTTAAAGAACATATAAAAGAAACAGCAATTGAAATGAAGATGGAAGAAAAAGAGTTATTAAAAAACTTAAAGATGTACTACAATGGATTTTCATTTGATGGAGAAGATAGTGTATACAATCCATTTTCAATACTACAATTTTTCAAAAAAAGGAAGTTTCAAAACTATTGGTTTGAAAGTGGATCACCATCATTTTTGTATGAATACATAAAAGGAAAGAAGATAAGATATGAAGACTTAGTGAAGTATCCAGTGAGTGAACTCGACTTTTCAACTCGAGAAATAGAAGAAGCAAATGCAAGTATATTCTTTACACAATCAGGATACTTAACTTTTAAAGGAAAAGAACAGTATGGAATGGAATATGAATACCTATTAGACTATCCAAATATAGAAGTAAAGAACAGCTTTTCAAAGATGATATTAGAAGCAAACTATGAGCTTGAAAGAGGAAAAATAAAAGAAATAAACAAAACAGTGTGGAAAGCAATAAAAGAAAAAGACATAGAAGGAATAATAAAAGAAATAAAAAGAATAATAAGTGCAATCCCATACAACTTGCATAAAAAAGAAGAAAGCTACTATCATTCATTGATATACACAATACTTGCATCAGCAGGACTGAACGTAACAGCAGAAGAATTAACGAACTTAGGAAGAAGCGATATAGTAATAGAAGAAGACGTCATATACATAATGGAAATAAAGATAGACAAAAGTGCAGAAAAAGCTTTAAATCAAATAAAAGAAATGAAGTACTATGAAAAGTACAAAGAGAAAGAAATTTATATAATAGGAATAAACATAAACTCAGAAAAAAGAAACATAGACGAATACAAAATAGAAAAGATATAATCCCAGCGGGTGCTGGGATATTTTTTTATAAAAAATCGTAAAAAGCGTGAAAATAATGATGGGAAATAGTGAAAAAATAAAACACCGAAATTTTTGATATTAATATTTCATTAATAATGAAAAGTTAAATTAAAATATTTATAAAAAATTAATATTTAATAAAGTTTCACAAATTTTTATCATGAAAATAATTAATAATAACATTATAAAAAATATAAAATTTAAATTCACAAATATTAATAGTTAATATAAAATTAATAACATAAAAAAATGAAACAAACGATATAAATTAATCAAAAAAACATTATATTTAGGTAAAAATATTTATTTGTTTAGTAAAAATAGTTGATTTTTTTTTTTGATATAATGTTTGTGTAAGTAAAGGAAAAATGATTAATTAATTTATCGAATTAAAATAAAAATTATAATATTAAAATATTTGTGCACAAAAATACAAATTGGAAAAAGAGGAGTTTGAATGTTTAAATTAGTAGGAACATTAGGAATTCCAAATTCTGTAGCAGGACTTCTTGCAGGAGGAATAGGGGCTATTGCTACTGAAGGTGGAATGTCTGCATTTATTAATACTGTAAAAAATATAATTATGAGTAAAGGAAAAGCTGCTGCAATATCTTGGTAATGAATTCCCCCATAATATTTATATAAATATTATGGGGATTTAAGGAGATTTTTTATGAATTTAGTAGAATTATTATTAATAAGGTTAAAAAATAGAGTAAAAATACAATTTGTAAAAACATCTAAAATATTTAAGTTATTAGAAAAAAGGTGCTTTGAAGGTATGAGTATTATTTTTGTTTCACATATGAAAGAAATACAAAAAAATTTTTCTGATAGATTCTTTTATTTTGAAAATAATATTTTGAGGGAGGAAAAAGAAAATGTTGAACTTTTTTAAAGAAAATAAAAATTATATTATTTTCTTTGTTATTTTAACCGTTATTTTTGCAGTACTTTTTTTCATTATTAAAAATGATATTTATAGACTTTTGTCTTTTATTGTTTATTCTGTTGTTGGAACACTATCTTTTAAATTTTTTTCAACAGCCAAAGCTATTAATACTGTTAAAAAGGGGGATATAAATGAAAACAAAAAATGATGGATGTTTGACATCTTTTCTTGTGTTTATAATAGTTATTTCTGGTATTGCTCTTCTTATTAATATAATATTTATTAATAATCCATCATCAAACTTATCTGTTTCGCATACATTAGTTATGAATAATTTAATTTTAACTTCTCTTCAAATAGTTGCAGCGTTGTTAATGCTTATGAGAGAAAAGATAGGCGTATATATGTATATATTTATAGGTATTACAAATGCAATTATAACTTTTATATTTGGAAAAAATTTAAAAATGACTTTAATATCTATTGCTTTTTTAATGATTCCGTATATAATATTATACTTTTTGCTAAGAAGAAATAAAAAAATGAATAGTGCAAAAAATATTGATTAATGAGTAAGATATTTTTTTATTAAAAAATAACTTCAAAGTAATTTGATACTTTTATTAAAGTATTTTTTTACTTTGAAGTTATTTTAATATTATCCTTTAACAGCACCTGAAGTTAAACCAGCTACTATTTTCTTTTGGAATACAAGAACCATTATAACGAGTGGTACGGTAATTATAACAGATGCAGCCATTAACTGGCCCCAAGGTACTTCATATTGAGACTTTCCTGAAAACATTGCTATTGCAACAGGAACAGTATACATATTTGTTTCTGTTATAAAAGTAAATGCAAATAAAAATTCATTCCATGCAGCTATGAATGTTAATAATCCAGTAGTTACAAATGCAGGAATTGATAATGGAATAACAATTCTCCAAAGCGTCATAAATTTTGAACAGCCATCTATATAAGCTGATTCTTCTATTGATGCTGGTAAATCTCTAAAAAAGTTTTGTAAAATCCAAGTTGTTAATGGTAAATTTATTGCAATATAAGGTATAATTAATCCCCAATAATGGTTTATTAAGTTTAGATTTCTTAAAATTTTAAATAAACCTCCAAGGATTGAAATTTGTGGGAACATACTAACAGCAAGTATTAAAGACATTATTGCAATCTTTCCTGGAATTTTAAGCCTTGCAACTGAATATCCTGCAAATGCTCCAAAGATTAAGCTCAATATTGTTGTTGTTCCAGCAACTATTATAGAGTTCCAAATGTATCTTAAAAATGGTCTTTCTGAAAATACTAATATATAATTTGAAAAAGTAAATCTTTTATCGTCTATATCTAAACCTATAATATTTGTTTTATCCTTTAATTCTTTTACGGAACTTAAATCTGCTTTAATAGGTATAATTTTATTTAATTCTTTAACTTGATAATTAGCATTTTTTGTTTCTTGAATAGTTTTTACAATGTTTATTAATTTTTCAGAATATTCAAATCTTGCACCGTTTATATATAAAGAGTTTCCCATTTTCATATATTCGATTTCTTTAGTTTCTTTATAATCATTTAAAACATCTTTTAAATTAGTAATATAATTTATTTCAATTCCATTTACAACAATAACTCTTATTTTTCTTTTAACTTTAAACTCAACAGGGTTATTTTTATCAATCTTATTTAATACATTTATTAATTGAGAAGAGTTTTTTATTTTTATTCCATTTACTTCTTTTATTATGTCTTTCATTTTAAAGTTTGCTTTATTTGCGATAGTATTTCCATGAACACTATTGACAACAGCACCACTTTCAAAGGTGATACCTAAATTTTCTCTAAATAAGTATTTATTAGATGTTATTGAACTCAATATTGACCAAACAAAAGGAAAAATATAAAATATTATCATTATAAAAACTAATATATAAAGAAAAGTTTTTTCTATATTTCTTTTTGTTTTCATTCCCATTTTCATAGTATCACCTCCTTAATCCATCTTTAATTTCATAGTTTTCATATAAACAAGTGAAAATATTCCAATTATTATAAATATAACAACAGCAATTGCTGAACCATAACCATAGTAACCTTTTGGACTAAAAATTTTATCCATTAAAACGTGTCTGTTGTATACAGACATTGTTTCTGTTCCAAGAGCTCCTTTTGTCATTATATATACAACGTCAAAAACTCTTAAAGAATCAAGCGTTCTAAAGATTAAAGCAACAGCAATTGTTGGTCTTAATAATGGAAAGGTGATAGATGTAAATTGTTTCCATTTGTTTGCTCCATCTATTCTTGCAGATTCATATAATTCTGATGGTATTATTTGTAATCCTGCAAGTAATAATAAAGCCATAAAAGGTGTTGTTTTCCATATATCAACAGCTATTATTGCATTCATTGCAAGACCAGGAGTTCCTAAAATAGGTGTTCCTTGAGGGATTATGCCTAAGTTATACAATAAATGGCTTATAAAACCATATTGGTCTTCATACATCCACTTCCACATTTGAGAAGATATTGCAGTAGGTATTGCCCAAGGAATTAAAATGGCAGCACGTACAAGACCTCTTAGTTTAAAACTTGCATTTAAAATTAATGCAGTTATTAAACCAAGAAAAAATTCAAAAGAAACTGCAATTGCAGTAAAATAAAGTGTATTCCAAAAGGATGCAACAAATCTTTTGTCTTGAAATAATTTTATATAATTTTCTATTCCAACAAATTTTTTAATTGAATCTGGTCTTAAGGAAAACTTAAAAAAACTATCAATTATAGTTTGTATAAGTGGGAAAAATGCTGTTATTAATATAGCAATTAAAGCAGGAAGTATTAACCAAAATGCAAGTTTAACATCCTTTTTCTTGTATGAATGCATAATACACCTCCATCATAAAAATCAAGAGGGACGAAACTCGCCCCTCAAGTTTATTAATTTTTTAATAATTAATTATGTCTCTTAATTCGTCTGATAATTCTTTTAGAGCTGTTCTTGCAGATTTTACGCCAGTTAATACGTCATATACATGTCTTTGAATAGCATCTGAAACTTCTGAATAAACAGGAGTTACAGGTCTTGGTTCAGCATTTATGAATACATCGTATAAATTAACCATGAAAGGATTTGCTTCTTTTATTTTAGAATCAGAATATGCAGCTTTTAATGTAGGGTTTTGACCAGAATTAACTGCTTTATAAACTTGTTGATCATAGCTTGTTAAGAATTTTATGAATTTTTTTGCAGCCATTACTTCATCATCAGTTGCATATTTATTTATAGCAAGATTCCATCCACCTAAAGTTGCTGAATGTCTTCCGTTTGGAGCCATAGGTAATGGCATAACTCCAACTTTCCCTTTTATAACTGAGTCATCAGCATTTGCAAGAGACCAAGCATATGGCCAGTTTCTCATGAATACAGCATCACCATTTTGAAAAATTCTTCTTGATTCTTCTTCTGCATAAGTTGTAACACCTTTTGGTGTAACTCCTTCATCGATTAAACCTTTCATGAACCACAATGCTTGTGTTGCTTTTTTTAGATTATCAGGATCATCAAGAACAACTTTTCCGTTTTCTATTACTTCAGCACCAAAAGAATGAATATATTCCATAGCATCACAAACTAAACCTTCATATCTTTTTCCTTGCCATACGAATCCATTTATATTTTCTTTATCTGAAATGTTTTTAGCAATAGTTAAAAGTTCATACCAAGTCTTTGGTGGTTTATAGCCATATTTTTCAAGTAAGTCTTTTCTATAATATAAAAGACCAGCATCTGTAAACCAAGGTATACCAACTAATCTTCCATTAACGGTATTTGATTTAACTGTACCAGGAAGAAATTTATCAATATTAAAGTAATCTTTATCGTTTGTTAGATCTACAAAGAATGGAGCAAATTCTGCTGGCCATACAACATCAACCATAAATATTGTAGGTGTTTTTACTTTTGCAGCAAGCCAATTTGCATAATTATCATGTCTTGAATCAGATTCATTTTGTAGAGGAATGATCTTAATGTTAATATCTGGGTTAGCTTTTTCAAAAACTGCTATTTGTGCATTTAAAACTTCAAGTTCTTTTCCAACGGCTCCAGCAGCCATAGTTACTGTTGTTGAAAAAGCACTGACAACTAAAACAAGAATGAAAATAAATGACAACGTTTTCCTCATGAAGTACACCTCCCTAATTTTTTACTACGGTTATATTATAATATGGTAATTTCTTTTTTACATTTATATTATACAGTTATTAATAATGGTTAATAGAAAATATTTAATATTATAGTCAATTATATTAATATTTCTTTATTAAATTATTGTATTCTTAAAAATATACTTCGAATATTGATATTATGTTGGTATATAATTAATACAAATAAAAAAGAGGTGATTGTATTGGATATAATATCTTGTGGTGAAATATTAATAGATATGATTTCTAAAACGTATGAAAGTTCTTTGAGAAATGTAAAAGATTATGAAGTTCATATTGGAGGTTCTCCATCAAATATTGCAATTAATTTATCTAAGCAAGGATTTAAATCATCTATTATAAGTAAAATTGGAAATGATTTTTTTGGTAGGTTTATAAAAGAAAATTTAGAAAAAAATGGTGTTGAAACTTCTTTATTATCAGTTGATGAAAACGTTAACACTGATATAGTTTTTGTATTGAAATCAAAAAAATCTCCTGATTTTTATCCATATAGGTCAGCTACACTTAATATGATTGACCATAATTTACCAAGAACAAAAATTTTTCATTTTTCATTTTGGGCTTTATCTACAGAAAAAAATTTAAAAAATACCATTAAAATTTTAAATGAAAGTAAAAATGCTTTTATAGGTTTTGATCCAAATTATAGAAAAATATTAGATAAAACAAATAAAAGCATAATAGATATATTAAAAACAATACTTCCAAAGGTTAATATAATAAAACCATCAGAAGATGATGCTGAAAGTATATTTGGGAAAATGAATACCAAAGATTATATAAAAAAGTTTCATGAACTTGGAGCAAAAAATATTATTTTAACTCTTGGAAAAGATGGATATATAATTTCTAATGGTAAGAAAGAGAAAAAATATACTTCTTATGCAAAAGAAGTTATTGATACAACGGGAGCGGGAGATGCTTTTTGGTCTGGTTTTTATATTGGTATATTAAACAATTTAAATATTTTTGAAGCTTCAAAATTAGGGAATGCTTTTTCAGCTGAAAAAATAAAAAAAGTTGGAGCAGTAATTGATTTGAAAAGTTATAAAGAAATAGCAAAAGAATATGAGATAGGAGGGATTTTATGAGAGTGGCATTTTTAAACCCACAAGGAAATTTTGATGAAAAAGATTCTCATTTAACAGAACATTCGGATTTTGGTGGACAATTAATTTATGTAAAAGAAGTGGCAATGGCTTTATCAAAGATGGGAATTGATGTTGATATAATAACAAGAAAGATTGAAGATGAAGAATGGCCTGAATTTTCTAAATCTATTGATAGATATGAAGGATATAATAAATTAAGAATTATAAGATTGCCTTTTGGTGGAAAAAAGTTTTTAAATAAGGAACAGCTTTGGGATTATATTCCACAATATGTAGATGAAATAATAAAATTTTATGGAAATAAAATGCCAGATTTTTTTACAGCTCATTATGGTGATGGTGGATATGCTGGTGTATTATTAAAACAAAAAACAGGAATAAATTTTTCTTTCACTGGACATTCACTTGGAGCTCAAAAATTAGAAAAATTGGGTATGAATATGAAAAATTTTGAAACTATGGATAAAAAATATCATTTTTCAAAAAGAATTTCTGCTGAAAGATATAGTATGAAATATGCTTCTAAAATAATTACTTCAACAAATCAAGAAAGATCTGAACAGTATTCACATTATTTATATAGAGATAGTATAAATGTGGAAGATAAAAAGTTTAAAATAATTCCTCCGGGAGTAAATTTAAAAATTTTTAATACTGAATTAGAAAGTTTAAATTTAAAATTAAAGGATAAAAAACCTCATATAATTCTTTCAAGCAGATTAGATGAAAAGAAAAATCATTTAAATGTTGTAAAGGCTTATGCGAGTTCAAAAAAATTGCAAGATCTTTCTAATTTATCAATTTTTTTAAGAAATATAGAAAATCCATATGATTTAAAAAATATTTCAGAAAAGGAGAGAAATATTCTTGAACCAATTATAAGTATAATTAGGGAAAATAATATAGAAGATAAAGTTTTTTTCTTTGATCTTAAATCTCAAAAAGATTTAGCTGGAGCTTATAGATACTTTGCACAATTGAATTCTGTTTTTTCTTTAACAGCATTTTATGAACCATTTGGGTTGGCTCCAATAGAAGCCGCAGCTTGTGGTTTAGCTATTGTTGCAACTAAAAATGGTGGGCCTTCAGAAATATTTGAAGATGGTTCAGGTGTTTTAGTTGATCCGTTTGATGTTGAAGATATTAAAATAGGTTTATTAAATGGTATAAAAAATGCAGAAAAATATAAAGAACTTGGTAGAAAGAGAGTATTAGAAAATTATACGTGGGAGAAAACAGCAAAAAATTATCTTATAGCTATTGAAGAAGGCATGAAAGAAAATATAAATATAAATGATCAACTTGAGCTTAATTCATATAGTTTAATAAAAAGTTTTTTAAAATTAAAAATGGAGGAAAATAATGAATAAGATAAAAGACCTTTGGAAAGGTATTTATCAGAGTATAGATGGATTTGATGAATTAGAAAATTTTCTTAATAATGAAAAAAAGAAAAAAATAAAACCAATAATTTGGGATGAAAACTTAGTCATGTACTCATTATATGTTGATTTATTTTCAAAAGATTTTAATGGAATGATAGAAAAATTAAATTATTTTGAAGAACTTGGAATAAATGTTCTTTGGATATTACCTATTTTAAGTTCTCCCATGAATGATCAAGGGTTTGATATATCTGATTTTAAATATATTAGAAAAGATTTAGGAGGAAATGAATCTTTTATAGAATTTATAAAAAAAGCTCACGAGAAAAATATAAAGATTATTTTTGATGTAGCAATAAATCATACTTCTATAGAACATTATTGGTTTAAAGAAGCAAGAAAATCAAAAACTTCAAAATACAGAAATTATTATATCTGGAATTCTAATACAAACAAGTATACCAAAGCAAGATTGTTATTTGAAGGTATGGAAAGTAGTAATTGGACTTATAATGAGAATACAAAAGATTATTATTTTCATAGATTTTATAAGTTTCAACCAGATTTAAATTATAAAAATCCTAAAGTTTTAATAGAAATGATAAAAAATTTAATGTATTGGAGAGAAAAAGGTGTTGATGGATTTAGAATGGATGCGGCACCATTTTTATGGAAAGAAGAAGGAACTTTATGTGAAAACCTTCCTCAAACTCATGAAATTTTAAAAATATTTAGAAGATCATTTGATTATGTAACTGAAGGGACAAAATTTATAGCTGAAGCAAACCTTGAACCTAAAAGTGTTATAGAATACTTTGGGGATGGTGATGAATGTAATATGGCTTATAATTTTCCATTAATGCCAAAATTTTATTTAGCTATAAAAGAGTCAAATGGAAATTATATAATTGATTCTTTAAAAGAACTTCCAAATATACCTAAAGGTTGTAAATGGCTGAATTTTTTAAGGTGTCATGATGAATTAACTCTTGAATTTTCTTCGGAGTTAGAAAGGAAAAAAATGAATAAGTATTTTTTAAAAGAAGATCTTTGGAAGTTTAGAAAGGGTTTGGGTATTGCAGGAAGAATATATAATATGTTTGATGGAGATGTAAAAAAAATACTACTTATTCATTCATTAATGTTTTCTATTGATGGAGTTCCTATTATTTATTATGGTGATGAAATAGGTCAAGAAAATGATTTAGATTTTTATAATAAAATGCAAAATAAAACAGGATATGCGGATGCAAGATACTTGAATAGAGGAATGTTGAATACTGAAAAATTAAATTTATTGAAAGATAAAGAAAGTGATAGTTATAAAATATTTAATGGAATAAAAAATTTAATAAAATTAAAAAAATATTCAGATGTAGTTTTAAGGTATAATTTTAAAGATGGAGTCTTTATTTCAGAAATGAATAATATTATATCATACAATAATCTTACAAATAAAAAGGTTAGTATAAATGGTATTAAACTTAATGAATATGAGTATAGATGGATAAAAAAATAATAAAAAAAACAATAATTTTGAAATGTACCCGAAGTAAGTATTGGGTAAAAAAGAGGAAAAAGAGAAAAACAAAAAAATAAGAATGTAAAAAATGATTCCTGTATTAACAGGAGTCATTTTTTTAAATCACATTAAGGTTTAAAATAAATGTAAAAAATTCAAACTTTTGAAATTGATATTGTGTTAATAATAAAAAGTTAAAACGAAATGTTTATAAAAAATAAATATTTAATATAATTTCACAAACTTTTATAATGAAAATAATTAATAATAACATTAGAAAAAATATAAAGATTAAATTCACAAATATTATTAGTTAATATGAAATTAATAACATAAAAATGTAAAAGCAATGATATAAAATAAACAAATTATATTTCAGTTTAGTAAAAATGTTTGTTATTTTATAAAAATAGTTGATTTTTTTTTTTTTTTTTTTTTTTGATATAATTTTTATGTAAAAAAAGAAAAATGATTATTGAATTTATTGAATTAAAACGAATAAAAATTATAATATTGAAATATTTGTGTGCACAAATATAAATTGAAAAAGGAGGAGTTTGAATGTTTAAATTAGTAGGGACATTAGGAATTCCAAATTCTGTAGCAGGGCTTGTTGTTGGTATAATTTCTGGTGCAAGCTGGACATTTTTAATAATAAGTCTTGTAGCAGGACTTCTTGCAGGAGGAATAGGTGCTATTGCTACTGAAGGTGGAATGTCTGCATTTATTAATACTGTAAAAAATATAATTATGAGTAAAGGAAAAGCTGCTGCAATATCTTGGTAATAAAATCCCCCATAATATTTATTTAAATATTATGGGGATTTAAGGAGATTTTTTATGAATTTAGTAGAATTATTATTAATAAGATTAAAAAATAGAGTAAAAATACAATTTGTAAAAACATCTAAAATATTTAAGTTATTAGCAAAAAAAGGTTCTTTTTTTGCTTTTTTTATGATAATTTTATTTAAAATAATAATTTCAATATCTATGTCTTTATTTTTATATAAAACTTTTTATTATGAAACTCATAAAGTATATTGGACTTCATTCATTTTTTTAGGTTTATATTTTAATGCTATAGTATATGGAATGGTATCTTATAAAAGAACATATTTTCCTATAGATATATCTATTTTAAAAAGTTCACCATTGGAAGATAGAAACATTTATTTGTTTGTTTTAATAGAAGAATATGTTTGGCATTGTTTAAATTCAATAGAATTTTATTTGTCATCTTTTCTTTTTTTACTTTTTATTAATTTGCACCATTTATTATTTTTTACATATATTTTTATTTTAGGTTTATCAAGTTCTTTTTTTATTTTTGTTTTTTTTAATATTTTATATGGTAACTATAAAATTTCTCTTATAAAAAATCCAATAGGAATTTTTAGATTTATTTTATATGGTATAAATTCAGTTTTATTTTTTGAATTTGGTGTAATTTTAACAAAATTCATATATGTACCTACAATGCTATATAAAAAAATTTTATTTCCGAACAATAAGTTAAGTTTATCAGATAATACTCTTAAAATTCTTGAAAATTCTTTAATAAATGATTGGCTTAATCCAATTAAAGAATACTTTTTTTATTTATTTAATTCAACAATTGACATAAGTAAAGAATTCTACAATTTTATTTCATTGAGATATTTAATTTTTTTGATATTTGGAATAATATTGTTTTTTATGATAAAAATTTTTTCACCAAAATATAATAAAAATATTTTTATAAAGTCTGTAGAAATAAATAAAAAAGATTTTTTATTTATTTATGTATTAACATTAAAAAAAGTGAATTCAGTTTTTAATAATAAAAATTTTTTGGTTGAAAAAGAGTTAAATATAATAAAAAATAGTCGATGGCTTGTATCTCCTTCATTTTACTCTAAAATTATTGCAAATTATGACTTTTATTTTATGACAGGGGTTATTATAACAAATTTCAAATATATAAATAGTATTGGATATATTATAAGCTTAATATTATTGTTCAATGTATTACTGATTTTTAATCAAGTAACCGAATTAAGACGTGACCATTTGTTTATTTATACACTTTCATCAGAGAAAAGAAATATAAATTTAGTAAAACTTTCTGGTAATTCAATTGATATTGTTTATAAATCAAAATTAAATTTAATGAGATTAAACTTATTAGTTCCATCAATAATTACCTTTTTTATAAGTTTATACTTAACTATAGAAAAAATAAATTTTATGAATTATAATTTTTATTTATGTATTATTACTTCAATATTTACTTTAGTTTATATGATTTGGTTTGCTCCAATATCTGTACTATATATAGAACCGATGTTTTCAAGATTTGATTATAAAAATACAGAAGAGCTTATAGATAAAAGAATTGAAGAAAATATTTATGAAAAGATATTAAAAATCCCAAGATTAATTTTATTCACTCCAGTTTTATTAATTCTATATTTCAATGTGTTTTTTAATTATCTTGATAAAATTAAAAATTTTTTTCCATTTATTTTTTTAATTTATTTTGTTATAATAAGTGTAACCTTCAATTATTTTTTTAATTATATAAAAGAAAAAGGTATAAAAAAGGTAGATGGTGAAAATATTTATGTTTAATATTTTTAAAATTTAAAAAAATAAAATAAAAGTTCTTTATCTATGTTTTATTATTTATACTTTAGGTATAATTATAGGATTGTTTTCTAAAATAAATTATAATACAAATATTGATCCAAAAAAGCTTTTTATTATGGATGTATTTGTTCATAATATTTTTAATTTGAGTTTAATTTTAATATTTGGATTAATTACTTTTGGAATTGTTAGTAGTTTAATGCTTTTAATAAATGGAATATATTTTGGTGTTACCATACATTTTATTTTTTTAAAGTACAGTTTTTCACTTTTATTTAAAGGGACTTTTTTTCATTTATTTTTTGAATTGACTGCAATATTCATGACAACAGCTATATCTTTTTCTTTTTGGGATTTTTTTAAAAAAAAAGAAAAAGATAAGAAAGTTGTGTTATCAGAAATTATTATTGTTTTTTTGATATCAATTTTATTATTATTTATTTCTGCAATAATTGAGTGTAAAATTTCATCAGTTCTAGTGAGGAGTTGAAAAGTGTGTTACCAAAATTAGAAGTTGAAAATTTAAGTTTTTCATATGATAATAAAACTTTTATTTTAAAAAATATAAATTTAAAAGTATATCCAGGAGAATCAATTTGTATAAAAGGAGTTAATGGATGTGGAAAAACGACATTTCTAAAAATATTATCAGGATTAATAAATACAAAAAATATTATTAAATTCAATGGAAAAGAAATAAAAAATTTCAAAACATATAAAAAGAAAATTTCTTACATTCCAGATAAACCGTACTTATATGAAGAACTCACTGGAAAAGAAAATATAAATATGATAATGCATTTATGGAATGAAAACAAAAAAGAATATTTAAAAAAAATTTCTTTTTTATCAAATATGTTTGAAATACAAAAAGATTTGAATACTATAGTAAAAAATTATTCTTTAGGTATGAAAAGTAAATTATACTTAATTGCGATGCTTGCTAGAAATACAGAATTGATGCTTTTAGATGAACCTTTAACTACATTAGATATTAAAAGTAGAAAAAATATAGAAAATATTCTCTATAATAAGAAAAAGGAAGGTATGAGTATTATTTTTGTTTCACATATGAAAGAAATACAAAAAAATTTTTCTGATAGATTCTTTTATTTTGAAAATAAAATTTTGAGGGAGGAAAAAGAAAATGTTGAACTTTTTTAAAGAAAATAAAAAATATACTATTTTCTTTGTTATTTTAACCGTTATTTTTGCAGTGCTTTTTTTCATTATTAAAAATGATATTTATAGATTTTTGTCTTTTATTGTTTATTCTGTTGTTGGAACACTATCTTTTAAGTTTTTTTCAACAGCCAAAGCTATTAACACTGTTAAAAAGGGGGATATAAATGAAAACAAAAAATGATGGTTGTTTAACTTCTTTTCTTGTGTTTATAATAGTTATTTCTGGTATTGCTCTTCTTATTAATATAATATTTATTAATAATCCATCATTAAATTTATCTGTTTCGCATACATTAGTTATGAATAATTTAATTTTAACTTCTCTTCAAATAGTTGCAGCATTATTAATGCTTATGAGCGAAAAGATAGGCGTATATATGTATATATTTATAGGTATTACAAATGCAATTATAACTTTTATATTTGGAAAAAATTTAAAAATGACTTTAATATCTATTGCTTTTTTAATGATTCCGTATATCATATTATACTTTTTACTAAGAAGAAATAAAAAAATGAATAGTGCAAAAAATATTGATTAATGAGTAAAATGTTTTTTTTATTAATAAAAAAAGTAATCCAAGAATAAAATTGAAAAATGGGAAAGGAAGGAAACACACACTCTTTTTAAGTGATAAGATAATACATAGAAAATCCCTTTGAAGAGGAATGTTTAGTATGGTCGGAGAGAAGTTCTTTTTGTTATATAAATTTTGTTCAAAAAACATCCATTCAACAAATCCTCGTCCCCTCAAAGTGGCATTTTTTAACTTAAACATTATATTATAATATACTCCTCTTATAGAACTATTGTATTCCTTTTATGAAAAAATTATTGAAAAACTAAAAAATAGAATATATACATTAAATTTTATAATTTTTAATTAAATTATTTGGCTACTTGACATGGATCAGTTCATAATGATCCTTGTTTTTTTATGTAACTTTTAAATGAAAATTTTAAATTATGTGATTTTTCACATAATTATTTAAGAAATAATTAAGTAAAAAATGATATAATTAAATGATTTTTATTAAAGGAGGATTTATATGAAAAAAGTATTTAGTTTTTTTGTTATTTTTTTAGTTTCTCTAATGACTTTTTCTATTGGAATAAGTGATTTATTTATCGAAGCTCAAAAAACATTGGGTGATTATAAAATTTCAGTAATGGATTTTGAACTTGCCAATATGGATTTTGAAAGGTCAAAGATAGAATCAATTAATAAAAAAACAGAGTTAATGGGTAATTTAAATTATTTTAATGCAACTTCTTCTTATTTGAATTCTTTAAATAAATTTTATACGGATGTTAGTAATAGATTATTTAATGTAATTAATAGTGAATTATCTGTATCTATGAGTGAAGTTCAAAAAAACAATGCAGAGATTGATTATAAAAATAATAAAGCTTTGTTTGAAAAAGGATTGATAACAGAAGATACATTAACTCAATCAAAAATATCTTTAAATGATGTAGAGATAGATTTACAAAATAAAAATTTAAACTTTGAAAATGCAATGAATGATTTTACAGAAGCATCTTCTATGGATTATAAATCAATTGAAGTTAAATTGTATGATCCTAAAAAAATTTTTAAAACGGATGAAGAGTATTTAAGTAATAATTATTCTTTAAAAACAACAAAAATTTCCCTTGAAATAGCACAATATGACTTAGATAATCTTCCATCTAATGCTTCTGAATATGATAAAAAGAGCTATCAAATAAAGGTTGAAAAAAACAAAATAAACTTAAATAGTTTAAAAAATACATTAATAAAAACACATAAAAATACAAAAAATAGTATTACATCTACTTACAACACCTTAAATAACTTAAAAGAAAAAATGAAGTTAAAAGAAAATGATTTTATGGATGCTCAAAGTAGATACAATAAAGGGTTAATTTCTGAAAAGGAATTGAATACATCAAAAATATCTTTCTTAAGTTCAAAATCTTCTTATTATAATACTTTAAAGAATTATTATAATTTGATAATAAATTATATTTTAGATTTCAATGAAAAACCGGAGGAGGTTTTAAATTGAAAGTAAAATTAACTTTATTGATAATTTCTCTTTTAACAGTTTTATCTTTTTCTAACTTTAATGATTTATATTTAAGGAACTTAAACACTTCTACTTACTTAAAAAGTAAAGAATCATTAGATGTATCCATACTTTCTTTAAATAAAAAAGAAAACTTTTGGAGTCCTTATTTATCATTAAATACAGGATTTGGTGGAATATCTTTTGATAAAGATGGGCTAAATAAAATGAACTTTTCAATAAAAGCAAACTTTTTAGAACTTTATGGAAGTACAATTGGATTAACTCTTCCATTTTCAATAGATGCAAAAGATAATTGGAAGTTTGATTCTGATTTAAAAAACTTATCTTTAAGCTTTACACGTAGTTTGGCAAAAGAGCCAGAAGTTGAAATGTTGAATGCAAAATCAAATTATTATAATTCACTTTATTCTTTTAATAATTATAAAACATCTATTTTTATAAAAACTATAAAAGATATTTTTTCAAAATACTATATAATTAATAGTTTAAAGTTAAATAAAGAAGAACTTCAAATTCAAAAAAATAAATATAATTTTGAAACTGATGAAGATAAAAAGGAAAGTTTGAATATTCAAATTCTTCAAAGAGAGAAAATAATTAATTCTTATGAAGTTCAGCTTAAATCACTTTCTGAAATAGATGAATCTTTGTATGAAAGTACTAAAAAATATGTTGGAAATTTAGTTGAAAATTCAAAAGAATCAACAATAGTGAATAGATATGATTTAAAGGCTATAAAGTTATCAACAAAAGCAAAAGAACTTCAAAAAAATAATTGGTTCTTACCTTATTTACCAGATATGAGCATAAATATAAGTATTTCTGATATTAATAATTTTAACTGGAGTATAAGTATTTCATTTGATTATAGTATTTTTGATAGGGGTGAAAGATTAATAGCAATAAATTCAAGAAAAATAAATTCAAATGAATACTCTTATGAAGAAGCTTTAACTACAATAAATAATAATATAAATACCTTAAAAGATTCAATAATTAATTCTGAAATAGATATTCAAATTTCTAAAATAAATATAAAAAATGCTCTTGAAGATTATAATAATAAGAAAAAATTATCTGAAAAAGGATTTATATCTAAGGATGATTTTAATTTATTTAAAGTTGAATATGAATTGAAAAAATTAGATTTAGAAAAAGTTAATAATGATATGTTGATAAATAAATTAAATCTTTTAAAAGAATATGGGTACTTTCAAAATTCAGAGGTGATAAAAGTTGAAAAAATCGATTAAATGGTTAATTATAATAGTAACTTTAGTGGTATTAATATTTTTAATAATAAATGCCTTAAATATAAAAAAAGAATCTGGAAATGTGCAAACAGATAAAGTTTCTACAGCGCTAAATAATATTTCTGTTGAATACAAAGTAAAGAAAGACAATATAGGAGATTATATTGAAGTGAGTGGTAATGTAACTGCAGAAACAAGAAGAATAATTTCTGAGGTTTCTGGTGAGGTTATGGATGTTTATGTTGAAAATGGAGAAAAAATAAAGAAAGATCAAAAGATGGCTAAGTTTGAAGATATAGATTATAGAATAAATTATTTGAATAAATTGAATACTTATGAACTAGCTGTGAATGATGGAGAAAAAATAAAAGAAATAAAAAAATTACAATTAGATCAAGCAAAAAAAGACTTAGATAATACAATTTTAAAGTCTCCTGTTGAAGGAATTATAAGTAGTGTTAATATAAGTGTTGGAGATGTTATATCAAGAAACTTTGTATCATTTACAGTTGTAGATAATAATAGTTTAAAGATAGAGGCTTCTATAGATGAGATTGATTTACCAAAAATAAAGGTTGGAATGAAGGCTTATGTTGAATTTGAGCAATTACATGTAAAAATTCCTGCTAAAGTGAGCTTGATAAATCCCGTTGCAGTAAATGCAGGTGGAATAGTTGTAATACCTATAGAGTTAAAGTTTGAAGATAATCCATTAAAATATGGAATAATATCTGGTTTAACTTGTAATGTAAAATTAATAACTATGGAATTAGATAATTCTATTGTTATTCCAGTAAATTCTTTAATAAAAGGTAAAGATGGAAATGAATATGTTTTTAAGAAAACATCAGAAGGACGCGAAAAAGTTCCAGTTATAACTGGTCAAAAAACTGAAAAGTTTGTTGAAATAAAAAATGGTTTATCTGAAGGAGATACAGTTTTAATAATGCCAAGTAAAGAAGAAATAAATAGATTAAAAGAAAAGTATGCGACACCTAATATAAGAATAGGTACTGGGAAGAGGCCAAAGAAATGAAAGTAATGCATTTAAAAGATATATGGAAAATTTATCAAATGGGAAAAATAGAAGTTAATGCATTGAGAGGAGTTTCACTTGAGGTAAATGATGGAGATTTTGCAATAATAATTGGCCCTTCTGGAAGTGGAAAGTCTACATTACTTCATATTTTAGGATGTTTGGATAGGCCAACAAAAGGAAATGTTTTTGTAGAAGATAAAGAAGTTTCAAAAATGACAGACTCTCAACTTGCAAAAATTAGAAATCAAAAAATAGGGTTTGTTTTTCAAAAGTTTAATCTTTTAGGAAGCATGAGTGCACTTGAAAATGTTGAACTTCCAATGATTTATGCTGGTAAGCATTTAAAGGAAAGAAAAAAGAAAGCAAAAGAATTATTGGAACTTGTGGGACTTGGAGATAGGTTGAATCATAAACCAAATGAACTTTCTGGAGGACAACAGCAAAGGGTTGCAATAGCAAGAGCTTTAGCAAATGATCCATCTTTTTTACTTGCAGATGAGCCTACTGGGAATTTAGATTCAAAAAGTGGGGAAGAAATATTAGAAATATTTCATACCTTGCATAAAATGGGAAAAACTCTTGTAATAGTAACGCATGATCCGGAAATGGTTTATGAAGGTAATAAAACAATAAAGCTTTTTGATGGACAAATAGAAAAAGCAGAGGTGAGAGATTTTGGAAATATTAAGAGAAACATATAGATCTCTATTCTCCAATAAACTCCGAACATTTCTTTCAATGCTTGGAATAATAATTGGAATAACTTCAGTAATAACAGTTATGGCACTGGGAGCTGGTACAACTGAAAATATAACAAATAGTGTATCTTCTCTTGGATCTAATGTTATGATAATTTTTCCAGGATATTCAGGAGGACGTGGTGGAAAAGTTGCAAGTTCTATGAATTATCTTGAAAAATCAGATGCAGAAAATATAGCTAATTATGCAGAAGATGTTATAAGAGCAACGCCTGTTTTACAGTCTAATTTTTTAGTACAAAATGGAAATTTAAATATAACTTCAACAATAATGGCAGGTAATCCTGAATTATTTAATATTTTGAATTTAAATATTGATTCTGGAAGAAGTTTTGTTGAAGACGATTATGCAAATGTAAAAAATTATGCAATTATAGGATATACTACTGCAGAATCTTTATTTGAAGGAAAAAATCCAATTGGGGAAAAAATATATTTAATACAGAAAAATTCAAAATTATTTAGAAAAATTCCTTTTGAAGTTATAGGTGTTTTAAAAAAAGCAGGAAGTACTTTAATGTTTAATACAGATAAGACAATTTTTATTCCATATAGTACAGCAGATGCAAGACTCTTTAAAACAAATGGAAAAGCATCTATGATATTGGCTTCAGGTGTTTCAAGTGAAAAATCTTTAGAAGCACAAATGGAAGTTGATTTTATATTAAACAATAAATTTGGAGATGATACATCTTATCAAATAATGAGTCAAGATTCGATGTTAGAAGTAATAGGGCAAATAACTGGAGTAATGAATTTTATATTAATTGCCATAGCAGCTATTTCTTTGGTGGTTGGTGGAATAGGAATTATGAATATAATGCTTGTATCTGTTTCAGAAAGGACAAGAGAAATTGGAGTTAAGATGGCACTGGGAGCAGGGAGAAAAAGAATACTTCTTGAGTTTTTAACTGAAAGTATTGCTATAACTTTTATTGCAGGATTAATAGGAATAATTTTAGGAAGTCTTTTATCCGCTGGAATATCATCACTTGCTGCAAATTTAAATTTAAAAGCAATAATTAGTTTAAAATCAATATTAATAGCCTTTGGTGTTTCAGCATCTGTTGGATTATTCTTTGGAATATATCCAGCAAATAAAGCTTCAAAATTGAGTCCAATAGAAGCATTGAGATATGAATAAAAAAAAGAGCGATTTAATCGCTCTTTTTTTTATTTTATTATTCTTCAATAATGATAGCTTGAACTGGACATGAATCAGCTGCATCTTGTACACAAGGTGCTTCACTTGCTCCTTCTATAGCAACTGCTTTTCCATCGTCTTGAATAGCAAATGCGTCAGGGCAAAGATTTTCACAAACACCACAACCTATACAAGTTTCTTTTTCAACGAATACTTTCATTAAAAACACCTCCGAAATATATTTGAAAAGTCCATAAGTATTATACCATATTTTTTTATTAAATCAAATTATTTTATTGCTTTAACCAATCTATCAACTAAGTCCATTCCGACTCTCCATTGTGCTTCTTTTGTAGTTGCTCCAATATGAGGAGTTGCTACAACATTAAAATTCATTAATTTTTCATATAGAAAACCCTTTGGTGGTTCATTTTCATAAACATCTAACCCAGCACCAAAAACTTTTCCATTTTCAAGATATTTTAACAATGCTTCTTCATCTACAATGCCACCTCTTGCAGCATTTATTATTACAACTCCATCTTTCATAGCTTCAAATTGTTTGCTTGAAATCATATGGTATGTTTTATCATTTTTAGGCACGTGCAATGAAATTATATCAGCATTTTTATAAATTTCTTCAAGACTAACTTTTTCAACATTGTATTCTTTTAAAACTTCTTCTGGAATATCAAAAACATCAAAAACAAGTACCTTTACTCCAAATCCAGAAACTAATTTTGAAAGTAATTTTCCAATGTTTCCAAATCCAACTATTCCAAGTGTTTTACCTGTTAATTCAAGTCCTTTTAATTGTTTCTTTTCCCATTTACCTTCTTTAATGCCTTGAGTTCCTCTTGGTGTATATCTATACAATGACAAAATCATTCCAACAACTAATTCAGCAACAGATAATGAATTAGCTCCAGGTGTATTGATAACTTGTATATTTTTTGATTTAGCTGTTTCTAAATCTATATTATCAAGTCCCATACCAGCTCTACCTATTATTTTTAACTTTGGTGCTGCTTCTATTATATCTTTTGTTACTTTTGTGGCACTTCTTACAACTAAAACATCCATTTCAGTGGCTTTTTCTTTTAAAACTTCTGGTTCATAGTGTTCAACAGTTATTTTAATTTCTGGAAGAAGTTCTTTTAATTTATCTGTAGCATCTTGTGCAAGAGGATCGTTTATGTGAAGCCACATATTAAACACCAGCCTTTAAAAATACTTCTTCAGCTGCTTTTACAGCAGATCCTAATTCAACATTATATCCAGCTTTTTTAAATGCCATTTCAAGGGCACTTAATCCAACTATAACATCAAATTGAGACATGTATCCAAGATGAGCTATTCTGATTATTTTTCCTTTAACGTGGTCTTGACCACCTGCAAATGTAACTCCCCAATTATCTCTTAAATCTTTTACAAGTTTTGCACCGTCAATACCTTCGGGAACTTTAACAGATGTTAAAACATTTCCAGGTCTTTTTGCAAATAATTCAAGTCCCATTGCTTTTACTCCAGCTCTTGTTGCATCAGCCATTAAAGCATGTCTTTCCCAAATATTTTCAATACCTTCTTCGTTCAACATTTCAACAGCTTTTTTAAGTTGATAACCAAGGTTAACTGGTGGTGTGTATGGTGAATCTGGATATTTTTTTATGTAAGCATTTAAGTCAAAGTAGTATCTTGGACTCTTACAGTTTTTAATTACTTCTTCAGCTTTCTTACTAACTGATATTAAAGCAACACCTGGAGGCATCATGAAACCCTTTTGAACACCTGTAACGACAACATCAATATTCCATTCGTCCATTTTCAAAGGTTGTGCCAAAAGTCCAGAGATTGTATCAACAACCATTACAGCCTTTGTATCTTTTACTATTTCTGCAATTTCTTTTACTGGATGTACAACTCCTGTTGAAGTTTCACTCAATGTAGTAAATACAGCCTTTACATCAGGATTTGCATCTAATACTTCTTTAATTTGTTCTGGAGCTACAGCTTCTCCCCAGTTTAATTTTATTTCAATCATATTAGATTCAAATTTTTTACATAAAAGAGCCCATCTTTCACCAAATTTACCAGCGCTAACAACAATTACTTTATCACCTTTTTCAACTAAGTTAGCAACTGCTGCCTCCATTGCTCCAGTACCAGATGAAGAAAGTAACATTACATTATTTTCAGTTACAAATAATTTTTTTGCACCTTCTAAAGCTTCTTTTTGTATAGAAACATATTGAGGTGTTCTGTGATGAATTGTATCTTGTGCACCTGCAAGAAGAACATCAAAAGGTACAGGTGTAGGTCCTGGTGCCATTAAGTAGTTTTTTCTTATCATTTTAGCCATATTTAATACCTCCTAAGAAATATTTTTCATACTCATATTCTACAATATATATTAATAAAATAAAAGTTAGATTATACGAGAAATAAAGAGTTTTTAGTATTTAATTGCTTTTATTTCACTATAAAAAATAAATGCCGTAAGGCATTTATTTTTTATAATAATTAGTTTGATTTTTCCCATTTTTTTTCGATATATACATTGCTTTATCAGATTCTTCAATAGTTTCTTGAAAATTTTCTTGTTCGATATACTCAGTTATTCCTATACTAACGGTTACTTTTACATTATCCTTTAATTTTAATTTTTCAATATCTTTTCTAATTCTTTCTGCTACTTTATAAGTTTCCTCTTTTTTTGTTGAAGGTAATATTATTAAAAATTCTTCTCCACCATACCTAAAAGGCAAATCATAATTTCTAATATTTTCTTTAATTATTGAACCTATGTTTTTTAAAACATAATTACCAAAGTTGTGACCATAAGTGTCATTTATTATTTTAAAGTTATCTATATCCATCATTATTAATGAAAATAATTCTTTACCTCTCTTTGCTTTTGACATTAGTCCATCTGTTATTCTTATTAATTTTTTAAAAGTAAATAATCCAGTCAATTCATCAAGTTCGCTTTCATTTCGTAATTCTATTAAATTTACTAAAAACATGAATAATATGGAAAATGATGTATTTAAACCACTTAATTTATCAAGTTCCATTTTTGAAAATTTTTCATAGTTTTCTAATACTATAAAAGAAGAATTTTTTTCATTTTTGTATATGTAAGAATTTTCTATATTTATTTTATCTTTTGAATTTTTATCTACAGTTCCATAAAAACTATATCCAGAAGGTATTATTGGTTTTTCTAATATAGTGCTTATTTTATTTTTTAAATATTCATTTGAAAAATTCTTTTTCTTTGAATTTACAAGAAATGTTCCCATATTTTGAGTACTTGAATATAGTATTATAGATTCTAAATTTATTATGTTATTAAAATAAAAAAATAATTGTTTATTAAAACTAGAAAAATCAAGTATATATTTAAATAGTTCCATAAATCTTATTTCAATTACACTATTAATGAGAAGTCCTTCCATTAACTTTGAAACTAAATGAAGTGCATCAGATTCATCTATTATTCTTTGATTAGCTCCTTCAAGTGCATATTTTTTATTTTTTGAAATTTTATCCATGTTTTTTTCTAAGAATTTGTATATATTTTTTTCTATATCTGAATTTTTAGATAAAAATTCACTTGCACCAGATTCATGTGCCCAAAATTTATCTAAATTTTCATTTATTCCTGTTAGAATTACTATAGGTGTATTTGAAAAAAGTTCATTTTCTCTTAAAAGTCTACACAAAACATATCCGCTTATTCCAGGCATTATTACGTCAGTAATTATTAAATCTGGTAAAAATTGAAAGGCTAAGTTATAACCAATAGTTCCATTTTCTGCTGTTTGAACAAGAAATTCATTTTTTTCAAAAATATCACTTAGTATAGTTCTCCAAGTTCTTGAGTCATCTATTATTAATACTTTTTTTTTATTCAGATTGGAAATCAACATATTCACCCCCTACTATATTTTATCATAAAAAAATATTTTTTATAAAAAAAAAAAGCAATCTTAAAAAAGATTGCTTTTATGGCACGCCCGGAGGGAGTCGAACCCCCAGCCTACGATTTTGGAGACCGTCGCTCTACCAATTGAGCTACAGGCGTACATACTCATAACGAAATTGATTATACCATATAGATAAAAAAAATTCAAGAAAATTAATGTTACTCTTTCGTTAATGTGTCTGATTTCTTTTTATCCAATGTCTTTTTTTCATAATAAAGGATAAAAATAGAAAAAGTTCCAAATAAAATTATTCCAATATTTAAAGCTGGTGGGGCATTTCCTGTTAATACACCTAACCATCCAAACCCATATTTAAGAAGTTCATAACCACCTAAAATAATGCCTATTAAGGAACTTACTATTATATGAGATGATTTATGATACCATAATTTTATGTTTGAAAAAAATCCATAAAATCCAGTTAATGCAACTACTAACATTGAAATAAAGTAAAAAGTATCATTTGAAAAGTTTATTATTGAAATAAATATTGAAAGTATTATTATTAAAAAAAGTAATGAGTTTTTCATAATATCATTCCTCCAACAAAGTAAACAAAGTTAGCAAGTATGTAAGCAACTATTGTTGTATAAAAAAAAGCAAATATTGGCCATTTATAACTATTCGTTTCAGCTTTAATAGTTCCCAAAGTTGCAAAACAAGGAACATAACCAAGAATAAAAAATAATAATGAAATAGCAGAACGAGGAGTTAAAATAGCACTTAATGAGTTAGTTAAAGTTTCAGAATTAGAATTTAACAAAGTTGTATATGTTGAAACAACAACTTCTTTTGCAGCAACTCCAAATAAAAGAGCTGTATTGGTTATCCAATTCCATCCTAAATGCAAAGTTACTGGTTCAAAAAATCTACCGATAGAAGCAGCAAAACTTTTGTTTATATCAACTCCATTATTTGGAAAATAAGATAAAAACCATATAAATATTGATGCAATTAATATAATTCCTCCAGCTTTTTCTAAAAAATGTTTACCTTTATGCCAAGTATAAAAAGTTAGATTTTTCATTGTTGGCATTCTAAAACGTGGTAATTCAATAGTAAAAGGAATATCTTTACTTTGAGTTACAAATACTTGTAATATTTTTGCAGATATTAATACCAAAAGTATACTTGATGAATATAAAAGTAGCATCACTTCAGCTGCATGTTTTGAAAAAAATGCACTTATTAATACAACATAAACAGGAAGTCTAGCACTACACGAAGCAAATGGAATACTTAAAATTAATGACAATCTTTCTTTTTTATTAGATATAGTTTTTGTAGACATTATTGCAGGTACACTACATCCAAAACCAAGAATTATAGACATAAAAGATCTTCCACTTAAACCAAATTTTCTTACTAATTTATCTACAAGAAAAGCTGCTCTTGGCAAGTATCCAGTTTCTTCTAAAAATCCCATAAAGAAAAATAAAGCAAATATTTGAGGTATAAATACAAGTACTCCGCCTACTCCACCAATAATTCCATCAGATATTAAAGAAGATAACCAAGGTATTTTTATAAAATTTCTTGTTAAATCACTCAACCAACTAATTGCTAAATCCATTAAATCTGATAAAGGAGCTGCTACATTAAAGGTTAATGAAAACACTAAAAATAAAGCAAGAACATATATCATCAATCCAAGAACTCTATGGGTTAAAACATGGTCTAGTATATCCCTTGTTGACCAAGTACGACCATTAGATACTATACAATCTTTAATTAACGAAGATATAAAATTGAACTTCCAATTGTTATACTCTTCTTTTAGATTTTTTAAATTAAATTCTTTTTTTAAAGAGTTTAACAATTCTTTAGGATAGTTAAAATTTTCTCCAGAAAATTCAATAAAATTTACTGCAAGCCATGAAGAAGTGTATGAATTATACTCGTGATATTTACTTATTTTATTTTTAAATGAATATATAAAATCATTTATATTTTTTGTATAATTGAGTTCAAAACGTATGTTTTTTGTATTTTCTGAAACTTTATGTATTTCTTGTAATAACTTTGTTATACCTTTGACTTTTTTTGCTGAAGTTAATACAACAGGAATATTCAATGTTTTTGATATTATTTCTGGATTTATTATTTTTCCTTTTTCTTCTGCTTCATCTATAGAATTTATTGCAAGTATAACTGGTTTATTCATTTCTATTAATTGCATTAATAGAAACATAGAACGTTCTAAATTTAAAGCATCTGCAACGACTACTATTGCATCTGGTGCTTCATTCAAAAAATAATCTCTTGCAACCCTTTCATCTTCACTTTGTGCTGACAATGTATATATACCTGGTAAGTCAATCAATCTAAATTCGTGATTTTGAAATTTGTATGAGCCTATTTTTTTTTCTACTGTAACTCCTGGCCAATTTGCTACATACTGTTTTGTACCAGTTAATAAATTAAATATAGAAGTTTTTCCAACATTTGGATTACCTATTATGGAAACTTCAAAGGCCACAGCCACCACCGCCTTTTTCTTTATTTTTAGAGCATTTGTTTGCTAAAGGACATTCTGAACAAACTGATTTAACCTTATCTATACTTGAAAAATTAATTCCATTTGATATTAAAAATGGTATAATTATTTCTATTTCAGAATTTTTTAAATTAAATTTTTCTGAAATTTGATATAAGCTATTTACTTTTTTTTCTTTTATATAAGATATTACTTTGTTTATATCCATTTTTAACCTTCTTTTTTACATATTATTTTTTTTGCTTGCCCTTTTCCTATGATAAAAATTTTATCTAAAGATTTTATAGTTATTTTCCCTTTGTTTTCTAAAACTTCAATTTCATTACCTGGTTCTATACCATTATTTTTCATTTTATTTAAGAAAAATGGTCCGCCATTGCAAGATAAAACTTTATATTTTCCACATTTTGCATTTAAAAGAGGTATAATTTCTTCTGAAATTTCAACATATATTTTTGAAGCTTCACTCTTTCTAAGCATTATTTTATTGTCTTCAATTTTATAAACAAAAGGATCATTAAAAGGAGAAATATGTACTAATTCTATTTCCTTTCCTATGATTAATCCCATTGATATTAATCTTTCTTTTGTATCTTCATCTAGTTCATATCTTACAATTTTTCCACTGCACCCTTGTGTCATGCTACTTAAAGGTATAATCATAAATATTCTCTCCTTAAAATTTTTTTATAATTAATACGTTAAATATATTTTATCACACTTAAAAAAATTAGTCAAGACTAAACTTTTAAAAAATAAAAAAATAAAAAAATAAGGATGAGAAAAAGTCTCATCCTCGTATCGGGTGAAGGGGGATATCTTCAAAGAAATAATATCACATTTTTTTTTAAAATTTGTATGATAAAAGTCATATTTTAATAAATAAAATTATTTTTTTTCAATAAATTTTTTAATAACTTCTTCAACTCTTGGTTTACAAAATGCACCTTGACATCTCCCCATTCCAGCTCTTGTTCGCATTTTTATAGCTTTTACAGTTTTAATTGGGATATTACGATTTAAAGTATCTAAAATTTCTCCTTCAGTTACTTGTTCGCATCTACAAATTATTTTTTCATTAGATGATTTTATATTTATTAAATTTTTAAGTTCTTTAGGGGTTAAAGTTTTTTGTTTTATAATAGGTTTCCTATAAGGATTAAAATTTTTCTTTTTTTCTAAATGTATACTTTTTTTAAGTATTTCTAAAACATATTTAGCTATTGCAGGTGAAGACGTTAATCCGGGAGATTCTATACCAGCTACATTTATAAATCTTTCTTTTGATTCTTCTATTATAAAATCACCCGTGTTTGGTGTTGGGCGTATACCAGAAAAAGTTTTTAGCTTTTTTTTCATATCAAAAAAGGGTACAGATTTTTTTGCTGTTTCTATTATATAAGTGAGCATTTCTTCAGAGGTCTTTGTATTTTCTTTATTTTCAACTTCCTCTGCATTAGGTCCTATCATTAAATTTCCATGATAGGTAGAAGTTACAAGTATACCTTTACCTTTTTTGGTTGGAACTTGAAATATTACATTGTTTACTATGCTTCCTGTTCCCTTTTCAAATAAAATATACTCACCTTTTCTTGGAATTATTTTAAATGTGTTTATTCCAAGCATTGAAGAAATTTTGTCTGCATAAACACCAGCAGCATTTATTAAATATTTTGTTTTAAAAGTTTTATTTTTGGTAATTACTTCAAAATGATCTTTGTACTCTTTAATAGCTAATACTTCAGAATTTAAAAATAATTCAGTTCCATTTTCAATAGCATTTTCAGCAAGAGCGATTGTGTATTCGTATGGAGAGGTAACTCCAACATCGGGACAATATAAAGCAAACATAACTTCTTTATTTATATTTGGTTCAATTTTTAATATTTCTTTTTTTTCTAATATTTTTAAGTTTTTAAGACCAAATTTTTTTCCATTTTCAAATAAATTATTTAATTCTTTTAATTCATTCGCGTTAAAAGCTAATACTAAACCTCCTGTTTTTCTATATCCAAAGTTTAGTTCTTCGTTTAAACTTTTAAACATTTGATTTCCTAAAAAACACAAATTACCTTTTAAGGATCCGAATTTTGCAGCATATCCTCCATGAACTATTCCACTATTTGCTTTTGATGCACCGTTACTGACATCATCTGTTTTTTCTAAAATACAAGTATTTACATTATATTTACTCAATTCTCTAGCTATAGATGTTCCAATTACTCCAGCACCTATTATTAAAAAATCATACATAAAAAACACCTCCAAATATATAATACCATAATATTAAGGTTGCATTTCATTTTTGATGAGAGTATAATAGTTCTTTAGGGGGGATAAAATGAAAGAAATAATTGTAATGATTACGTTTTTTGTTGTAATGTATACTATAATAACTCATAAAATAAATAGAACTATTTCAGCAATGCTTGGAGCATTGTTTTTATTAATAATAAAAATTTTTCCAGATCAACTTATGGCAATAGAACATTATATTGACTACAATACTATATTTTTATTAATTGGAATGATGCTTTTTGTTAGTGTTATAAAAAAAAGTGGAATTTTTTCTTATATTGGAATACAAACATTAAAAATATTTGGTAAAAATGGTTATATGCTTTTTATTTCTTTAACGATACTTGTTGGACTTATTTCAGCATTTATAGATAATGTAACTACGATACTTGTTTTTATACCTATTACTTTTGCTATAACTGATGCTCTTAAAATAAATTATATGCCTTTTATACTTGGTGAAATATTTGCATCAAATATTGGAGGAACAGCCACTATAATTGGTGATCCACCAAATATAATGATTGCTTCTGCATCTGGCATGTCTTTTATAGAATTTTTAGGATCTCAAATGCCTATATCTGTAATAAATTTAATTGTAGCAGATATTTTTTTATTGATTGTGTTTAAAAAGGATTTATCAAAAAAGATAGATCATGATTTTGTAAAAAAATTTAATCCTAATGAATCTATACAAAATAAAATGCATTTTTTTATTTCGTCAGTTCTATTTTTAATTGTTGTTGTTTCTTTTTCTTTTCAACATCAAATTGATATAGAAAGTTCTATAATAGCATTGAGTGCTGGCTTTATTGCTTTAGTTACTATGGAAGAAAAAAATACAGAAGAAATTTTAAAGGAAATAGAATGGGAGAGTATATTATTTTTTATGGGGTTATTTTTAATAACTGGAGCTATGGAAGAGGTTGGTTTATTAGAAGATTTTTCTAAAATTTTAATAAGTTTTGCGGGACATTCAAGTAGAATGTTTGCTTCTTTCATGTTAGCTATTTCTGGATTGTTTTCAGGTTTTGTAGATAATATACCATTTACTGCAACTATGATACCAGTTGTAAGAGATCTTCCAACAATGAATCCAGAAGTTTTTAAAAATTTGGATCCAATATGGTTTTCGCTTGCATTAGGTTCATGTTTGGGAGGTAACTTTACTCCAATAGGAGCTTCTGCAAATATATTAGGACTTGCAATGATAAAGCAGTTTAAAAAAGAAGAAGTAAAATTTTCACATTTTATGTTGTATGGTGGAGCAATAGTACTTATGAATATAATTTTTTCTGAAATATACATAAATTTGAGATATTATTAATTTTCTTTTTTTAATTGTTCTAATACTTCTACAATAGTTTTTGTTACTTCGGTTTTGAATGATTGCGAAAGGATGGGGAGTTTTAATCTAATTTCTTCATCTTTTGTTTTTGCATACAAAGGTTTCCATTTTTTTACTACATTTTCAATTATTATTTTTCTTTGTTTAGTATCAATTGGATTAAATATCATAAATTCCTCAAAAATATCTATTATTATATCTTCCATTATATTGTGTTTTTTGTCATTACTTTCCATTTTTACAACTCCAATTATATTATACATAATTAATGATGATTTTAACAATACTTAATATATTTTAAAAAAAAATATGATAAAGTTTATGTACCTTAATAGGGTATATAAAAGAGAGGTGAAATAATGAAATTTGTATTATATACTAATGATACTTGTGGAGTTTGTAAATCTTTAAAACCAAAAATAAAAGCTCTTTCTGAAGAAAAAAACATACCCCTTGAAGTTGTAAACGTAGAAGAAGAAAGAGAAAGAGCATCACAAAAATTAATATTCACAATTCCTGTACTTGCTTTTGAACACGAAAATAAAGAATATCAAAGATGGGTTAGAGTTTTTTCTGTTAATGACGTAAAAAATTATCTTGATAGAATACTATAACAAATGGATAAGTATCCATTTGTTATTTTTTTGATACGAACTTATTTTCTTCAATATAAAATCTCCACAATTTATTTTTGTATTCTTCAGCATAATCTATATTTATTCTTTTACTCTCTTTAATTTTGTTTGAAATACTTCCATCTATTATGAATAATTCTTTTCCTTTTATAAGATCATATCCATCAAAAGTTTTATCTATATTTAAAGCTTTACAGAGTTTTCCAGGTCCATTTGTTAAATCATATATTCTTTTTGATTTTATTTTTCTAAAAGTTTTAATTGTGTTTAAATAATTTAAAGGTTCAACAGCTCGAATTAAAACAGCTTGTGGGATATCTTTTTTGTTGACTACTATATTTAAACAATTATACATTCCATAAATTAAATAAACATATGAACATCCACCTTCTTTAAACATAGTTTCTGTTCTCTTTGTTCTTTTATTATTGTAAGCATGACTTGCTTTATCTTCTGGTCCCATATAAGCTTCTGTTTCTACTATTTTACAAAGTATATATTTATTATTTATTTTTCTTACTAGTATTTTTCCAAGTAAGCTTTTAGAAACCGTTATACCATCTTGCATATAAAAACTTTTATCTAAAGGCTTATACAATATCATTCCCCCTATAATTTAAAGCTTCAGATATATGAGATATTTCTATTGTTTTTGATTCAAAGGAATCTGCTACAGTTCTTGAAACTCTTAGTACTCTATTGACAGATCTTGCAGTTAATTTGAGTTTTAGTGCAGAATTTTTTAAAAAATCTTCTGCTTTTTCAGATATATTTAAAAATTGTTTTAGTTCGGAATTAGAAAGCTTACCATTTAACTTTCCTTGTCTATTAATTTGTATTTTTGAAGTTCTTGAAACTCTTTCTTTTATTTTTTTAGAACTTTCAGAATAAGATTTTGACATTAGTTCACTTATTTTAACTCTTGGAACATTTATTTTTAAATCTATTCTATCTAATATTGGACCTGATATTTTTTTATTATAGTTTAAAATTTGAACCATTGAACATGTACATTCTTTTTCTTTATCACCATAATAACCACATGGACATGGATTTTGTGCAGCTACTAACATAAATTTTGCTGGATATTTTGCTACTCCTTTGGAACGGGTTATTGTAACAAAACCATCCTCTAAAGGTTGTCTTAATCCTTCTATAACATTGCTTTTAAATTCTGGAAATTCATCCATGAACAAAACTCCATTGTGTGAAAGACTTATTTCTCCTGGTTTGGGATTAGAACCTCCACCTATTATTGAAACATCAGATGCCGTATGATGTGGTGACCTAAAAGGTCTATTATTTATAACTGTATTCATATAGCCAGATACTGAGTATATTTTTGTAGATTCAATTATTTCAGATTTAGTCATTTCTGGTAAAATAGAAGGAATTCGTCTTGCTATCATTGTTTTACCAGAACCTGGAGAGCCAATCATTAATATATTATGAAATCCACTTGCGGCTATTTCAGCTGCTCTTTTAACCAACATTTGACCTTTTATTTCAGAAAAATCTAATTCATGTTTTTTGATGCTATTTTTAGTGATTTTTGGGATATAAGTTTCTGGAGAATTGTATAAGCGTTCAATATCATTCAAATGATCTATTGTAAAAACATCGTTTTTTATAAAAGAACTTTCTTCTTGATTTTTTCTGGGGATTATAAATTTAGCATTTTTGTTTTTTTCCTTTATTGACATTAAAAATAATGTTATACCCATGACAGGTCTTATTTCTCCATTTAAACCTAATTCTCCAAATAAGTAAAAATTTTCATCTAATTTTTTTATTTGAGAAGAAGCTTCTAATAAAGAAACTGCAATTGGTAAATCAAAATGAGTTCCTTCTTTTCTTATGTTAGAAGGAGAGAGATTTGAAACTATTTTTCCATTTGGAACATTATAACCTGAATTTCTTATTGCACTTATTACTCGTTTTTCGCTTTCTAAAATAGAAGTTGTAGGCATTCCAACTATTTTAAAAGTTTGAATAGTAGATCTAGAGTTTATATCAATTTCAACCAAAGTTTCTTCGACATTAAATCCATTTACACTTCCTGTTTTTATTTTTGAGTACTTCACAAAAACCACCTCAATTATAATAAATAATAAGATTTGTTGTTTAGATTTTACTATATAAAACTTAGTTTATTATATTATTTATTGAAAGAACTATTTAATATTTTTAATTTTTTCTACTGAAATGCCTGTTAATTCAGAAATCATATTCACATCTAATCCTTTTTTAAGCATGTTCTTTGCTACTTTTTCTATCTCTGTTAATTCAACATCTTTATCCAAATTACTAACAATTTCAACCTCTTTTTTATCAAAAGCTATTGAAACTTTTATTATATCATTTATTCCATAATTTTTTATATCTTCTTCATACCTTTTTTCATTTATTTGTTTTAATCCATTTTTAGCACTATTTAATAGTGTTTTTTCGTTTTTATAAAACTTTTTAAACTCTATTATTATTCCTTTGTCTGTTTTATCTTTTGGAATTAAAATAACATCAGCTCTTCCAAGTCCTGTTTCTCTATTACTCTTTATTATGTACTTTTCTTTTAAACCAACACTCATTCCAAGTATTAATCCATGATAAAATCTTTCTGGTTCTTCTCCACTAACGTCAAAATAACTCAATGTATTCATAGTTAGTTTTTGAAAGTCTTCTTTAAACTCTTCTATATGTCCATTTATTAAATTTATTAATATATTATTGAGCTTTATTCTTTCTTCTTCAAGCATAGATACTACAGTTTTATTATAAAATATTTTTACTTCTTTATTTGGTATCTTTAAAGTATATCTTTCATAATCATGATTTATATTTTTTGTCCATTTTAAATATCCGCTGAATAAAAATAATGTCCATACAGACTCTTCTAAGTTGTTATTTAAGTCACCATAAACCATAGTTTCATTTATTGTACTTTCAATTTCTTCACCATTTATTAGTTTTTCTATTTTATCTTTTAATTCAGCACTTCCTTGTTTTATTAATTGTTTAACTAAGTAGTTTCCACTCGTATTCATCCAATATGGTCTTATTTTACCTTTATTCTTTGCAAGAGTTACTATAGAAAAAGGATTGTAAATTTCAACACCACCAAAATTATAACCATTGTACCAATCTATAACTTCACTTTCTTCATATTCAAGTTCATAATACTTCAATGTTTCTTCAACTTCTTCTTTAGTTAAACCATACTTATCATTGAATAGTTCATTCAATACAGTAGAAACTTCTAAGTTATTCACACCAGTAAAGATACTTTCTTTAGAAACTCTTGTTATACCAGTAAGAACTGCTTTTTCAAGGTATACATTATCTTTTAATGCCATTCCAAATAAGTTACCAATTAAAGATATTATTTCATCATAGTATCCGTGTAAGTAAGCTTGTTGAATGGGAGTATCGTATTCATCTATTAATATTATTACCTTTTTACCATAGTATCTTTCCATATATTCAGATAAACTTCTTATAGAATTTTCATAATCAGCATCTAAAGCTTCTCTACCCATTATTTTATCATATATAATTTTTTCTTCATTATCTAAAACTTCTAAAACATACTTATGCTTTAAATACAACCTTGAAAGCTCCATGGTTAATAAAGCATGCATCTTTTTTAAGTTATTAGACTTTAAATCTTTAAAGGTGATGTATATAACTGGATGTTTATTTAAATGTTTTTCTATTATATTTTTTTCTTTATATATTTTTAAGTTTTTAAAGAGGTATTCGTTATTTTGAGTAATATCAAAAAAGTACTTCATCATAGATTGACTGAGAGTTTTCCCAAACCTTCTTGGTCTTGTTATTAATAAAACATTCCCACCTTCAATAACTTCTTTTATTAACAAGCTTTTATCTACAAAGTACATATCTTCTTCTATTATAGTTTTAAAGTCACTTTGTCCTATTGGAAGCCTTTTTTTCATTTTCATCACCTCATTTTATTATATCATACTAGTTTATCTGATTATTAATTTTTCAGTTTTTAATTTTACATTTTTATTGATTTTAAAAATTTCTGTACTATTTGCAATGGTTATATATCCTTTTTCATTTTGATTAATAAAATTTTCAAAAAATTCAATATCTTTTTGATTTGAAAGATTAGGAACAAAAGTCATTCTAAATTCATAATCAATCGAATTTTTTCTTAGTATATCTATACTTTTAAAAATATTATCCATATTTAGTTTAGTATTTGTTAATTTTTCATAGTTTTTTGGAGAGGATTTTATATCCATTGCAACATAATTAATTAAATCTTTTTTTAAAAGTTTTTCTAACATTTTTGGGTTTGTTCCATTTGTATCTAATTTTATTTCATAGTCTAATTGTTTAATCTTTTGTATGAATTCAAATAAATCATTATTAATTGTAGGTTCTCCACCAGTTATACAAACTGCATTTAATCTTTTTTTTAAATCTATCAATTTTTTTATTATTGTATCTTCAGGAATTTTTTTATAATTATTAGAGTAGGCTATTTTCCAGTTATGACACCACGGACATTTAAAATTGCAGCCACCCGTGTAGATGACTGCAGATATTTTTTTTGGATAATCAACAAAACTAAAGGTTCTAATTCCTGATAAAATCATTATATATTTAATACCTCGCTATTCATAGAAAATTGAATTCTTTCAGAATATTCTTGTTGTTTTCCTTCGTTCCAATTTTGAACAGGTCTATAATATCCAACTACTCTTGAATAAACTTCTGAATCTTTTCCACATTTTGGACATTTAAAGTGTTCTCCAGATATATAACCATGTTCGGGACATATTGAAAAAGTTGGAGTTATACTCATATAAGGTAATGTGAAATTATTGAAACTTGTAACTATAAATTCTTTTAAAACTTCTTCATCGGTAATCTTTTCTCCTACAAATATATGAACAACCGTTCCACCAGTCCATTTATTTTGTAAACCCTCTTGATGTTCTAAAAGATCAAATGGATCTTCAAAAAATTTAACTGGTGGATGTACTGAATTTGTATAATAAGGTACATTTTTTGTACCAGATTGTATTATATTTTCTCCAAACTCTTCTTTATCTATTCTTGCTAATCTATAGGTAGTACCTTCTGCTGGAGAAGCTTCTAAATTATATAAATTTCCAGTTTCTTTATTAAAAGTATTTAATTTTTTTAGCATATATTCCATAATATCTTCTGCAAAATTTTTACCTTCTTCTTCTATTATTCCATGTTTTAAACCAAAGTTTAAAAGTCCTTCATGCATTCCAATAAATCCTATAGTAGAAAAATGATTAGCCCAATATTGACCAGTTAATTTATAAACACTATCAAGATAAATTTTAGTATAAGGATATAATCCGTTTTTTGTCCACTCTTCAATATGTTTTCTTTTTATTTCTAAACTTTGTTTTGCTGTTTCCATTACATCATCTAACAAATTGTAAAATTTATCTTTGTTTCCATTTGCTAAATACATTAATCTGGGGATGTTTATTGTAACAACGCCTATGGATCCAGTTAAAGGATTTGCTCCAAAAAGTCCACCACGTCGTTTAATTTCTGTATTTTCATTATCTTGCTTGTTTTCATTTACAAATCCAAAAGATAATTCTTTCATATGAGATAACACTTGTCTATTATCCAATTTTAGTCTACAACACATGCTTCTTGCATCTTCAGGATTCATATCAGAGTTTATATAATTTGCGAAGTAAGGAGTTCCATATTTCATGGTTAAATTCATTATCATAGTAGATACTTCAGACTCCCAATTGAAGTCTTTTGTAATGTTATATGTAGGAATTGGAAATGAAAAAGGTCTTCCATCATAATCACCTTCAAGCATTATTTCAATAAAAGCTTTGTTTATTAAATTCATTTCTTCTTGAAATTCATCGTAAGTTTCTTTCATTTCTTGTCCACCAATTATTATATGTTTATTTTTATGTGTTGATGGAACAACTAAATCCATAGTTATATTGCTGAATGGACTTTGAAAACCAACTCTTGTTGGAACATTCATATTAAAAATGAACTCTTGCATAGCTTGTTTTATTCCTTTAAAATCTAATTTATCGTATTTTATAAAAGGAGCAAGTAATGTATCAAAGTTAGAAAATGCAACTGCTCCCGCAGCTTCTCCTTGCATTGTGTAAAGAAAATTAACTATTTGTCCAAGTGCTGTTCTTAAATGGTTTGCAGGTCCAGAAGAAATTTTGTTTGGTACACCATTAAAACCATTTTTCAATAGTTCTTCTAAATCCCATCCAACACAATAACTAGAAAGAGAACCCAAATCATGTATGTGAATAAGTCCGTTTTTATGGTATTTTGCAATGATGCTATCCTTACCATATATTTCTTTGAGCCAATATTTTTTGGTAGCTTCTTGATGAATGTGATTATTTAATCCTTGAAGAGAATATTGCATATTTGAGTTTTCTTTTACCTTCCAATCATTTTCAGACAAGTATTCGTTTATAACTTTGTTCATTGTTGACCTCCTCAATATATAGAAAATATCATTTATATTTTACCATATAATACATTATATGGTATATTAAATTTTCGTAATTTTTTTTGGCATGTTGTTGCTTTATAGTTTTTGTGCATCAAATTTATTAAGGAGGAATTTTAAATGAATAGAGAAGAAATATTAGAAAAAGTAAAGAACGTTATGGTTGATAGTTTGGATACAGATGCTGAAAAAGTTACATTGGACGCAAGTTTAACAGATGATCTTGAAATAGACTCATTAGAACTTGTTGATCTTACTATGGCATTTGAAGAAGAATTTGACATAGCTATTGAAGATTCAGAGCTTGAAAGTATAAAAACAGTTAAAGATATTGTAGATTTATTTGAAAAAAAATCAAAATAGTTTTAATTTAGGAATTCCCAACTACAAACTCTCCCAGAAGCCAAAAAGAGACCGAAAGGTCTCTTTTTTTAGTATTTATTTTTTTATTGAAATATAAATTATACATACAATTAAATATATTACATGATATATTAACATAAGTGATGTATTATGTATAACAGAGATCCCCCGATCCCACAAAAAAATAAGTAACTAAATTACTTTGACAGTCTGCCCCCCAATGTAGACTGTCTTTTTTTGTGATAAAATATAGTGACTAAAAGAATGGGGGAAAGATATGAAAACCTTAATAACGACACATGCCAATCCTGACTTTGATGGTTTTGCTGCTTCTATTGCTGCTTCATTAATTTATAAAAATTCAATTATAGTAATAGCTGGAAACCCTTCTCAAAATTTAAAAGAATTTTTACAGTTGTATAATTTACCTTATTTGAATGAAAAAGATTTTTTAAAAAAATATCCTAATTATGAATTAGAAGTAGAAAAAATAGTTATAGTTGATACTGCAAATATAAATAGAATACCAGTTTTTATAAAAGAAATAATAATTAATAATAATGATATAAAAATTGATATTTATGATCATCATCCAATTTTGAGAGAAAACAATATAATTGGAAATAATTATTCAAAAGAGTGTGGAAGTGCTGCAACTATAGTTTTAGAAAAATTATTAAAAGAAAAAAATGACTTTCCAGATATTTATAAAACATTATTTTTAATAGCAATACATGAAGATACGGGGAATTTTATATATACAACTACAACTTATTTAGATCATATTATAGCAGCAGAACTTTTAAAAATGGGAGCAAATTTAGAAGAAGTTGAAGATTTTGTTTCATTAGAAATGACAGAAGATCAAAAACAAATCTTTGATCTTCTATACAACAATATATCTGAATTTTATGTAAATGATTTGAATGTGTACATTGCTTTTGCAGAAACGGAAAAGTTTATAGGTGGATTAAATATAATAACTCATAAAATTTTTGAAACATTGACACCGGATGTATTGTTTTCAGTTGTTAAAATGGGAAAAAATATATACATTATTGCAAGATCTAAAAGTGATGAAATAGATTTAAATGTTATATTAAAAGAATTTAATGGAGGGGGACATAAAAAAGCTGGAGCTGCAAAAGTAAAAAATGGTGATGCTAATAAAATTATTAATGATATAAGAGAATTAATGAAAAAAGCATTTGCACCTGTTTTAAAAGCTATTAACATAATGTCTTCTCCTGTTAGAACTGTATTTGAAAATGAAAAATTAGAAAAAATATTTGAAATAATGGAACAAACGGGACATTCTGGTCTACCAGTTGTTTCTAAAAATAAATTAGTTGGTATAGTAACAAAAAAAGATGTAGAAAAAGCAATTAAACATAAATTAAAAAATGCACCAGTTAAAGCAATAATGACAAAAAATCTTTTGGTTGTAGATGTTTTTACACCAGTATCACAAATTAGAAAAATAATGGCAGAAAGTGATGTGGGTAGATTACCTGTGTTAAAAGATGGTGTTTTAATAGGAATAGTAACAAGAAGTGATATATTAAAAGCTACTAATGGAGTTTTTGATTTTTCAATAAATCCAATAATAGAAGATCATTATGATACATTTAATATTATTAATTTAATGAAAGAAAAAATTTCTAACAGGGTATTAAATATGTTAAGACTTTTAGGAACGTATGGAACAGAGTTTGGTGTTCCTGTTTATGTTGTAGGTGGATTTGTTAGAGATTTACTTTTAGGTGTTGAAAATCTTGATATTGATTTAGTTGTAGAGGGAAACGGAAATGAATTTGGAAAGTATGTTGCTGATCAATTAAAAATAAAGTATTTATCTCATGAAGCCTTTGGAACTTGTTCTTTATTTTTTAAAGATGGATTTAAATTAGATATAGCAACAGCAAGAACTGAATATTATGAAGAACCTGCAAAATTACCAAAAGTAGAAATTTCTACCATAAAAAAAGATTTATATAGAAGAGATTTTTCAATTAATGCTATGGCTATAAAATTAAATCCAGAAAAGTTTGGTTTGTTACTTGACTTTTTTGGATGTAAAAAAGATCTTGATAATGGTATAATTAGAGCTTTATACTCTCTTTCTTTTGTTGAAGATCCAACAAGAATATTAAGAGCTATAAGGTTTGAACAAAGATTTAACTTTAAAATAGATGAAAATACATTAGATTATATGGAAAGAACTATAGAAAATAATTATTTGGAAAAAGTAACAGGAACAAGACTTAGAGAGGAAATAGAAAAGATAATTAAAGAAAAAAGTCCAATAAATGGAATTAAAAGGCTTGGTAAATTGAAAATAATTTCTCATTTGTTTCCATATACTTATTATACACCAACATTAGAGAATGAAATAATAAAGATGTTTGCTTTTTATGATCTTTTAAATAAAGAAAATAAAAAGTATATAGAAAATACTAATAAATTTTATATATTACTATATGTAATATTACAATATACTTCTATTGATGTGCTTGAATTTATAAGAGTTAAATATGGATTACCTAAAAATTTTGTAGAAAAATTAGTAGATGTAAAAAATGTTTTTAATAAGATAAATAAAGAAGATATAAAATTTTCTGAAATTTATGAATTAACAAAGAAGTTTAATAATGAACAAATAATATTTTTAGCTTCAAAGATAAGTGATAAAATGAGAGAACATTTTTATAAGTATTTGAAAAAGCTAAGCAATATAAAACTTCCTTTAAATGGAAAGGATTTAAAAAAAATGGGATACGTGAGAAATGAAATAGGTATTAAATTAGATGAACTTACTAAAATTGAACTTGATAAATAAAAAAGTAAACCATCTTGGTTTACTTTTTTATATTGTAGGATAAGTTACGGTTATTTCAGCAATTTTATAAATAACTTTATTTGCATAATATTCATTTCCGCCGCCATTATACCATCCTATTGCCGAATAAAAATTTTGATCATGATAATTTAAAAGATGTTTTAAATAAGCAGTTCCAACAAGAATATTGTATTTAGGATCTATTAATAATCTTTTTTTTATCCAATTTAAATCATTTGTTTTATAACCAGCCTTTTCAAAGCTTTCGGGATATTTATCAACTATGTATTTTGCAGTAGTTGGTCTTATTTGCATATATCCAATTTCACCCATTTTCCCTATTATGTTTCTAAAGTTTGTTTCAGTATCGATTATTGCAGTAATCATTAGTGGTGAAATTTTAAATATTTTAGAAGCATCTATTATTCCATCTATTATGTCGTAAACTCTGTTTGTAGATAAATCTTTCCTCATAGTATTTTTATATTGCATAGTTATAAAATCTTTTAAAAATGTTTTTAATTTTAATTCTGTTTGTTCATTTGAAGATGATGTATAAGTTATTCCTGCTGCAAAGGAATAAGAAAAAACTAAAAGTACTGATAATAACATGAGTATCTTTTTCCGCATTTGTTACCTCCCTTTTAGAACTAATATCGAATATTTTTCTAAAGACTTATTTTTTTTATTAAAATTCCCAAAAATTTTTATAATTTTAGAAGTATCAAAATTATCTAATTTTATTTCGTGAGATTTAAAGTTATAATATATAATAAATTCATTTAATCTATTAAATACGCTTAATTTTACCATGTTTTTGTTTGAATACAAAATCTTTATTTTTGCTTCTGAAATCCAGTCATTTTCTTTTCTAAAAGCTATTACAGACTTTAAAAAATTTAATATGGAAGTTTCGTTGTTTATTTGTTCTTCAAAAGATACACCACTGTAAGGTTTGTTGAATTTTATATTTTTCCATTCTGTTTGACCAATTCCATAACCACAAGAGTACCATTGTAGGGGTTCTTCTGCATCTTCTGTGAAATCAACGTTTGAAAGTTTACCTTTCATACCTAATTCTTCACCATAGTATATAAAGGGATTTCCTGGTAATGTCATTAACATTGCAATTGAAAATTTAACTTTTTCTATGGTTTTAAGTTCAGACATTAATCTTGTCATATCATGATTTGTTAAAAAATTTCCAGAATTAGTAATAATTTTTTCTTCATTTAAATAATTTTCCATACTATTTTTTAAACCATTTATAAATTTTTTAGTAGAATTTCTTTTTAAACTTTCTTTTAAATCATAAGAAAATGGAAAGTTAAAACCAATTTCAAAAATACCATTATATTTTTTAACTATTTTTGGATCATCCCAAACTTCACTTATTATTGTGGAATTTGGATTTATTGATTTTATATGAGAAATCATTTCTTTCCAAAAAGATATATTTTTTTCATGTTGATATTCAAACTTCATTTCTTTTATGTTGTAATCAAATATATGTTTTGCAGCATCTAATCTAAATCCATCAAATCCTATTTCTAACCAAAATGAAAATATTTTTTTCATTTCGTTCCAAAGATTTTTATTTTCAAAGTTTAATTCAGGAGAACCAGGTCCAAATAATCCATAAAAGTATTTATCATTAACTTTATGCCAAATATTAATATTATTTCCCCAATGCCTTTTTTCATTTATATCTGTTTTATCATTTGACCAAATAAAATAATTTTCATATTTTTTATCTCCGTTTAAGGCTTTTTGAAACCAAGGATGATTTATTGAAACATGATTTACTGGTATATCCAAAACAAATTTTAATCCTTTATTATGACCATTTTTTAAAGTTTCTTTTAATTCTTCTAAATTTCCATAAAGAGGATTTGTATTATAAAAATCAGTTATAGTGTATCCGTGAAAAGAAGGAGATTTCATTATTGGAAGAAGCCATATATGAGTAATACCTAAATTAACAAAATAGTCTAATTTTTTATTTAAACCAGAAAAATCTCCTATTCCGTCACCATTACCATCAAAAAAAGATCTTAAATATAATTCATAAAAAATCATAATAACAACTCCTTAAATATTTTTGGTATAATGTTTTTGAGGTGATATAAAAAATGAAAACACTTTCAAGCTATTTTATCTTATTATCTTTAACATTGTTTGTAATATTTATTTCATTATTTATCTTTTATTTTAATTCTTTTAAAGATGATTTTGAAAAAGAAAGTTTTGATAAATATTCTAAGTTAATTTCTTCGACTATAACATTTGAGATAGAATCAAAGATAAATTTTTATAAAAATAAAACTTTAAAAGAAGGAATTCCAGTTGGTCCTGTAAAAGATTTTGAATTTTTAGACAAAACTTTTGGAGCAACAACAGAAATTTATAATTTTGAGAAGGAAAATTCTGAATTTATATTAATTTATGGTATTTATTCTGATATAAGCTACAAGATGCGTATGAATATTGAATACATATTAGATGAAATAGTTAGGGAATTAGATATAAATGGAAAGTATATTTTTATTTTTAATAAAAAACATTTTGGTGATGAAGAATTTTTAAAACGTATAAAGGATGATAAATTAGATTTTAATAAAAATAGAGTTGAAAAATACAATAATGGATACTTTTTTTATGATGAAATAGGAAAGTTAAAAATTAAATTTTTATATTATAGTAAGGGAATGTTTTCAAAAACTATAAAAGAAAAAATGTGGCAAATGTACATTATTTCAATGATATCATTTTTACTAATAGTTCTTTTAAATAATTATTTTTCAATAAGTATAAGGTTTAAAGTATCTCAAATTTTAAATGAAATATATGATTTTTTGAATAATCCTAAGAAAGAAATTAATGAGCATAGAGAATTTACAGAAGAGTTGAAAAAAATAAAAAAATCGATTTTAACAAAAGAAGAAAGGAATTCATCATTTTTTAAAACATATGAAGAACTTAGATATATATACGAACTTACAGCTCAACATAATACGCTATTAATAGAATTAATGGAGTTTATTGAAGAATTTTTTGAAAAAGATTTTTCTGAGTTAAAGATAGAAAATAAATTTGTTAAATTAGAAAAAAGTAAAAAGTATGAAAATATAGATACTGAATTTTATACTATAATAAAGAAAAATTTAATCCAACTTTATGAAAAAATAAAAAAATTAAAGGATAATGAACAAATATAATGAAAAAAAAACCTTTTAATTTTAAAATGGACGGTTTGTCGACTTTGAAATTAAATGTTAAAATAAAAGTTGTATAATTAAAAATATATTACACATAATGGGAGGTGTGTTTATGAAAAAATATTTTTTTATATCCTTTTTATTAGTATTGCTGTTAATTTTTTCGAGTTGTAATACAAAAACTGTAATATTAAAAGCCAGTCCTAAAGTTCAAGCACCAGTAGGAGCAACTTCTGTTTCGTTATCAGGCTTTATAACAGATTTAGAAAATCAAATAAAACAAAGTTTACCAATAAAAATTGTAAACAGAAACCCTTTAACCTTTAGATATGCAACAGACTTAATAAATGTATCTGTTAGTGATTTTTTTAGTTCTGATCAGATAAATTTAGATAGTTTTAGCAAGGTATTAAATCAAAATTTTGATGTTCCTTTAATACCAGCTCCTGAAAATTTAGGGGATTTTTCAATTCCTTCAGTTACAATAGGTAGTGTTCCAGACATAGGTATTAATATAGTATTACCTGGAATAACAGAAGCAGAAGGAATTGAAGTTAATCAACATCAAACTTCTTCGCAAACAATAAGTACAGGTCTTTCTGGTACAGAATTTGTAACTGCAACGTTAAAAGGGAATATTGAAGTGAACTTAACTCAAAACGCTTTTACAAATCTTGATACGGAAATTTATATTCTTAAAGTAACTCAAGGTACAAATGTATTAAAAACATTTAATCTTTTAAAAGGTTCAAACATTTTAGATCTAAGCGGTATCACTATAGAACCTAAAGATTTGGGTATTTCATTTGAAGCAACACTTATAGGAAGTAATGCAAATGTAAAAATTGACGAAAATAATCCTGAAATATTAGCTTCTATAACACCTCATATTGCTTTAGCATCTATAAGTGGAGCTAAAATAACTTTAAAACAAGATGTTAATTTAACAATTCCGGCAATTTTAAGTTCAGCAACTTTTAAAAGTGGAAGTAAATTAAGTTTACATTCAAATGAAATACAATTTAAATCTGTTAATGGAAACTTCAATATAGGTAGTCAAACAATACCATTATCTGTAACTTCAGGTGATTTGACAGCTGATTTATCTGATGCAACTTTAACTCCTTCAGATAATTTGAATATAAATGCATCAATAACAGCAGATATACCAGATGCAAGTATGAGCCCTATGAGTGCATCGGCATCGCTTGAAAATATTGGTTTTTCAAATGTAGTTATAAATAATTCTGATTTGGATTTTCATGGTAATCAAACAATTCCTATACCAAGTGTTGCAAAAGGAATCGTTGATAATATAGTTATTGATTCTGGTAAAGTTACAATAGAATGGAAAAACACAACACCGTTTGTAATAAAATCAAAGATTTTATCAAATGTTTTAGGTATAAACGAGAGTGTGAACTTAGATATAACAAACTCTGGATCTCATACAATAAACTTAAGTGGAAAAACACTTGATTTTAAAACATTAGATAATATAGATTTTTCATACAGTGCTTCACCAACAGGTTATAATGGAAGTACTTTGAGTTTATCAAATGTTAATCCAGGTGATTCATACACATTTGAAGCAACTATATTATTTGATGGAAATGCTTTTAATATAGGAAGCATAACAATAAATGCAACTACTATTAAAGGTTCTTTAGGAGATCCTATGGATCTTTCATTTAGTGATAATGATATGGCAGATATGCTAAATAAAATACAAATAAATAAAGTTCCTTTAACCTTTGTATCCACTTTAAATAATGTTGATATGAATGGAAGTGTTACTATAGCTGCAAGCTATACAGACACAACAGGAAGTTCTAAAACAACGAATTATAATCCAATAACTCTTGGAACATCTTCAACAATTGATGCATCTGATATTATAAATTCACATCCAAAAGATCTTGAACTTGGTTATTCAATAAATATAGATAGTGCTGTATTAAATGGTACAAATCAATCGATTGAAGCGGGTGTTTTACTTGATTTACCATTTAAATTTAGTGTAAGTCAAGATACTACAATTACAAATGATATAAAGTTAAGTGAAGGAGATATTTTAGGAAGAAATGAAGAAAACGCTCAAGATATGAAAGAACTTTTAGATGGGGTTATGAATGAAAACTTAGTAATTCATTTAGGAATTATGAATACAACAGGGGCTAAAGTAAAAGTTCAATTCATTCACGATGGAGCACCTGTTAACTTTAAAATAAATGATCAAATAGTTAATGGTTTACTAATAAATAATTCTGAATTTAAACAAAACTTAGCAATTGATATTACTAATATATTTGAACAAATAAAAAATACAAATCCTTATCCACTTTCATTGAGAATAATCTTACCTGAAGGTGTGTATAATATAAATGCTGATGGAAAATTAGATGCAGATTTATGGGTAAGTATAGGTGCAGATTTTAAAATTCCATTGCACCTAAATCAATAAGGAGGTGGAAGAATAATGAAAAAACTAATAGTTCTTTTATTAATAAGCTTATCAATACTTTCTTTTTCTATAAATGAATGGAATAATGAGATTAATCCAGCATTATTAAATGAAACTAATAGAGGTTTTTTTGATTTTATTGAACTTGGAGAAAGCTTTGGATTAAATATATCTGAACCTATTTATTCTATTCCAGAACTTTTAAAAATGAGAACACAAGATGTAGTTACTGTTGATTTGAATAAAATTTATAATTCATTAAATAAAAAGGATTTGATTTTAGGGATTTTAACTAATAATGAAGCACATATGAAAATAAATTTATTTGGTTTAAAACTTGGAACTTATACAAATATTAGTGGAATTGGAAAAATCAATATTCCAAATAAACTTTTAAGCATAATGGTAAATGGTAATGAAATCAATAAAGATTATGAAACTTTTGGAAAAGTTGATTTAAAAGCAAGAGTTGAAGCTGGATTATTTTTAGGTCTTGGAAGATTTGGAATAAAAGTTGGAAGCTTTTTACCTTTATTGTATTCAGATGAAAGAGCAGGATATAAAGCTTTATTTTCAACAAATTTAAATGATATGAGTATAAATGGAACGGTTAGTGCAAAAATACCAGTTTACTCAGTATTGTTACCAGAACAATTAGAAAATATAGAAAATTTAGATACAGATAAACTACAAAATAAATTGATGAATAACAGCGGTACAAAAATAGATATAGGGTATGTGGTAATGTCAGAAAATAAACCTTCATTTGGAATGTCTTTAAATAATCTGACAATTTCTAAAGCCACATTGGATAAAAAATTATTTTTGAATGCTAATTATACAGTTTCAGCTTCAAATATAATTTCTGGAGGCGAAGCTACAACAACTAGTAATTTTAATTTTGAAAAAGATTCTGATGTTAGTTTTAAAGTAGATGCTCCAACTAATTTTTCAATGTTCATGAGAGTTCCACTTTTATTTGATTTTTATCCTCATTTTGAATATTATTTTACAGGAAATAATATTAATTGGGGAATTGAAGCAAAAACATCATTACTATGGTTATTTCCTTTGAATATATCGCTTGATAATACATTTGGTATTTGGAGTACTAAAGTTGGAATTGGCGTAAATATAGGGCTTGCAGAAGCTTTTATTCAAATAGGTAGTGCTTCTATGGATTTAAAAGATGCTCTTGCATTTAAAGGATTGTCACTCAAAATTAACATGAGTTTAGGATTTTAACTTGACAATGTAGCATTTTATAAATATAATTGAGTCGAATTATCATTTAAACATGTGTCGGGAGGGTGTAATTGTGACAAGAGAAGAACTTTTTGATAAGATGAAAGAGGTTATTGTAGAAACTCTCGGTGTTGAAGAAGAAGATGTAAAACTCGACTCTTCCTTTGTAGACGATTTGGACGCAGATTCACTTGAATTAGTAGATTTAACTATGGCTCTTGAATCTGAACTTGGAGTAACTATTGAAGACGATGAGATAGAAAGTCTAAAGTCTGTAGAAGATGCACTGAAAATTGTAGCAAATAAATTAAATATTGACGAAGATTAACCGTAATAACGGGGAGCTTTTGCTCCCCGTTTTTTTAATTTCAAATATAATATTTTGGAGGTGTTTAAATATGGTGAAAAAGCATATTATAGTTACTGGTGGCGTTTTGAGTGGGATAGGAAAAGGAATAGTTTCAGCATCAGTTGGAAAGATAATGAAAGATTCAGGAATAAATGTAAATTCATTAAAATTGGATCCTTATTTGAATGTGGACGCAGGTACAATGAATCCTAATCAACATGGCGAAGTTTTTGTTACAGACGATGGTTATGAAGCAGATTTGGATTTGGGTCATTATGAAAGGTTTTTAGGAATCCCAATGAAAAAATTTAACAATTTAACAACAGGGCAAGTCTATAAAAGCATAATTGAAAAAGAAAGAGCAGGAAAATATTTAGGAGGAACTGTTCAAATGGTACCTCATGTAACGAATGAAATAAAAGAAAGAATTAAATCAATAGATACTGATTTATTATTAATAGAAGTCGGCGGAACTGTAGGAGATATAGAAGGAGAAATATTTCTTGAAGCAATTAGACAACTTTCTGTTGAAGAAGGAAAAGAAAATTTTATGTTTATTCATGTGACTTTTGTTCCTTATTTAGGAGTTACAAATGAATTTAAGACTAAACCAACTCAACAATCTGTACAATTATTAAGAAAAATAGGTATACAACCAGATATGTTAATTATAAGAACAGAAAAAGAAATAGATCAATCAAGTTTAGAAAAAGTTTCACTTTTTGGTGGAGTAAAAAGTGAGTATGTTATTAATCTTCCAGATTTAAACAATGTTTATGAAGTTCCTGAAGTCATACATAAGATGGGTGTTCAAAATTTAATAGCAAAGAAATTAAATATAAGTATTACCAATAATCTCAATTGGAATTGTCCAAAAACTTTTAAACCATTAAAAATAGCAATGGTTGGTAAATATCTTGGAACGGATGATGCTTATAAAAGTATACTTGAAAGTATATTTTTATGTGGTGTGAAAAAACCAGAACTTTTAGATGCAGAAACTTTGGAAGAGTACGATGATGAAGGTGTTGTTTCAGTACTTTCAAAGTACGATGGAATAATTATTCCGGGTGGTTTTGGAAAAAGAGGTATAGAAGGAAAGTTAAAGGCTATAAAATTTGCAAGAGAAAATAAAGTACCAATACTTGGAATATGTTTAGGTATGCAAACCATGATAATAGAATTTGCAAGAAATGTTATGGGATATAATGGGGCAAATTCAACGGAATTTGATGTAGATACAAAGTATCCTGTTGTAGATATGATGGAACAACAAAAAAATATTTTACAACTTGGAGGAACTATGAGACTTGGAGCTCAAAAAACTGAAGTAATAAAAGGTTCAAAATTATTTGATATATATAATAAAGAAATTATAGATGAAAGACATCGTCATAGATATGAAGCAAATTCAGATAAATTCAAGGAAATGTTTACAACTCCAGAAAAAAATGAAGATAATAAATTAATAGTTGGAGGAAAATCAGATTTTGTTGAAGAAATAGAATTAAAAGATCATCCATTTTTTGTAGGTATTCAATATCATCCAGAATATAAATCAAAAGTGGGTGCGCCACATCCAATCTTTAAAGCGTTTACAGAAGCAATAATAAATAATTTATGAGTTTTAAATAAAAAAGGGCAAATCTTTATTGATTTGCCTTTTTTTACATATAATAAATACAATGTATAATTTGATTATTATTAATATCTGTTTCGTAAATACTTTAAAAAGATGTATAATATATATATAATATCTTAAAATTATTTTTAGAATTAATATTAAAAAAATAAATTTAATGTATATATTTATATGTAAAAAATTAATATTTTTTTGAAAAAATGGACAATCAAATAAGGGGGATAAAATATGTCTGAAAAACTTAAATCCATATTTCAAATATTCAATCAAAACGAAAAAATTTTAAGATATTCTGTTTCTGTTTTTGATAAAGAAAAATTTCATCAAATTATTTATTATAAAGAAAACAAATTTAATGATGATTATATTGGTGTGGAGTTTAATTTTTCAGATGAACTTAAAAAATTTATTTATAATGATAATATTTATTTTTATAAAGGAACAATAAAACTAAAAAATTATTTTAAAGACTATTGGTTTTTATTTGAAAATATTTCCGAAGAATACAATGAATTAAATATTTTTGTTTTCAAAATTTATGCTCCTTTTATAAACTTAAAGGAACTTCTTGGAATAGTAGTATTTTTTTCAAAAGAAGAAATATCAGAAGAAATAGAAATTTTATTTCAAGAAATTAATATAGAATTATCAGAAGCTTTTTATATATATAGAAAAAAATTTTTAAAAATAAACTATACTCATCAATTTTTAACAAGTTTTATTGAAATTTTAAAATCAATAAATACTCAACTTTATTATCATTCCTTGGGTGTTGCTGATACAGCAACAATTATTGCTGAGTCAATGGGTTATAGTTACGATGAAATAGAATTTGTAAGAAATTGTGGTTTGATTCATGATATAGGAAAAGTTTGGATTCCAAAAAGTTTAATAGATAAAAGAGGCCCTTTATCAAAGGAAGAGTTTGAACTTGTAAAAATACACACAGATAAGTTAGAAGAAATGCTCAATATGAATACATTTATGAAAAAATACGTAAAAGTGGCAAAATTACATCATGAAAGGTTAGATGGAAGCGGTTATTATGGATTAAAAGATGATGAAATACCGGAAGAATCAAGAATTTTAGCAATAGCAGATATTTTTGATGCTTTAACACATGAAAGATCTTATAGAGATGCTTTTACATTAGAACAATCATTGGCTGAATTAGAGAAGATGGCGAAAAACAAAAAAATAGATAAAGATATACTAAATGTTGCAATTCATGTACTTCCAAAAGTTTTTTCTGGAGATAAAATTAGCACACCTAGTAATTATTTAATGGAAAAAAGTGTTTATATTCAAGATATAATAAAAAAAGAAAATTTTATAAAAGGTGTAATAATAGGAGTCCATAAAGACATATTAAATATTAATATACAAGACTTTCAAAATATAGAAAATGGTAAAATATATTTAATGACATATGAAAATAATGATATTGAAGAAAAGACTAAAATAAAAGTGCTTTCTACTTTTGAAAATCAAATAACTGTTAGATTAGAAACTTATAAAGAAATTAAAGAGAATTATGTAAAAATTTTATGGTACAAGGATATAAATATAACAAAGTTATCTTCAGCAATATCTAATTTTGAAAATATAAATATATTAAATTATCCAACCTTCAAAGTAAAGATGTTAATGCTTGGTGGAAATTCAATAACTATAGAATTAGAAGAATTAATAATTAATGAAAGTGATATAATATTAATTTCATTTGAAGCTTATGATTTAAAAGTACGTGCTTTATGCAAAGTAACACTTATAAAACAAGAAAAAGATTTTATTAGAGCAACACTTGATTTTTTTAATATGAATGATAAACAAATGAGAAAAATATTTCAAGTGATTTTTAAAAGACAAATAGAGCTCAGACTTAACTTTTAATTATTTATTTTATAAAAAAATTAATGTATAATATTATATAAAATAATTTTTAAAGGAGAGAATATAATGATAAAAAAATTTTTATTTATTGGAAAAAATACAAAGATAAGTGATACTGTAAAGTTTGGATACAATGTTATTATAGAAGATAATGTTGTTATAGAAAAGAATGTTCAAATTGGTCACAATATAGTTATAAAAGAAGGTACTATAATAAAAGCTGGAAGTGTGATAGCAGACAATACAGTTCTTGGGAAAGAGCCATTTAAAGCAAGTAATTCTGCAACTACAGAAAAGAGAAAGTTAGAACCGCTTGTTATAGGAGAGTACGTAACTATAGGTGCAAATTGTGTAATTTATAGAGGGGCAAAACTTGAAGATGGTGTTTTTGTTGGAGATTTAGCTTCAATAAGAGAAGATGTTGTTATAGGAGAAAAAACTATAATAGGAAAAGGCGTAACGGTTGAAAATAAAACAACTATTGGTAAATTTGTAAAGATAGAAACTGAAGCTTATGTTACTGCAATTTCAACTGTTGAAGATTATTGTTTTATAGCTCCAGAAGTTACCTTTACAAATGATAATTTTTTAGGAAGAACAGAAGAAAGAAAAAAATATTTTAAAGGACCAACTATAAAAAAAGGAGCAAGAATAGGAGCAAATGCAACACTTTTGCCTGGTATAGTAATAGGAGAAGATTCTTTAATAGCAGCAGGAGCGGTTGTTACAAAAAATATATCTCCAAGAAAAATTTATGCAGGAGTACCAGCAAAAGAATTTGGAAATGTTCCAGAAGAACAACTTTTAAAAAATCAAAGTTATTATAAATAAACAAACAGTCGATATATTTATATCGACTGTTTGTTTTTTAGGATATGATGCCCTTCAAATAGAAAAATAAAGAGGTAATTAAAAAAATATTTCTCATTGGAGGGATTAATGTGAAACGAATGATACTTTTATCTATAATATTTATTATGTTCTTATTATTAAATGGATGTATAGCAACACAAAACAATGATATAAGAGTAAGCTTATCAACAGTTGAAACGAAGTTTATTACTAATAAACCAATAACCTTTAATATAAAATTGAATCTTCCATATGGGGTTAAAGGATCAGCTGCATCGCTTATAGTTACGTCAGTAGATTCGCCAGATAATGATGAAACAACAATATCAGCAACGAGAGTAAACTCTAGTGAATATATTGCATCATATACACCAAATAAAAATGGTAACTATAAGTTTAAAGCAAAATTTATGGGTCTAGGTTCAACAAAAGAATATGAAAGTAATGAGATAATAAAGTATATAAGAGTAAGCAGTGAGGATTTTCCAAAGATACTGAATATTAGTATAAATAATAATTTAAATGATGTTAAAGTATTAAATAAAGATGAAAATTATATATTTAGAGCGGTAGTAAAACCAAATGTTAGTCCAAGTTTAAATATTAGTTTAGATGCTTCAGCAATGAATGGATTAAAAATAGGAATAGGTACAAATCAACAAAATATACAAATAGTAACTGATATGAATAATATAGAACTTGGAACATTAACAACAGGAATATATGAGTACTTAATTCAATTGTATGATTCATTAAACAATAATTTAGCTGTGTTTAATGAACCACAAAAGATACAGTTTATAGTTACAAATGATTTATTAAGTCCTACATTTGATTTAGACTATACAATAACAAAGAATAAAATAAATCTTGAAACTTATTCTAATTCAATACCATTTTCTGTTAATTTTATTGAAGATAAAAATTTAGATAATATAGGACTATATAAAACTAAAATTAGTGTTGATGGAACAGATGTTCATAATGGATTATTTCAAAATGGACAATCAAAAGATTCAGCAGTTATAAATCTTTCAACAGGTCTTCACACAGTTTATTTGTATGCTGAAGATTTAGCTGGAAATAGTGATGATAAAACGTATAGTGTTGAAGTAAAAAAAGTAGATATAAAAGCAACTGTAACCCCTAAAAATAACAGTGGAGATATTATACAGTCAACAGATATTTTAAACAATGATGATTTTGTATTTTTTGATTTAAATGTTTATGCTGAAACGTTAGAATCAACACCAGCAACGTATCATTATTTATTAAAGAATTTAACTACAAATAGAATTCTTTATGATGAGACATTTTCCAATACATTACAAAAGAGTGTAACAACACCAGCAACACAAATAGAAGAAGGAGAAAATACAATACAACTTGAAGTTACTGTAAATGGCGGAGATTTAGTTGCAAGAAGCGGAGCTTTCATTCAAGTTCAAGATGTTACTGCGCCAGAACTGTATAAAGCAGAAATGACAATAGACTCAAAAGTATATAAAATTTATGATAAGGATAATCCTTCATCGATTGCAACAATAACAAATTCTATTATACAAAATAAAACTCCATCAATAAAGGTATACTTTAGAGATAAATCAGCAATTTCATATTCTAAAGATATTTCACTATATATAGATGGAAATGGAACAACAGATAACTTTGAACAATTATCTGTTGATAGAAATTATGTAACAGACAAAAGTATTGCATATACGACAACAATTGATGTTATATCATTTGGAACGGGTCAATATGAGTTTAGAATACCAGGTTCTTCTATAACAGATGCAAACGGAAATATAGAAAAAGATAAAGATGGAAATGTTGTTGATTATAGCTTTACACTAAATGTAGTTAATTAGAGGTGAGTGTATTGAAAAAAATATTTTTATTTATTCTTTTATTTAGTTTTTTATTCATTTTTACAGGTTGTTTTTTAGATGATAAAGAACCACCAAAGTTTATTCAAATGCCAGAGCTATTGAATCCAATTCCAGAAAAAGCAGGAGATACTTTACAAGTAAAATTAAATGTTGTAGATGATACTAAAATAACCAAAATAGAATTTTTTAAATCTGGAGAAACAACACCTTTTTTTACTAAAATATATGATAAATCAACAATAAGAGATGAAATTTTATCTTCTCTTATGCCTTATGGTGAAACTTATTATGATGTTTTAATAAAAGTTACCGATTCAAGCGGTAATTCTTCTTATAGAAATTTAAATAAAAAATTTAGAACACCAGACAAATCAAGTCCTGAAATACTTAATGTTAATTTAACACAAAATTTAGATAAAGGGATAAATGATTATACTTTAACCTCTAATATAAATGATATAGGATCTGGGTTAAAACAAATAAGAGTTTTTGTAGATAATGCAACTTATAATATTCAAATTTCTGATACAAAGCCAACGGGAGTAGAAAATTATTATTACTATACAGAAAAGACAGGTTATAGTTATAGTGGATTATTGAATCTTGAATTAAATTCAGTTGGTTATGGTAAACATACTATAAAAATTGAAGCTTATGATAATACTGGAAAAAGAACTGTAAGTACAAGAGAATTTATGATTTCACCAACATCTGATACAGATCTGCCAGTAATAGAAGTTAATTATCCACCATATGTAGAACCTGGTGAAAATTATCAAATTACTATTTCCGCATCAGATGCAAGTTATATACAAAAAGTAAAATTAAATGAAATGAATTTTCCAATATCTCCATCTCAACCAATAGTAAATAAAACTATTACTTTAAAAGCTCCAACTGAACCAACAAAAAAAACATTTACAGCCTATGCTGAAGATTTATTTGGAAAAGAAAGTTCAACTAAATTTGATGTTTTTATAGCTGTAAATACACCACCAGTAATTAAAAGTTTTTCAATTGATACAGATAATCCAAGTCAAGATGCACCAGTTACAGCATCTTTTGATATAGTTGATGATATAGGGTTGAGTACAGTTAGACTTTATGTTGATAGTACAAAAATAGCTGAGTTTGGTCAAGAATCATTTCAAAATAATGGAAGAACTTTAACAAAAACAGCAACGTGGACAAAGGCATCAAAAGGAAAACACGTTATGAAACTTGAAGTTTATGATTTGCACAATAAAAAAAGTGAGTCAAGTATAAATATACAAACAAAAGATAATACAGCTCCAATAATAAGTGAAGTATATATTGAAACATTAGTTGGAGGAAATGATACTAAAAAAAGAGAAATTCACAGTCAACCAACATTTGGAGTAGCTTTTGGAGATAAAATTAGGTTTTATGCAAATGTTTCTGATGCCGAAAGTGATGTAAAGGAAGTTGAGTTTAAGGTTGATGGTCAAAATATTACTACTGTAAGAAGTACAATTAGACCAAATATATTTTATTCGGATGAGCTTTTTGATGCTGCTCCAACATTGGCATCTACTATTTTGAGTATTGATGTTTCTGCAACGAATACTGAAAATATCGGAACTACTATTACAGGGAATACATTAATTATTCAAGATAGCGTACAAGAAGTATATCAACCAAAGATAGATAGTTTAATAGTAAATCCTATATTAGCTAATTTGTATGATTCGGTAGAAAGTAGAGCAGAATTTGCTGATGATGGAAAATTAGATGAAGTAAAGCTTGAAATAAAAAAGATAAAATCAGATGGAAGTATAGTTTCAATAAGTGATGGAGTAAAACCATATACCTTAGATTATCCTCAAGGTAAAACGGCTACATTAAATGTTAAATGGACAGCAACTCCAGCAGGAACATATGTTGCCATTGCAACAGCAAAAAATTCTTTAGGAATAACGTCAACTAAAAATGCAACATTTACAGTTTCTGGTATTTCTTTAGATATAGTTAATCCTGCAGACGGAAAAGTTTTTAATTTAGATGATGAAAATACTCCTATAAATTATGAAGTTAAAACAATGATAGGGATACAAGGTACTGTAACGATAATCTTTGATTCTGATAAGGATGGAGATTTTTCTACAAATCCAGCAACTATGACACAAATTGCATTGTCTAATCCATCTTTAGAATTTTTAAGTGAATATAATACAACAGTCAATAAATATACAGGTCAACTATTAACAACTAACTCAGCAGTTTTCCCAGAACCTGGAAGATACAGGTTTAGAGTTGATGTTGAATCAACAGAAGACAAAACAATACACAGTTCTTCATATACTGATATTACACTTAGAGATATGAAATTACCTGTTTTGGAATATTTAAAGATAAAATCGGATGGGTTAACAGAAAACTTTCCAGATACACAAGAAGTTAGTTCAAATGGAGAAAAGTTCTATTCAGGGCTTGATTTTAGTGGAAATACAAATAATACAGATATAATTTTTAATTTAAGAGTGTCTGATGATGGAAGTATAAATAGTGTTGAACTTAAGTATGATAATGAAACAGTAGCTTTAAATAAAGTAGAATCTTTAGGAAGAGAAGATGAGTATCAAGGAGTTTTAGATAAAACAAAAGTAAAAAAAGGTAGCAAAGTAATAAATGTAACTATTATGGATTCTGCACAACCAAACTCAAATAAAGTTGATTACTCATTTAATATGGTTGGAATAGAACTCAACAAACCTACAATTGAAAGTTATGATATGGCATTGAGTGGTAACTCTACGTCATTAACTATTTCAAAAGATGATGGAGCTACACATGAAGTGCCTACGGGAGAAGGGTTCAATGTTACTTTTTCAAATACAAAACTTACAGATGATACTGCAGTTGGTAGATTTAAAATGATACTCGAAGATCAGTTTGGTAATCAAACTTTAATAAAACAATGGGATGCAGCTATTGATTATCCAGAAGTTACAGAACAAAATGCTAACACGGTTTTTGGTTCAGATTTAATAACCTCTTGGAATGTTCCAAGTGATCCAGGGAATTATACAATATTACTTGAAGTTGACGACAAGTGGTATGTGGAAACAGAAGGAACATCATTGAAATCATATACAGAAAAGTTGAATAGAAATGTTAATGACAGTAATAAAATACTTGAAAGAATACCAATAACAGTAATTGATTATACTCCTCCTGCAATAGAACTAGAAGTTGTTGGAGAAAATACACCTGATAATATAGAAATGATAAAAAATACATTTGCTGTATCTGCGAATATTCAAGATAAATATGATGAAATAAAAAGAGAAACTATAGTTGTGAAGCTGCAACTTGCAGATGGAACGGTAAAAACTTTTACTCCATCAACTAGTAAAGAAGGAGAAAAGTATATTACTGCAGCAATGACTTTAAATTCTTCTGATATAGATGGTCCAGGTAAACTTTGGATTGAATTTGATACATTAAAAACAAAGATGCATGTTGTATCAAAGAAAATACAAGTTATTGTAGATCAATTACCACCACAAATAAACGAAGTAACGGTTGAGCCAAGAGATTCTGGAAATCCATCATTGGGAACTATAATAGTTGCTCATGTTGGACCAGATACAGTAAAAGAATACGATATAAAAGAAGTAAAGATGGATCTATACAGTAATGGAAACTTGGTCAATAGTTTTACAGCTCAGCATGCAGGAGATGTATACTTTGCTGAAACAGGTGATTTAGCTTCTGGAGATTATACTGTTAAAGTTAAAGTAACTGATTATGCAGGAAATGTTGTCAACAGTACAGATAAAACAATAACTATTGAAAAAGAAGCACCAACATTGGGAAATAATTGGACTCATACAGGAAGGCAAGAAAATAAAATGGCCTATAAAGGAGCAGATATAAATAATTTTAGTTTTACTGCAAGTGATAATGATAAACTTTATCAAATAATAGCTGGTATTACAAAAAAAGGAGAAACTGATTATAAGTATTATTATCAAGTAAACCCTGATTCTAAAACAGCAAATATTCTTGAAAGTAATTTAAAGGAAAATGGAAGTTCTTATGATTTAAATTCTAATTTAACCGATGGAGATCATGTCAATATATTTATTACTCTTGTTGATAATAGTTCAAATGGAAAAACATATAAAGGTTATATCTATAAAGATGATACTGCGCCACAAGCACCAATTTTAACTAATCCAACAGCAGCTGAAATTATTTCAGAAAATAACGTTGGAGATGAAAAGATAGTAGTTGATGTAACTGATAATGTTGGAGTTAGAGAATGTCAAATAGTTAGTTTAAAAGATGCAGCAGATACAGTAAATATTGTTGAAAATGAACAGATGCAAGAAGGGACTGGCGCAACTGATTGGGTTTATACGCTTTCAAATTTACAAAGTGGATTAGAAGATATATTTAATTTAACTGTTCAAGCAACAGACCTTGCGGGTAATGCAGTAAATGGAGTTTTAAAATTAAAAATAGATACTAAAAGTCCAATTATAAATGACTTTAATATTGATGCAACGGTACCTAAATCGGATGATGTTTATTATGTAAATGCAGCAAATACTTCAAAGAATTTTAATTGGGATATAACAGAATCTAATTTAAATTCTGTGCAAATATTATCAGATGGAATTCCACATACTGTTCCTGCAAGCAATGTTGGAAATGAAGCAATATCTCAGTTAATTTCAGATATAAGATTATCTGAAGGAACTCATTCTATGAGAGTTAAAGCAATTGATAAATCCAGTCATGAATCTGATTCTAATACTGGAAAACTTACAATGGTTTATGATTTAACTGATCCATATCTTGCAGAAGTAAAGGCAATGAGGAGTTTAACTTCGACAGAAAGTACCGATATAATATCTGCAGATGAAGTTGGAAAAAGGATTTCACTTAGTGAAGATACAATAGCTTTAAAAATATTATTTACAGAAACAAACTTTAAATATTCAACCTCAAATGTTGTTATAAAATTTGGAGATGACGGTGCAACAGCGGATGCAACAAGCGATAAAATAAATTATTCTGAAGTATCAGATGGTGGATATAAGGCTATAGAAGTTTCGTCATTGGATTTGAGTGATGGAAATGATAAGCAATTAGATATAGAAATAACAGATTTAGCAGGAAATAAAGTTACAAAAACTTTGTATATAAAGAAATAATTAAATTGGAGTGTTTATGACACTCCAATTTTTAAATATTGATGTAATACATTTAGTAATATTTTTACAAATTAATAATAAATGTATGATATAATTTCTTTTATCAAGAGGTGAATTATGAAAAATGAAGAAAAATTCATCAATAAGTTGAAGAATAAAGATAAAATAGCATATAATGAATTATATGAAAAGTACACAAAAAAAATTTCTGGTGTACTTTCACATTATGTTAGGCAATCTGAAATGGATGATGCTGTTCAAGAAGTTTTTTTAAAAATTTTTAAAGGCATTCATAATTTCAAAGGTGAATCAAAGTTATCAACATGGATATATAGAATTTCTGTTAATGTTGGAAAAAATTATTTAAAAAAATATAAAAATGAAAAAATTCAATCTATGGATTTAGAAAATGATGAAAAAAACACTTATTTTTATCAACCAATATCTAAAATTAATGTTAGTGAAAGAATAATAAGTGAATTGAATTATGAATTGATTTTAAAAATAATTAATAAGTTAAAACCAGATGAAAAAACATTGATAATGTTGAGAGAAATAGAAAAAATTTCTTATAAAGATATAGCGCATATAATGAATATTCCTATTGGAACTGTAAAGAGTAGAATATTTTATACTAGAAAAAAATTAAAAAATTTATTAGAAAAAGAAAAGTATTGATAAAATAGAAATTATTAAGAGGTGAAAAAATGAGAGAAATAATGTCTGTTATCGAAGTAAAGGATAAATATGTTTATTTATTAACTCAAAGAGCAGGTGAATGTGATAGTTGTGAACTTCATGGTGCTTGTAGTATTACAGGAGGACCAGATCTTAAAATAAGAGCAAAAAGAAATGAAAATTTAGAATTAAAAGAAGGAGATACAGTTGTTGTGGAATTGCCTAAAGTTTCTATAACAAAAATGTCTTTTGTTGTTTATGGATTACCACTTATAGTATTTTTGTCATTTACCATACTCTTTTATCTTCTTGGATTTGGAGATGTAAAATCTTTTTTATTTGGTTTAACTTCTATGGCTATTACATATACTGGAATTGCAATATATGATAGAAAAAAATTAAAAGATTCTTATTTTCCAGAAATTATAGATAAAATAAATACACCAACTACTTTTAAAGTAATTAATCCGAACGTATAGTTCGGGTTTTTTTATGAAAAAATTTTCGTGAAAAATATTTCATAGGTTGAGAATGTGAGAGAATAAACTATTTAATTTAAGTTAATCAATTATAAGTATAATTATTTTAAAAAAATCAGACTTTATTTTTTATTTTTTTAGGACTACAATAATGGTGTAACAAAAATAAATCAATCACTTTCATTTTGGGAGGTAAAGCCATGAGCTTATACGAAAATGCTGTAAGACAATTTACAAAAGCATCAAAAATTATGAACTTAGAACCAGATCTAATCGATGTACTTTCAAAACCAAAAAGAGAATTAACAGTTAACTTTCCAGTAAGGATGGATGATGGTTCAATAAAAGTTTTTACTGGTCACAGAGTACAACACAATATTGCAAGAGGACCTGCAAAAGGTGGAATTAGATATCATCAAAATGTAACTCTTGATGAAGTTAAGGCACTTGCATTTTGGATGACATGGAAATGTGCTGTTGCAGATATTCCATATGGTGGAGGAAAAGGTGGAGTAACTGTTGATCCAAGAGAACTTTCAAATGGTGAACTTGAAAGATTATCAAGAAGATTCTTTTCTGAAATACAAATAATAGTTGGTGAAAATAAAGACGTTCCAGCTCCAGATGTTAATACAAATGGTCAAATAATGGCTTGGTTTATGGATACATATTCAATGAACAAAGGTGCAACAACATTAGGAATCGTTACAGGTAAACCACTTGAAGTTGGTGGATCACTTGGTAGACCAGAAGCTACTGGTAGAGGAGTTAGAATCTGTATTGAAGAAGGTGTTGAATACTTAAGAAAAGAAGGTAAAATCAACAAAGCAAATGGTGAATTAAAGGTTGCTATTCATGGATTTGGTAACGTTGGTTCTTATACAGCAGTTTTGACAGCTGAAGAACTTGGAATGAAGGTTGTAGCTGTTTCAGACGTAACAGGTGGCCTTTATAAAGAAGAAGGATTTACAGTAGAAGAATTGAAAGATCTTGTTGAAAAAACAACAGAAAGAAAAACAGGTTTAGCAGAAATTAATCCTGGATTTAAAACAATAACTAATGATGAAATATTTACTTTAGATGTAGATGTTTTAGTTCCTGGAGCAATTGAAAATGTTATAACAGAAAAGAATGCAAATGAAGTTAAAGCAACATTAATTGTTGAAGCAGCAAATGGTCCTATAACTCCAGAAGCTGATGAAATTCTTCAAAAGAAAGGTATCTTTATTGTTCCAGATTTCTTAGCAAATTCTGGTGGAGTTACAGTTTCTTACTTTGAATGGGTACAAGGATTACAATCATTCTTCTGGTCACTCGAAGATGTAAGAGACGCATTAAACAAAAAAATGAGAAATGCATTCCACAGTGTAATTGATACAATGAAAAAATATGACTTAGATATCGATATGAGATCAGCAGCTTATATAGTTGCAATTGAAAGAGTAGCAACAGCTACAAGATTAAGAGGTATCTATCCATAACAATAATTAACGGGCCCTTAGGCCCGTTTTTATATTTTAATTTCAATTGGAATTCCACCAAATTTTCCATTTTTCCATTTTATATATTTACCTTTTAAATCCGTTCTTTTGTATTTTCCAAAACTTTTTTTAAGTTTAAAAGTTTTATTGAAGTTCATATTTTTTAAGTTAAAATCAATTAATTTTGTATCTAAAATATGATAATCTTTTTTTGAAACACCATAAGCGTCTAAAGATAAAAAATTAGCAAGTTTTAATGATGTGTTTAAAAATTCTTCTTTTATTATTTCGAAATCAAACCCAAAAGTATCAATACCCAAAATTTGAAAATCATATTTTTTCTTGTATTCTTGTAACTTTATTATTCTTTCAAAAATCATTTCTTCTGTTTGATATAAAGTAACTTCACCATTTGCATAAAATGAAAAAGATTCTAATAAATAATAATCACTTTTCCAAGTAGACGTTTTTAAATTTTTAAATACATCATCTGGATTCCAAACATTCATTATTACTGATAACTTATTTTCATGAACTAAATCTATTATTTGTTTTCTTCTATCATCATCATTTCCATAATCATTTCCAAATTCATCTAAAAATATTCCATAAACTCCCATTTCTTTCCAAAGATTTATTAACTTATTTATTTCTTTTAAAGTCCAATGAGAATCAAAATCTCTATTCCCACATGCAATATATCCAAAACTTTCATTTTTTAAATTTTTAATAATTGTTTTAGATTTTTCATGATCTTCATGTGATTCAAATTCAATACTTTTAAAAGATCTTTTTGATCCTGGAAATACTATTAAATCATAATTTTTAAAAGAATTTATAGCTTTATTAATATCATAATATTCATTGATACAAGAAGGGTATCCATAGTATATTAATGCTTTTTTCATAAAAATAATCTCCTTCCTATTATTTTAATACTATACTTTTACCTTGATAGCATTGTATAATATAATTATAACACTATTTTAAAGGAGTAAAAAATGAAAAAATATAATAAACTCATGGCATTTTTTATAAAATCAAGACATATATTTAGAGAAATAATAGTCTTTGTTTTATTTATTTTAAGTATTTTTAATGGATGGATAGTAATTTTTTATAGTTTTATAATATTTAGTTTTATATATATTATAAATATTCTAAAAAGAAAATTACCACTTGATGTTGAATATAAAGGAGAAAAAAAAACATATACTTATAAAGAAAACTTAAAATTAGATATATGGTATCCAGAAAATATTAATGAAATACATCCTGTAATTTTGTTTTCTCATGGTGGAGGATGGATTTCGGGATTTAGAAATCAACCCAATAATGTTTCTTGGTGTAAATATCTTGCATCAAATGGTTTTGCAGTTGTTTCAATAGATTATAGATTTGGTTTTAAAAACTCTATGAAAGAAATATTAAAAGATTATACGGACTCTTTAGAATTTTTAAAAACTAATGCTAATAAACTTAAATTAGATAAAAGAAATATAGTTTTAATGGGTCTTTCTGCAGGAGGACATCTTGCTATGCTATATGCTGCACATAATTCTTATATAAAAGATAAAGAAAAAATGGCAGGTATTAAAGGTGTTGTTTCTTATTATACTCCAGCAGATTTAAATGATTTATTTGAAAAAAATGTTAAATCTTTATTTTCAAAATTTGCAGTAACGACTACATTAAAAGGTTCTCCTCAAAAGATAAAAGGAGAATATATATATTATTCACCAATATCATGGATAAATTGTAATATGGTACCTGTTTTGCTTGTACATGGAAAAGAAGATGATGTAGTTCCATTTGAAAGTATGTTGAAAGTTGTAAAAAAATTAAAAGAAAAAAATATAAAACATGAAGTTTTAGTACATAAAAATGGGGGTCATACATTTGAATTTTATATGAATGACTATCATACAGTTAAAATAGTAAAAAAAACTGTAGCATTTATAAGGGCGTGTTTTAAAGATGAAAATTGATTTTAATTATGAAAAACAAAAAATAAAATATATATCTGGATATATATTTAAAGGAAGACATTATAGATGTGATTATATAAGATTTCCAACATTGTATAGAAATCCTGCAATTGGTACGGAAACAGTAGAAATTTATAATTATAAACCAAAAGAAAAAAGTTCAGCATCTGTTTTAATACTTCATGGGCTTGGAAGTGCCAATATAAAATTTTTATTATGGATGGGAAGTCATTTGGCTTCTGTAGATATAAATGCTACAATATTAATACTCCCTGGAAATTATACAAGAGTAGATAATAAATCTGTTAGTGGGAGAAATTATCTTTGGCCACAAATGAATGTTATGAAGCAATTTTGGGAAAACTCAGTGGTTGATGTTATGTCTACCATAGATTTTCTTGAACAAGAAAATCTATGGAAAAAGGATAATAATTGTGTATTGGGTTATTGCCTTGGAGGTATGGTTTCTACAATAACTTCAGCATTTGATAAAAGAATAAAAGATTTAATTTTAATGACTGTAGGTGGACACTTACCAAGTATAATGTATGATTCACCAGCTACTAAATTTATAAGAAGATTAATAAAAAAGGGGTTTAAATCAGATTATAATTTGAGTGAACCGGAAAAAATGTTTGATATATACGAAAAACAATTTCAAATAGTAAAATATATGACAGCTAATGAAATAATAACTTCAAACGAGATACATCCACTATTTAAGATAGATCCATTATCTTATGCACATTTATTAGATGCAAATAGAGTTACTTTTATAGAAGCAATATTTGATAGAACATTATCAAGGAAAAGTAGAAAAAAATTATTAAAAGAATTTAAAAAGAGTAATCATTATTTAATTCCAATTGGACATGTTTCGTGGCTTCCATTTCAATATATGTTAGCTCAATACATAATGAATAAATTAAATATAAAAGATTTAAAATTAAAAGCAAGACTTCTTGAAAAACAAAAAATAGACGAAGAATTTTAAGGTGGTGAAGTTATGGATTTTAACTTTAATGAAGTTAATGGAAGAGTTCAAGTGAAAATTATTGGAGATATGGATGTAATGGGCGCTACAATGAATAAAAATCTTTTTTTTGAAAAATTAAAGCAATATGAAGGAAAAGAATTTGATATTGATATGTCTAAAGTAAATTACATAGATAGTACTGGTATAGGCTTTTTAATTTCTGTTTATAGAGAAGCTAAAAAACTTAAATCTACATTAATATTTTCTAATTTTAATGAAAATGTATTTAAAGTTTTGAAAATGACTAATTTAGATAAAGCATTACCAATAAAATATTGAAATATATTTAAATAAAAAAAATAATTGCTAAAAGCAATTATTTTTTTTATTTTTTTAATTAATCGCATGATTAATTAATTTTTTTAATCTTTTTTTAACATAATTAGAGTATAATTTTTCATGATAAAAAAACTTTAGGAGGGAATATCTTTGAAAAAACTATTAATTTTTTTATTTTTGACAGTATCTTTTTTATCTTTTTCAGTTGGAATAAGACCTATGTTATTTGAAGTTAATGCAAAACCAGGAGATACAATTAATGAAGAGATATTTTTAGATCCAGAAATGATCGATAAAAATGTAAATGTTGAATTATATCAATTTATTCAAAATGAAAATGGAGAATTTTCTTTTTTAAAAGCGGATAAAGATGTTTTTCCAGAAATTAATTGGATAAACTATGAAAATAAAATTTTAGTACCAGCTGGGAAAAATACAATATCTAATGTGAAAATAAAGGTACCTTTAAATGCAAAACCAGGAACTTATAACTTTATATTAATGATGACACCAGAAACGGTTAAAGCTAAAACTGGTATATCAATAGTTATGAGGTATGCAGTTAGAATTTCATTGAATGTTAGTGGTATTAGTAGAAAAAAAGTGGAATTAAAAAATATAAATATAATTCCAGATCAAGATAAAAAACCAACTATAGTAGCAACTGTATTGAATTCATCTGACTTTGATTTAAAAACATCTGTTAATGCAATAATAAGAAATATAAAAGGTAAAATTATAGAAAAAATACCTTTAAAAACAGCTTATATGATGAAAAATTCTAAAAATGAACAAAAAATATTATCTAAAAATGAAGTTCAGTTTTATGGAACTTCAAAGTATTTGGTTTCTGCCGGTGAGTATAGAGTAGATGTTTTTTTAAACTATGATGATAATCAAAAAATTTATACTTCGAAAATAAAAATACCTAAAAATGTATTTTCTTTTGCATCTGGAAAAGAACTTGCATTAAAATTAAATCCAAATTTTTTATCTTATAAACTGTATCCGGGAGCAGCAAAAACTTCAGCAATAAGATTAGAAAATTTTAGTGACTTTAATACAAAGGTAAAAGTTGGGGGAGCAGAATTTCCTATTTCAAAGGATAAATCAATGTTAAAATGGATAAGTTTAAAAACAAAAAATCCAATTATATTAAATGCTGGAAGACATACCAATTTAATAACAACTATTAGAGTTCCAAAAAATGTAGAAGACGGAGCTTATTATGGAAAATTATTGTTGAATTCATATACTAAGGACTCAACATTCTTAACTCAAGAAATAGTAAATTGTGAAGTTTTAATAGGAAATACAACTACAAATGCTACGGTTTTGAATTATAATTATAAGGAAATGAATGATTCTGGATCTTTTTCCATTAAAATAAAGAATACTGGAGATAGATATATATTACCAAAAGCAACTTTGAATATTTCTAATGAAAAAAGAGAATCTATAGGAAATTTTGGTTTATCTTCAACAAGTGAAAGTAGATGGTTAATGAATGGAGAATCGACAATATTGTTTGGAGATACAGTTAAACTTGAAAAGGGAAAGTATTATTTTTCTATAAATATTTATAATAGTGATGAAATTTTGACAAAGTATTCTGGAATATTGGATATAGGTGAAAAACAATGAAAAAAATACTGAGTTTACTTGTATTAATTGTAGGTACAATTATATTTTCAGAGCCATTAATAACCGCTACTTTTTATAATTCGCAATTAACTGAAGCTTTGAATGAAGTTGCAATGCAAGCAGAAGTTACTATTTTAACAGATGAATATGTAAATGGAATTATTAGTGCTGATTTTACAGATACACCTGTTGCATCTGTTTTAACAACTCTGTTAATGCCTGGTGGATTTTCTTTTAAAAAAATAAACGATAAAACTTATTTTGTTGGACTTGCTGATCCTAGAAGTAAAACTTTTTCTTATTTAGCAGAAAAAAAATTTATAAAATTAAATTATATATCTCCAGAAGACTTTATAAAGTTAGTACCAGATTCGTTTTTAAGTTATATAAAAATAAATTATATAGATAATGGTTTGATCTTTTATGCTCCAGAAGAAAAAATAAAGTATTTAACAGAAATAATAAAAGAAGTAGACAAACCACAAACTGATATAAAATTGAATATCTATGTTTTAGAAGTGGATAAACAATATTCAAGTTTATTATCTGGAAATTTAAGTACAATTAATCAAAATTTAGGTGATTCCTTTTCTTATACTAATCAAACAGTATCTTTTTCTGTAAATAACTTATTTCAAGCACAATTAAAAATGTTCGAAAGTGAAAATTTAGCAAATTTAGTATCAAATCAAAGCGTTTACATAAAACCAGGAAAAACTTTGAATATAAACATTCTAAATAATAAAAATATAGTAATGAATATTGATGGAAAAGATTCAATAAAAACTGTTAACAATGGAATATCAATTTCAATACTTCCAACGTATTATAATAAAAAAATAGATTTAGAAATAAGTTCTGAAATTTCAAAACTTTTAGGAGTATCAGGAAATAGTTATGATACAACAAAATCAATTTTACAAACTAAAGTTTCGTTGAATCCAAATGAAATGATTATGATAGCAAATCTTGATATGAATCAATTTTCAGATACAAAAAGTGGATTTCCTTTATTAAGAGAAATACCAATATTAAGATTTTTATTTTCAAATAACTTAAATAGTGAAGGGAATAAAAGATTGATGATATTTGTAAATGCTGTTGGGGGTGAAATTAAATGAAAAAACTTTTTATTTTGATATTTTTAAGTATTATTTCACTTCAAGTATTTGCAAATATATATTCTTATTCAATTTTTATAAAGAGAGAAAATAAAGAAATAACATTATTCAATATATCGGTAATTGAAGGCTATACATTTAAGTACAGCACAAATGGAATAATAGAGTCAGACTTTGAAATAACTCCAGTTAATACAACGAAAAAAGTTGTAACGAGTAAAATAAAAATTAATTCAAAAACTTTTTTGTTTGAAAATACAGTTAACTCTAAATTAGGAGAAAAAAAATATTTATTAAAAGCAAAAGACTTAAATAATGAAAAATTTGAAATATACCTCATTGTAAATGGAATAAAAAATATAAATTTTGAAACAAAAAAAGAAAAAAACTTCAATTCAATAAAGTATAAAAGTATAAATAATGAAGTTGTATTTAGTACAAAGTTAGGAAAGTTATATTTAAATTATTCTACTTTAAAAACAATAAGTATTGGATTTTATTATAAAAATTCATTATTAAAAATAAGTTCAAATGGCACAGAAATTAAAGCTTCAATAGTAGATAATACAAACATTGATAACTTAAAATTAAATGCAGAATTTTATCCTATAATCTATAAAGATAAAAAAATAATGTTTGCACCAGAATTTAATTCAAAAATAAATTATTTAATATATGATTTTCTTGGAATAGAAACAAATATAAGTATGGTTGATTATAATTTTACTTTTAGTAGTGGACTATTTTTAAACTTTAATTTTAATGATATTAAAGTAAGTTCGGATTTGTTTTACAATATTTTAGAAAACAAGTATTCTTTTGAAGCTAAACTTGAATATATTTATTAACGTCATGGGGGGCATTGAAGTGATTTATGCTAATTTATTTGGTGTTTTTACTATAAAAAAAAATGAAAAATTAATAAAAAATTTTGGGTCCAGAAAAGCACAAGAATTGTTAAAATACTTGATATTAAATAAAAATAAAAAAATATCTACCTTTGATATTTACAATATATTTTGGGAAAATTTTGATGAAGATTCTGCTAAAGCAAACTTAAATTCAACCTTATATCTTATAAGAAAAAAACTTGGAATAACTAAAGAAGAATTGTATACTCATTATAATTATTGTACTTTTTCTCCAAAAAGTTTTAATACGGATATGAATGATATGTTGATGTTCTATGAAAAAGCACAAGGTGAAGAAGATGTAGAAATGAAAATTGAATTGTTAAAAAAAGCTGTTAATTTATATAAAGATGAACTGTTGAGTGAGAATATATATGATATGTGGGTTGAATACAAAAGGCAGTATATAAAAAAAATTTATGTAGATATATTATCAGAATTAGCAGATTTATTTGAAGAAAAAAATGATTTAACAAGGGCTTTAAAATATTTGCAAAAAGGGTTTGAATATGATAAAAACAGAGATGATATCTGGTTAAAACAAATAGCATTAAATATTAAAGCAGAAAATTATATAGCTTCTCAAAAACTTTATAATGATTATAAAGAACTCTTTGGAAATTCAGAATTGAGTTTTATAGGAAATATAAAAGATATGTATACAAATAAAAAAGAAAATAATGTACAGGTTTTACAAGGAGCAACAATTTTATGTGAAGAAGATTTTGAATTGTTGATTGCTCTCGAAAAAAATAAAAGAGAAAAAGATTTTTTTGTATTAGAATTATCTTTTAATAAAAGGAGTTCATTTGATAATTCACTAAATATATTAACTAAAAAAATAAGAAAAGTAGATGTCATAATGACTAAAAAAGATAAAATATATATAATGTTTAGAGAAATAAAAAACAAAGAATTAGCTAAAGATAGCATAAAAGAAAAAATAAAAAGTTTTTTAAAGAATGAAAATTATCAATTAATTGAAGTAGAAGATTAATAAATATAAAAAAGTAGCTTAGCTACTTTTTTATATTTATATGGAGATACTTTTATTTGAATTTTATTATAATATATGATAAAATATAGAAATAGTATAAAAATAAAAGAGGAGGTCGATTATGGGAATTGTTTATCAGTTGTCTGGAGTTATTGCCGGTGTTATAGGTATGATATTTACTGTGTTTTTGACTTTTAAAGTTTTAGAAAAAGAACCAGGAAATGAAAAAATGATTGAAATATCAAAAGCAATACAGGTCGGGGCAAAAGCATTTTTAATTTCAGAGTACAAGATACTTTATATGATAGTTGGATTATTTGCGCTATTTCTTGGTATTGCTAACTCTTGGGGAATGGCTATAGCATTTGTTTTTGGTGCAACTATGTCAGTTTTGGCAGGATTTTTTGGTATGACAATTGCAACAAGAGCAAATACTAGAACCACACATGCTGCTATTTCTTCACTCGGAAGTGCTTTAAAAGTAGCATTTAATGGTGGAGCTGTTATGGGAATGACAGTTTCTTCACTTGGAGTTTTTGGACTTGGATTAGTTTTTTTTATTTCTGGTGAAGATACATTAATTATGAGTGGTTATGCAATGGGTGCTTCATTTGTTGCACTTTTTGCAAGAGTTGGTGGAGGTATTTTTACAAAAGCTGCTGATGTTGGAGCAGATTTAGTTGGAAAAACAGAAGCAGGTATTCCAGAAGATGATCCAAGAAATCCTGCCGTAATTGCTGATAATGTTGGAGATAACGTTGGAGACGTTGCAGGTATGGGTGCAGATTTATTTGAATCTTATGTAGGTTCTATTTTTTCAGCATCAGCTTTAGGAGCATTGGCTTTTTCTGTTAAAGGAGCTATATTTCCATTTTTAGTTGTATCATTTGGGCTTATATCAGCAATAATTGGAATAATAATAGTTAATTTAACGGTTAAATCAAAAGAAGGTATTGATCCATCTAAGATGCTTCATTTTGGAACTTATATTGCAAATATAATAGAATTAATAAGTGTTTTTATACTTTCAAAGTACATTTTTGGTGATTTTAATAGTGGTGTAGTCATACTGCTTGGAATGATAGTTGGAATTCTAATAGGAAGCATAACAGAATATTATACTGCAAAAAATCCTATAAAAAAATTAGCACATACAGCAACATCTGGAGCTGCACCAATTTTAATAAATGGAATGGCAATTGGTATGGAATCAACTGCTATACCAGTTTTATTAATTGCTGCTGCTACTATTGTGTCTTATAAATTAATGGGCCTTTTTGGTATAGCACTTTCTGGAGTTGGAATGTTATCTACACTTGGAATAACTCTTGCAATAGATGCTTATGGACCAATTGCAGATAATGCTGGTGGAATTGCAGAAATGGCTCACTTAGATCCAGAAGTTAGAGAAAGAACTGATTTACTTGATTCAGTTGGTAACACAACAGCTGCAATAGGTAAAGGATTTGCAATTGGATCAGCGGCTTTAACAGCTCTTGCTCTTTTTGCTTCTTATATAAATGTAACTGGAATAAAATCAGTTAATTTAACTGATTCAACTGTATTCATAGGAGCTTTAATAGGGGCAATGCTTCCATTCTTATTTTCTGCTTTTGCAATGCAAGCTGTTGGAGATTCAGCAGATATAATGGTTCAAGAAGTTAGAAGACAATTTAAAGAAATTCCAGGTTTAATGGAAGGAAAGAATAAGCCAGATTATGAAAAGTGTGTTTCTATTGCAACTAAAGGTGCGTTGAAAAAGATGATACTTCCATCATTACTTGCTGTTTTATCTCCAATATTAATTTACTTTGTGTTAGGGAAAACAGCAGTGGCAGGAGTATTAGCGGGAACTACAGTAGCAGGAGTTATGCTTGCTATATTTATGTCTAATTCTGGTGGTGCTTGGGATAATGCAAAAAAATATATAGAAGCAAATAATTTTGGTGGAAAAGGATCTATGGCTCATAAAGCATCTGTTATAGGAGATACTGTTGGAGATCCTTTTAAAGATACAGCAGGGCCAGCTATAAACATTTTAATAAAATTAATGTCAATAGTATCAATTGTAATAATACCAATATTAATAAAGTTTTTTGAATAAAAAATGAGAATCACATTGTGATTCTCATTTTTTATTTTTAAGTTAATCAGCAGTTACAGTTAAAGTTACTGTTCCTGCAGCATAAGCTTCTGATGAAGCTTCTACATATGTCCAAACATCACTTTTACCAGATAATGTTTCAGCATCAGTTTCCATTTTTGAATAATCAACAGCAAATGTTACTGTATGATTATTAACTCCAGCATTTCCTGTATTGTTATCAAGAGTTATTGTATAATAATCAGTAATATTTATTTCAGATGGAGGAGTAGCACCAGCTGGTAAGTTATATTCTGCTGTGATTGAATAATTGTAATTTGATTTAACTGTAAAATCAACAGAATCACTTGATACATCACTTGTATGTTCAGGATCATAAGTTAAATCAAAAGAGGCATCTGTTGGAAGTTCAAGAACAACATGTTTTAAAACAGTAACATTAACTGGGATGTTGCTTGATACAGTTGTTTGATTTGCAAAACTAATAACAATTAATAAAGATAAAACAAGTACTAAACCAATAAACTTTTTCATGAAAATTCCCTCCTTTTTGTGGTTTTTTTATTTAAATACATGTTTTTATCAGCTTCTTCAAAGTATTCTTCTAATGTATCCTTTGTTCCATTTATTTTAGAACATCCATAAGAAAATTCAATAACTCCTTTTAGCTTTTTATTAATTCTATTTATATACTTTATTTCTTTTCCAGAGTATTGACCAAACATTAAAATTCCAAATTCATCTCCTCCAAGTCTACAAATAATGTCATTATTTCTAAAACTTGAAATAAGTGCTTCTGAAAATTTTTTTAAAATAATATCGCCAAAAATATGCCCATTTTTATCATTGAAATTTTTAAAATCATTTATATCAATTATCATTAATAAAGCATCTTTTTTATTTGAAATTACGTTTTGTACTTCTTTAAATAATTTTTCTTTTCTATAAAGAGTTGTCAATGCATCTCTCTTTACCTTGAAATTTATATTTAAAGTATTTTCTATTTCTTTTAATATTGTAGAATTTGTTTTTATGATGGAATCAAATTCAAAGTAAACTTTATAATTTTCATTTAATTCAATTAAATATTTTATTTTAGATGAAAAAGATGATTTTGTAGAGTAAAAGAATATCTTTTTATTAAAGTTATATACAGTAATACTTACATTAGAATCAAATATTTTTTTCAATTCATTTGAATAATTAATTAATAAATCAGATTCTTCAAATTTAAAATTATTATTTGTAGTTACATTGGACTTTAAGTAATCAAATATTTTTTGAGGATATATATCCACTATATACTTTTTGTTTTTATAAGATGAAATACGTATTTTATAATAATAATCATAATTAAAATAATCAAATTCTTTTTTGTCTAATTGATTTTCAAAATTGAATATATTTTTATTAATACCAATTAAATCAAAAATTTTTGAATTTATTAGTTTTTTTCCAAAATGAGTAAGAGCTTGTAAGTTGTAGTTTATTATATTTTTCTTTTCGTCTAAAACTATAATTATATTTTCTATATTGTCTAAAATAAATTGAGAAAAGTTTAATGTTTCTTTGTAGTTTTTATTTAAATTGACTCTTTTTAATGATAAGTAAAAAATATCAGAAAAAACTTTTAAAAAAGAATAATCGACAAAGTCTCCAGTATCTAAATATCCATAAAACTCATTTGAATTTCCTATTTTTATTTCAGTTTCATTGTTAGTAAGTTTAAAGTTTGTTCCAAGATTTGTATTTATAAAAAATAATGTTTTTTTTATATATTTTTCAATATTTGTTTCTTCATAACTATTATTAATGACAAAAAATAAAATAGAAACATAATAATCTTTTATACCAGAATTATAGTATTTAAGAAAAAAGGTATTAATTTGTTTTTGTATTTCAGAACTGATTATATTGTACATTACAGAAACTTCTCTTTTCATTAACATCAACCTCGGTAAAAAACGGGCTTATGCCCGTTTTAATTAATTTACTGCATTAACAATTACTTCTATATGACCTATAGTTACTGTCCCAGCTTTTATTTTGTACCAATTATCATCTGTGAATTTTAAGTTCATACTGTATTGAATATTAAATCCAGATGTTCCATCATAATCATGAGTTATAGTTGTATATACTTTTGGATCTTCATTAGCGCTTATAGCAAGTGGATAAGAACCAACTTCATCTGAATCTTCTATAACAGATATACCACCTGTTATTGTTTCTGGATTTACTACTCCAGTTGCAGGATTATAAAAACTTGGATCCATAGCTTCTGGATTAACAACAAATGATGATTTTATTTCAATATTTGTGTTTGTTTTTATTTCAGCATTAACACCAGTTGCATAGTACCTTACAGCTCTCAATGAAGGATCAATTTCATTTACCTTTTCATTTACACCATTTATTTTTTTCCATGAGTCGAGAAGTTGATCTGATGGATTGAAAGACATTGTGACATGAGGTAAGACAGTAACATTAACATTAATACTTCCATTATCTTCAGGTTTATTTGCAAAGGATATAGTTAATAAACTCAAAATTAGAATAATGAATAGTAATTTTTTCATTTACTCACCTTCTTTTAAAAATGGGGCTTTAAAAGCCCCGATTTTTTATTTTTGATTATTGTTGAGAAACTGTGTATACTATTGTACCAGTATAATCAGCAGCATTATCTAACCAGAAATTATCACCATTATTAGCAAATGTTACTGAATAATCCCATGTGTCATTACCTGTTTGATTAGCATAAACATTCTCATCAACAAGAGCTAATTTTTCATTGCTGTCACTATTAAAATCAATATCAACCTTATAAGCGAAATTAGCTTTAACTTCTAAAGAAAATGATGTGTCTCCTAAAGTTTTATTTTCTGGATCGTAATTTACATTAATAGCTTCTACTGAAGGAGTTACAACAACGTGTGGTAAAACAGTAACCTTAACAGGGATATTTCCAGTTGCAGTTGATTGTGCAGCAAATCCCATAGCAACAACCATAACTAAAGCAAGTACTAAAACGATAAGTTTTTTCATAAAATCTACCTCCCAATTTTTTTTTGGCTTTTGCCAAATTTGATTTTACAAGTATATTTTACACATTGAAAATAAAAAAATACTAAAATTTTACTCAAAAAACAATCAAAAAATACTCAAAGTTTGCTAAAAATTTTTAAATTGAGTAATATTAATATGATATAATACTATATATAGGTATAAGGAGGGAGATTATTTGAACTTATTACAACCATCTATTGGATATATAACTGCACTTGGTGGTGGAATTCTTTCTTTTTTTAGTCCGTGTGTTTTACCATTAATACCAATTATTTTTGCTATTTTGATTCCTGATATTAATAAAACCTCTATTGTAATAAAAAGGGGAATAGGATTTTTTTTGGGGCTTTCGATTTTTTTTACTATACTTGGGGTTATTTCAGGAAGTATAGGCTTTTTGTTTTATTCTTATAAATGGGTTTTAAATATAATAGCTGGAAGTATAACGATATTTTTTGGAATTGTGTTTTTATTGGATAAGCAAGTATTTAAAGGAAGTAAGGTGAATTTAAATAAATTTAAAGACTCATCATTTATATCTTCTTTTTTTATGGGATTTGCTGTATCTATTGTTTGGATTCCGTGTTCTGGACCAATTTTAGGAGGAATTTTAAGTATGGCTGCTACTAATACCAATATTATTAAAGCAGCAGTATTATTGTTTGTTTATTCTCTTGGAATATCAATTCCCTTTTTGTTTTTTAGTGGAGTTATAAGTAAAATAGTTTCAAAGGTGAGTTTGGGAGAACCTAAATGGCAAAGATATTTGAAGTATATTGGTGGCATTTTATTGATTTTAATAGGAGTTTTTATTTTATTTGGATTGTTCAATAAAATTTTTTAAAATTTTAGGAGGAAAGATAAATGAAAAAATTATTAAATTTTAAATTTTCAATTTTTGTTATGCTAATTATTTCTATTAGTATTTTTTCTGTTCCATTAAACAATTTTGTTTTAAGAAACTTCAATGATGCATTTACAGTTTCCAAAATAACAGGAAAGAAAGTCATTATAATGTTTTCTTCAGAAGAATGTTATTATTGTAAGAAGTTTGAAGAAGAAATATTAACCAATAAAGATGTTCAAAAATGGTTGAGAACAGAATTTGTATTTGCAGAAATAACTGCTAAAAATGATGGAACGGCTGATTTTAGAAATAAAAAGTATACATATCCACAACTTTTTGGAGCATTTGGAGTTAGAGGAACTCCAACCTTTGTTTTTTTTGAGGATGAAGATAATTTTTTGGGTTCTATACCAGGATATGTTGAAGCTAATACATTTGAAAATTTGTTGAAATATCTTTTGTTTAAAGATAATACAAAGGTTCAATTTCAAGACTTCATAAAAAAAGATTATGGAATAAATATAAGAAAAAGAAGTTTAAATTTAAATAAGAAAGATATAGAAACTTTATTAAAAATAGATCCAAATACTAAAATATATAATAAATCTTATGATGATTATACAAATGTTGTTGTAGACAATGAAAATAATAATTATAAAAATTTTATTATTATAAAAGAAAAAAGTAAAAAATAAATAATATTTTAAAATGTTATCTTGTATTAAGATAACATTTTTTTATATAAAAAAATAACACTTTTCTTATTTATTTTATAAACTAATTGTAATAATATATACTGATTTTGTATAAAAAGAAATGTATCATTATTATATACAATAAGAGAGGTGGTTCAAAATGAAAGACATATTTAGTTTTTCTAATCCAAAACTTTCTTCGCAATACGAATTTATAAAAATTATAAAACATAGTAATGATTATAAAGAAGTAAAAGAAATAGCTAAGTTAAGACGCGGTAATGTAAAAGAAAATACAAGTAATAAAGTAAAGTAGTTGATGTTATGTTAGAAAATGTAATAACTATGTCTAATTTTAATCTTTTTATAAATGAAGAAAAAATTTTAAATGATATAAATCTTGAAATTTTTTCTGGTGAAACTATTTTATTATATGGACCTAGAAATTCTGGTAAATCAGCATTATTGAGGTCTTTTGTTCATTTGAACGAAGAATTATTTAATAAAGTTGTAGGTGTTGGAGAGATAAGATTTGAGGATAAAGATGTAAGAACAATAGATAAAAAGTTGCTACGTTCTTTGATAATTTATTCAGATACTTCATTTGTTGAAAATCTTAATTTTTTAACTTTACATGAAATATTACAACTTTCAATAGGCTTGAAAATAAATGAAATAACAACTGAACATTTTGATATGCTTGAAAAGTTGAATATTGCACATTATTTTTCTGATTTAGATATGCTAAAAAAGTATGATAATCTTTCAAGTTGGTCAATGGCTGAAAAAATTTCTTTAATTACATTTATTTCTCTTGCAAGGAATCCAAGTGTTTTTATGTTTGATTGTATTTTAGATCATCTTGATGATTTTGTTTTAAAAGATGTTAAAAATCTTTTATTAAAAATAAAGGAAGAAAGAACTTTAATAATTTCTACACGTAACTTTTCATTGTTTTCTGATATATGTGATAAGGTTATCCTTTTAGATAAAGGAAGTATAAAGTTTCATGGTTCAAAAGATAATTTTATGATTAATTTTCCCGAATGAATATTCGGGATTTTTATTTTATATTTATATATGTTATAATTATATTGATATTATATTAAAAGGGAGGTGTTTTTATGAAAAAGGTATTGTTTCTTATTTTAGGATTATTGATTTTTGTTTCAATGTTTTCAAGGACAGTTACTTTTGCAGCTATAGATTGGCCACCTTTTACTGGTCCAACATTGGATAATTATGGATTTCATTCAGAAATTTCAATTGCTGCAATGAAAAAAATGGGATATGAGGTAAAAATAGAGTTTGTTCCATGGCAAAGAGCTTTAAATATGGTTCGTTCTGGAAAATATGATGGATTATTTACAATATACTATTCAGATGAAAGAGCACAGTATTATGCCTTTACAGATGTGGTTTCTACTTCAAACTTAGTTTTTTTTAAGAAAAAGGGAAAAGATATACCAAACAACTATAAAACATTTGAAGACCTAAAAAAATATACGTTTGGTGTTGTAAGAGGTTATAAAAACACTGATGAATTTGATAAAGCAGATTATTTAATGAAAGAAAATGCCAATAATTCTGAAGAAAACTTAAAAAAATTAATTTTTGGAAGAATAGATATTCTTGTTGATTCTAAAGAAACAATATTAGACCTTTTAAATAAAAAATATCAAGATTTTGTTGGAACATTAGATATAATAAATCCACCATTACAGACATTTAATGTATATAATGCATTTTCAAAGGCTATTCCAGACTATAAAAAGTTAGTTGAAGATTTTAATAAAGGACTTCAAATGATTAAAAAAGATGGAACTTATGATAAAATTTTAAAAAAACATGGTATGAAATAAAAATAATCCGGCTTAGCCGGATTATTTTTTTAGATCTTCAAAAGTTATATCTATTATAGTTAAAGCACTAAACTTTAAATCTATATCTGAAATGCTGTTTGCAACATCAACAGCTTTAGAATAAATTTTTTCTGTATCTTTTATACTGTTTGTTGAAGCTATTTTATCTATTATTGTATTAATACTATTAAATTTCATTTCACTGTTTCTTATTTTATAAGATACATCAAAGGCTTTTATGAAAAAGCTATCTGAATTTTTAATTTTATCGGTTATCATATACTTATTAATTATTTTTTCTAACATAGCAGTTTTTTGTTCTTCTTTTTCTAAAGTATTTGTTATAGACAGTGCTTTTGTAAAAAAGTCATTTATTTTATCAAACTTCTTTAATTTTAAGTAGTTATCTATTGTTTTATTTAATATGTCATATTTAGATTTTAATGGTGAAATTGTATCTAATATTATTGAAAATATTAAGTCTGAATCTTTGTATATACCTGTAATCATATATTTATTCATAAATGAGTTTAAAGCTAATGGTTTGAATTCATCGGAAATTTTATTTTCTATAAATGATAATGTTTTTAAAAGAATGCTTGAATATTCTTTGTATTGATCATTGACATTTACTGAAAGATAGAAATTTTCTATAATGTTATTTAAAGATTCAAACTTAACTTTTTCATCATTCATTTTATTTATAATTTCAATTGCACCATTTAAATTTCCTAATTTTACATAGTTTTGAGATATATTTTGAAGTGCCATAGATTTAAAATAGCTATTTCTTATTAAATTTGCAATGTTTAACGAGGCTGAAAAAACCAAATTTGCATCTTTTTTATTTCCAACACTAACATATTTATTGTTTATTCCAGAAAGAGATTTATATTTTATTTCTTCATCCTTTATATTTCCAGTAATTTCAATAGCTTTAATAAAGATATATTTTGAATCTTTATTAGTATTTATAGTCAAATATTTATCTAAAATAAAATTTAATGTATTTATTTTATTGTTTATTTTTAGTATTTCATTTGTTATTTCAAGGCTTTTTACAAAAATATCTTTCGTATTTTCAAAGTACCCTGTTTTTTGATATTTATTTAATATCATTATTATAAAGTCGGATTTGTCTGAATCAAATTTTATATTTTTTGCAATATTTAAAGCTTTTGAAAAAAACAAACTGTTATTAGTAAAGTTTCCTATTTTTATGTATCTATCTATTAATGTATTTAAAGCTTTAAACTTATATTCACTGTATTCTATATTTTCAATTGTATTCAATGATTTAAGTATAACATCGTCAGAATTTTTGAAATCCTTTATATTCATGTATAATTGCATAACTTTTTCATGTGTAAAGTATTTTTCTTCGCTATATTTTATTGTTTTTACAACATCTAAAGCTTTTGAAAATATTTCAGAGTTTATTTTTAAATTATTTGTTTTTATATAATTATTCAGAAGAAATAAAATATTTTCAGATTTTTTTTCGATTCCATTTACAACATTAAAGCCTTCCATAAACACTTCTTTTGATTTTTCATAGTTGCCTATATTCATATACTTATTGATTATTTTTTGTAAAATTTGAGTTTTATCAGTATCAACTTTAAAGTTCTCCAATATGCTCAAAGCTTTTGAGAAAAAGTTATTTGAATTTTTAAAATTTTTAATTTCAAAGTAATTATCCAAGGCAGTATTTAATGTTTTTGCTTTCAATTCATACATTTCAAAACTATTTACTATGTCTAAGTATCTTGAAAATATAATGTCTGATTCGGTAAATATTTTTACTTTCATATATTTTTCAAATACATAATTTAATGCAGATAGTTTTTCAACATCATCATTTATATTTTTAATACTGTCAAGAGAGTTTAAAATAATTTCATTCATAATATCAAATCTTGAAGTTTTAAAGTAATTATTTAATATATTTATAAGTGCTTTTGATTTATATGCTGGATTTTTCATTGAATCTACAGATTGAATGGCTTTTAAGAATATATTTTCTGCATTTTTATAGTTTTTTTCTTTAACATATATTCCAATTACATTATTTAATTGTACGGACTTATCTTTATCTAATTTAATCATTTTAATTACTTCTAATGCTTCATTGAAGCTTTTCATTTCAACATATTTTTCTACTATAAAACTTAAAGTAATATAACTATTTTCGCTACCCTTACTAACTATTTCTGCTAAATATACGGCTTTTTTAAAGTCTTTAGATACAGCATAAGCTTGAGCTAATGTACTCATTATTTTATACTTATATAATACAATAATAGAAGGATTAATTTTAGGAAAATTATTTGATTTTAAACTTTCGATTATTGCTAAAGCTTCATCTAATTTATTTTTTTCTATGTACTCTTTTATAACTAATTGCAGAGTATCAAATCTGTAATCATCATCTTCAATTCTATAGGTTAAAGTTAAAGCTCTTTCTATTTTTCCAAGTTTTAAGTATCTTTGAGCTAAATCGCTCATTGATTTTGATCTGTCAAAGTCTCCATTACTTGAAACTTTATTTAATATTTCTTTTATTGCATTTCTTTTGTATTCAGAATTTTTTAAAGAACTTGCTACTTTTAAAGAAATGTCATAAAAAGTATTAGATTTTTCAATATCTTGTATATTATTTTCTTTTACTGTTTTTAATAATAGAGCATATTTAGATTCATCATTTGATAAATCATTTATTAGGTTTATTGCACCTACTCTGTCATTTAATTTTATATAGTTATTTATTAAATCTACTAATATTTTATCTGAAATATTTTTATCTTTTATATCTTTTGCTATTTTTGCGTAATTAGAAAATAGTATATTATAATTTTCATATACTCCATCTCTTATAAAATTACTCAAAACTTCTTCCATTGCAAGATATTTTTCTTTGTCTTTATATAGTTTTTCTATAGAATCTGTTAATTTTTCATACTTTTTTTCTTTAAACGAAGAATAAGATACATCAGAAATAATGTTAGTTTTCAACTTTTCATCTTTTAAAGAATTTATAAACTCAATAGTTCTGTTGTAAACATAAGTTTCATTGAAAAAATCTTTGCTGTCTATGATAGAGTTCAAAATTACATACTTATAATTGTCTTGATTGATTTTTTCTATTATATAAAAAGCATCTTTGTAATTTTTAATTTCAAAATTTTTATTAGATAGTAGTATTAAAGCTCTATTTTTATAGTCAATATCTGGAAATTTTTCTGATATTAAAATTAAGTTATTCAATAGTGTTGGGAATTCTACATTTTGAGGGTCTTTAAAAACAAATTTGGTAACTGTTGTTAAGGCATTGTATCTTTCATTCATATCTTTTAATTTAATTAACATTTCTGTTCCTTTTATAAGATTACCTTTTTTTACAGTGTTTTCAATTTTTTGGGGAGTTACTTTTAAAGAATAAAAGATAAAAATAAATAAAAAAATACTCGCTATGACTGATAAAGTTATAGCAATATTTTTTTTACTTATAATATTTTTATTTTGTTTTTCTTCGTGTTGACTTAAGAGTTCTAAATATTTATCATAAGTCTTTTTTTTATCAGGATCAGAAAGTGTTGTGTAAGCTTGTTGTATCTCTTGTATTATTTCTTTATATTCTTCTGTATCGACACTATCTTCGGTTTGTTCTAATTCTGTGAGTTTGTCATAATATTCAGACAAAATCTTTTTGTAAGCATTTGTTATTTCTTCAGTATTCGCATTTTTGCTAACCCCAAGAAGATCATAATAGTTTTTCTTTCCCATAACACTCCCCCTATTGCTGTATAAAAACGCAAGTTAAGTTTGATACTTAACTTACTAAATTGCTTTTTTCTAATAACCTTTTATATCAAATTATACCATATAATATTAATATTTAAAAGTAAAAAATGAGATAATTAAACCTCATTTTTTTGATTGAAATCGTAGAATTTGAGTTAATCTAAGTTATAATTTCATCATTTTTTGAAATAGATCACTTACTATTTAATATACATATCTTATTTATGTATACATTATTATAATATATTGTATTGATCTTTGCCGTTTTCTTTTGAAAGATACAATGCTTTGTCTGTCCTTTTTAAGAGTGTTTTTTCGTTATCTGTTGTTTTTATTTTAGTAATTCCAATACTCAAAGTTATTTTTGTATTTAATTTTTTTGATTTATTTTTAATATTTTTTTGTAATAAATTTATTTTTTCTAATAATGAATTAGTTTCATCAAAATATAGTATAGCAAATTCATCTCCACCCCATCTTGTTACAAAACTTTTATTGAATATTTTTTCTAATTCATTGGCTACTAATTTAATTGCTAAATCACCTGTATCATGACCAAAATTATCATTTATTTTTTTAAAATTATCTATGTCAAGTAGTATAGAAAAGATGGTAACTTTTTCTGAAAGTTTTTTATTCAATATTTCTTTTAATTTTTCATCGTAAATTCTTCTATTGTATAAGGCGGTTAAAGAATCTTTTTGAGCATAAAATTTTAATTTTTCATTAGCTTTTTTTAATTCTGTTTTTTCTTTTCTATATTCATTTGAAAATTGATTTAATAATAAAAAAGAAGTTATTAATGTAATTGGAATTTGTATTATTCTATCCATGAATTGGTTTTGTTCATCATAAATTTTTACTAAATTTGGAAAATAATGTCCAAGAAATTGTAAAGTTATAAATATTGAAACTAATGATATTATTAAAAAAATTCGTGACTTACCATAAAATAAAAAAGAGATACATATTAATATTAAAAAAAAGTAAGCAATGGTATTGTTTTGATTCCCACCAGAGTCAAACCAACCATAAGGTATCATTATAAAAATAACAAAAAAGAAAAAAATAAATTTTTCTTTAATTTTATAAGTTATTTGGCTTTTAAAAAAAGTGTATAAAATTAATATAATAAATATCATCCATTTTAAATTAACATAAAATGGAAAGTGTAAAAGTATATTTCCAACAATTGAAATAAAAGATAATATAAAAGATACAATCAATATTATACTAAATAGTCTATCTTCAAGATTATTTTTTTTATACATATTTCTCTCCTTAGAGTTATTCTATAAAATAATTATACCATGATTTTACTTTTTTTTAAACTTGAGAATTAATTATTTTTAAAGTATAATTATTTTATACAACATAAAAATTAGGAGGGGATCATTTTGAATTGGGATTTAACATTTTTTTATGAATCACCATCATCTAAAAAAATAAAAAAAGATTTAGATGAATTTCTAAATATGGCTCAAGAATTAAAAAACGAATATTACAATAAATTGGGTAATGAAAATCTTTCACCCATTGAATTAAAAATATTTTTTAATAAATTAGAAGAATTCGAACAAAAAGGATATTATCCATCTCAGTATTCTAATTTATTGTTTGCATCAAATACATTAGATCAAGAAGCACAAAAGCTTAGAGCAATGGTTCAAGACTATTTTACTAAAGCTTCTATTATAACTTCTTTTTGGTCACCAGTGTTATTAAAACTCAGTGAAGAAAAATTAACTGAGCTAAAAGAATCAAAGGAATTAATACAATACAAACATGTTATGGAAAAATTAGTTGATTCAAAAAAACATACATTGAGTGAAGAAGCAGAAAAAGTGATGACAGCATTAAGTAGTTCTTCAAGGGAAGCTTTTGGAGATCTATATGGAAGACTAACTAATTCGTATGAATTTAAGTTTAGAATAGGTGAAGAGGTAAAAACTATAACTGGTCCACAATTAAGATCTATGAGATTAAATCCTGATCCAGATATTAGAAGTAGAGCAATGAAGATGTTTTTTGAAAGATATGAAAAAGATAAAATTACACTTGAACATACTTATAATTCTATAGTAAAACATTATGATACTGAAAGTAAACTTAGGAATTTTCCTGAGCCAAATTCTATGAAAAATTTAAAAAATGAAGTAAATGATGAAATAGTAAAAATGGTAATGGGAGTAACTACAGAAAAAACTCCTATTGTTCATAGTTATTATGAATGGAAAGCTAAACAGTTAAAGACTGATATAACTCTTGCAGATATTTATGCACCACTTAAATCTGTAAATAAAGAATATGATTTTGAATCAGCAAAAAAAATTGTTTTAGATTCATATTATCAATTTGATAAAGAATTTGGAGATATTGCTAAATCTTTTTTTGATGAAAATAGAATAGATTCAGAAATAAGAAAGGGAAAAAGAGGTGGAGCATTTTGTTCTTATTATATTCCAAATAAAAAACCATTTGTTTTAATTAATTATACTGGAAATATGAGAGATATAATGACTCTTGCACATGAATTAGGACATGGAATTCATGGAACTTTATCTTCAAAACAAAACTTGTTAAATTATCATACTCCTCTTACAATGGCTGAAGTAGCTTCAGTTTTTGGCGAAATGTTAGTTATGGATAAGTTATTAAATGAATTAAACGAAGAAGATAAAAAGTTATTTATAGCTTCAAAAATAGAAGATATGTTTGCAACAATGTTTAGACAAAATATGTTTGCAAGATTTGAAGTTCAAGCTCACAAAATGATAGAAGAAAATGGAATGGCTTCGTGGGAAGAATTGAGTGATTTATATGAAAGAGAATTGAAAATTATGTTTGGGAATTCTGTTAAAATTACTCCAGAATACAAGTATGAATGGGCGTCTATTCCACATATATTTAATGTTCCATTTTATGTTTATGCTTATAATTATGCAAATTTATTAGTAATAGCTTTATATGAAAAATATCTTGAAGAAGGTAAAGATTTTGTTCCTAAGTACAAAGAGCTTTTAAGTAGTGGTGGAAATGATTATCCAAATATTTTATTAGAGAAACTTGGAATAGATATAACTAAAAAGGAGTTTTGGGAAAAAGGATTTGATTATGTTGAAAAATTGATAAAAGAAATAATGTAATATTTTTACAAAAAAGTGTTTGACTTAGTCAAACACTTTTTTGTATTATTTTAAGAATCCAAGGTATACAATGAAGATAAAGCAAAGAATCCAAGACATCCAATGAACTTCTTTTGATTTTCCGCTAAATAGTTTTAAAATTGGATAAGTTATTATTCCAAAAGCAAGTCCCATTGCTATTGAATATGTTAATGGCATTAATATTATGGTTAAAAATGCTGGTAATCCTTCAGTTGAATCATTCCATTTTATTTTTCCAATTTCTTTTAACATTAAAGATCCTATAAAAATTAAAGCGGGTGCCGTTGCTGCTGTAGGTATAGATGTAGCAAGTGGTGCAAAGAACAACATTAAAAGCATCATTCCACCAGCTACTATTGATGCTAAGCCAGTTCTTGCTCCATATAATATTCCTGCATCACTTTCAGCAACAGTAGTTATTGTAGAAGTTCCAAATAAAGCTCCAATTACTGATCCAGTAGCATCAGCCATATATGCTCTTGATGCTCTTGGAACATCTTTAGTTTCATCTGTATGTTTTGAACGTGCAAGCCCAAAAATTGTTCCAGTTGTATCAAAATAATCTACGAAGAAAAAAGTTATTACAACAATCCAAAAATCGGCATTTTTAAATATACTTGGTTCTAATTTGAGTTTTAAAAAGGTTGGAGATAAACTCGGTATTGGACCTATTATTCCTTTAAAATTAGTAACTCCATTAAATAATCCAAATATTGTTGCACCTATTATTCCAATAAGAATTGATCCAGGAACTTTTAAAACATACAATATTGATATTAAAAATAAACCGAAAATAGAGGTTAAAACTTCATCATTTTTAATATTTCCAAGAGCTATTAAAGTATCTTGATTAGATACAATAATACCAGAATTTTTCAAACCAAGAAAAGCTATGAATATTCCTATTCCACCTACTATAGCATACTTAATTGAATCTGGAAGAGCTTTTGAAATTATTTCCCTAACACCGGTTATGATAACTATCATAAAAATAAAGCCTGCAATAAAAACTGCTCCAAGAGCCATCTGCCAATCCATTCCAAGTTTTAAAACAACAGTATAAGTAAAATATGCATTTAATCCCATTCCAGGAGCAAGTACGAATGGATAATTTGAAAATAATCCCATTATTATGGAAGCTATTGATCCACCAAGTATTGTTGCAACCATTATAGCACCAAAAAATTGATTATAAATATTAACATTTCCCATAGCTCCAGGAATAGCATTTACAAGTATTGCTGGATTAACTATAATGATATATGCCATCATTAAAAAAGATAATATTCCTCCATAAATTTCTTTTTTTATGGTGCTACCAGATTCAGTTATTTTAAAGAATTTATCCATAGTATCCCCCCAATCTATTCAACATATATACTGACAAACTCTTGTTTTGCAACATTTACTATGCCTCTATCTGTTATTTTTATTTCTGGTATTACTCCAAGTTGAACAAAGGCGAGTGTCATAAAAATATCCTTTTCGCATCCAATTTTCTTTAAGGCATCTTCTTGATTTTCTAAAGTTTCAACAACAGTTTTATAATTTTCATTTGTCATTAAACCAGCTATTGGAAGCCCAAGTTTCCATATTACTTTTTTATTTTTTACTATTACAAGTCCCCCATTCATTTTTTCGAGTTCTTTTGCAGCAATTATCATATCTTCATCATCTGTTCCCACTATTCCGATATTGTGAGCATCATGACCAACGGTTGTACCAACAGCACCATTTTTTACACTTAGTCCTTTTATAAAACCAAGTGAGTATCCGCTTCCTGTGTGCCTTTCTAAAATAGCTATTTTTGCTATATCTCTTTCTGAATCAGCCACTATGTATCCGTTTTTTGTTTTTGGTTCTAAATGTAACTCTTTTGTTATTAAAGAACCTTCAAACATTTCAATTACTCTTATTTTTTTATTTTTATCCTTAATCTTTAAATCTTCTACAGAAATTTTTGGAAGTATTACCTTTCCCACACTTTCTGGAAGCTCATTGAAGACTCCTTCAATAGGATCTACTAATTTATTGTTATTTACAACTACTTTTGAATCTTTTATTACCATACTTATATTAAATTCACTTAAATCATCAACAACAAGAATATCTGCCTTATAACCTGGAGCTATTGCACCCATACTTCTAAGATTATAGTGCCTTGCAGTATTTATTGTTGCCATTCTTATTGCAGTTATAGGGTTTAATCCATGTTTTATGGCTTTTTTTACTATATAGTTTATATGACCTTCCTTTAATATATCTTTGGGATCTTTATCGTCTGTACAAAATGAAAAATATGGGAAGTTGTATTCATCAACAGCATCTATTAAACCATCAAAGTTTTTTGCTGCAGTTCCTTCTCTTATAAAAACTTGCATACCTTTCCCTACTTTTTCAAGGGCTTCTTGAACGGTTGTGCATTCATGATCTGAACGTATAAATGCATCTATATAGGCATTTAATTCTTTTCCACTCAAAAATGGTGAATGTCCATCTATCTTTTTGTATTTGTGCCTTAATATTTCTATTTTAGTTAAAAGTTCTGGATCACAGTTTAAAACTCCAGGGAAGTTCATAACCTCTCCTAAAGCAATTACTCTTCTTGGATATCTATCAACAAACCCAACTATATCTTCTGGTCCAAGTCTTGCTCCAGATGTTTCCATGCCAGTTGCTGGAACTGCAGATGGAATAGCAATATAAACATTTAATGGTATTCCTTCTGTTGATTTTATCATGTACTCTATACCACTTATTCCTAGGACATTTGTTATTTCGTGTGGGTCTGCAATCACTGTTGTTGTACCATTTTTTAAAGCTATTTTTGCAAATTGTCTTGGAGATAACATTGAACTTTCTAAATGCATATGGGCATCAATCAATCCTGGTATTACATATTTTCCTCCAAGGTCTATGATTTTTTTTCCTTCTTGATAGTCACCAATTCCCGCTATTCTCTTTCTATAAAGAGCAATATTTGTTTTTTCTATCTTTCCAGTGAAAACATTAACTAATTTTAAATTTTTAAGCAATACATCTGGAAGTTCTTTACCAAGAGCTACTGGAATAATATCTTTAATCTTCATACTACCACCTCTTATAATAATTTTACCATATTTTAACAAATTATACAAAAAATGTTATAAAGTTTGAATGAAAAACTTAATCAAGGCGAATGTTGTCTATAAACCAATCAATTTCAAAAAGTTCATCATCATCAATTACTAAGTTTTCTTTTATTTTTAAAGTTCCATCTATATCATAAATTGGACCTTTAAATATTTGAAAATCATCATTTATTATAGAAGCTTTTAAGAGTTTCATAAGATTTTTAATTTGAGGATTTACAAGTTTTGAAGGAGTAACGATATCAACAACTCCTGAATCCATTCCACCCCAAAATTTTCTTATACCTTTGTTGTTTCCAAATAAATCTAAAAATGAAAAAGTACTTCCTTTTAAAATATTTTGTATTATTTTTTCATAGTAGATACCCCAATTCCAAACTACAGAAGTAAGCATTGTATTTGGTGCATATTTTTTCATGTTATGATGATAACCTATTGTGTAGACTCCATATTTTTCTCCTTCTTCAACAACTGTTGTTGAATCTTGATGATGAGATAAAACATCACAATTTTTATCTTTTATTAAATATTTGACTACATCTTTTTCATATTTTTTATTATGCCATTCATTTGTCCATCCAACATTTACTATTGCATTTGAGTTTACAGTTTTTACACCAAGAGCAAATGCATCTATTCCCATTATTACTTCTGGAATTCCAAAAGGAGCTACGTATCCTATTTTATTACTTTTAGTCATAGATCCAGCTATTATTCCAGATAAAAATCTTGGTTCATACATTCTTCCGAAGTAAGTATTTACATTTTTATCAGTTTGATATCCTGAAAAATACATAAACTTTACATTGTGGAATTTGGATAATTTTTCATCTAAAATAAAGTCAAAGCTCGTTGAAAAGATAACGCTGTAGTTTTCTCTTTCTAATTTTTTTAAAAGTTTTTCATATTCTTCTGTACTAGTAATTCCTTCAAATCTTCTTGTTATTATTTGATTTTTATACTTTTCTTCTATATATTTTCTTCCAAGATTATGAGAATATGTCCAAGCTGATTCTTTTATATCACTATTATAAATAAATGCAACTTTTAATTTTTCTTCATTAAAAAATGCAGGTATTAAGAGTGAAGGTTGTTTTGTTTTCTCAGTATAATTCATTTCCCTAATAATTTTTTTAACTCTTTTTTTTAACTCTTTTTCATCATTTAATTCTGAAACACCAAATTCTTCTAAGTATTTTAAAAAAGAATCTCCAGTAGTTACTGTGTTATTTGAAGATTCAAATGTTTTATAAATTTTTCTAAATGGTTCATATATTTCATATAAAAAACTTTTATATATTTCAAAATCTAATAAGTCTATATATGATTCGGGTTTGTATTCTTGCATATAATCATACAATATTTCAAAAGATTTTGGCTTTGAAAACCATATGGAATTTATATGTGTTTTTTCATAAAAATCTAAGAAAGAATAGTATATTTTTATTTCTATATCATTTTTATCATAAGTTGGGATTATTCTTTTTACATTTCCCATAATTGTTGGAGCTTTTAAGTATTTTAGAACACTAACTCTTTTATTTCCTTCAACAACATAAAACCAATTTAAATATTCGTAAACTTCTATTGCATCTCTTATTCCTTCATTATACTGTATTTCTAAAAGATTACACCATTTTGATGAAAATTCCGTATCTCTTTCTATTAATGGATAAAAATTTTGTGAAAAAGATAAAGATCTTGAATGATAATAAGTTCCAATTACTTTTTTTAAAGGTATTTCTATTGTTCCTAAATTTTTTTCAGACAAAATTTCAGCATTTTCTATAATTTCTTCAAGCGAATTTAAGTAGCCACCTTTAGCAGAAGATACGCTTTTTAAAAATTCTTTTTTACCTAATTTTAAAGCTTTTTCATAATCTTCTATACTCTTATTTCTATCATAAAGCATATTATTCCTCCTTTAAAAGCTTTATAAACTCCACTTCTTTTAATTTACATTCAGTAACATCTTTTATTTTTATTATTCTTTTTAATTCTTCATCATAATCAATAAATTTGTAAGGAACTGTATTTAATAGATAACTTATTTTTTTCCCATTTATTTTAAAATCTAATAAATCAATTGTATAATTTTTATGGATATGACCATAAAGCCATACATTTGGAAAAATTTTTTGAAATAATCTTCCGAGCTTATATGAAGGTTTATGATAATCATCATAGTCTTTTATTGTATTTATCAACTTTGGTGGTGTATGAGAAATAAAAAAATCTATTTTTTTATTTCCATAAACTTTACTGCATAATTTGTTTTTTATTAATTTTACATCTTTTTCTTTAAAATGAAATGGTTTTTCGCCATGTGACAATGCTCCAGAAAATCCTGCTATTTTTATATTTTTATTTATATAATTTTTTAAATTGATATATCCATAGTTTAAAACTAAAAATCCTTTATAAATATTTGAAAATTTTAAATTTTCTTCATCATAAACAGAATTTTTGTAATATCTTTTATCATGATTTCCATGAATCATAACTCCAAAGCTAACTTTAAATTCATTTATAAGATAATCAGTATATCCAGGAGATAAGTCTCCACAATTTATAAGTAAATCTACTTTTTCCTTTTTTTTATTAATTAAATTTTTTTCAACATCACTAACTGCCAAGATTTTTATCATTTTAATCTCTCCTTTATTTAATACAATTATATCACTCTTATTTAAATTGCTTTAATGAATCGAAATATTTATATTTTAATGATTATATTTTATAAATATTTGTTTTGATACTAAATTTATACTTATTATTAAATATAAAGGTGATATAATTTTAGTATAAATTCAATTTAAATTGGAGTGGTTTTTATGGAAACTAAAAAAACTTTTAATTTAATTAAACGCACTTTTATAATAATTATTTTAATTTTTATAGTATTTTTAATAGGAGTAATTAATATAGAAAAAAAAGCTGCAATAAATCAAATAACAGAAATGGGAAAAACTATTACAAATAATACTTCATCAATGCTTAAATCTTGGCTATCTGAACAATTAAAATTATTGAACACACTTTCTAAAGATGAAAGAATAATTAATGCTTGTAAATATCCAGACAATCCCATTTTTGTGAAAAAAGCAAATGAATTGCTTTTTTCAATTTATAATAATTATGAATATTATGAAAATTTGCCTCTTATTTCAACCAAAAAAAATTTAGTTATTTTGAAAAATGGCAATAAAATAAAAATAAATAAAGGTACGTTTTTTACAGATACAGTAAACGGAAAAACGATAGGAAAAGGTGGATTAAATTACAGTTATATAAGTGAAATTTTTAATGGAAAAGAATGTTTTATAAGTGAGGTTTATCCAAGTATTTTAAGAGGAAATCCAATATTTGTCATTTCAAAAGCTGTTAAAGATTTAAGTGGAAATCTTGTAGGAATAGTTTTATTGTCTCCAAAGATAAATTATTTTACAGATAAATTTATAAATAATATTAAAGTTGGAAAAACAGGTCATTTAGTTTTAATAGATGAAAGACCTTTATTAATAGCACATCCAAATAAAGATTTTATATTAAATGATTCTATACAAGATAAGGTAAATGATGTTTTTAAAAGAATAAAAAACAATGAAACTGTTTTTTGGGACAAATTTGACAATGAAAAAAAGCTTTATATTTCAAAAAAAGTAGATATAGACTCCAATAAAATAAAATACAGTTGGTACATTGTTTTTATGATAAATTATAATGAAATATTAAATAAATACTTATTATCCTTTTTAATGATATTAAGTACAGGAATAATTATAATAACTTTATACGCAATAGAAATGAAAAAACTTTATAATGCGATAAAATCGAAAACATTAAGTTTAGAAATTTTATCAAAAACGGATCCATTAACTCAATTAGTAAATCGTAGAACATTATTAAATGCTTTATCTATAGAATCAGAAAGATTTAAAAGATATGGAACTGTTTTTTCTATAATATTGTGTGATATAGATTTTTTCAAAGATATAAATGATACTTTTGGGCATGAAGCCGGAGATTTTGTTTTAAAAGAATTATCAAATATCTTTTTAGAAGAAACAAGGGATATAGATATAATTGGTCGTTGGGGTGGAGAAGAATTTTTATTGATATTACCTCAAACAACCGAAAAGGATGCAAAAATTTTAGCAGAGAGAATAAGAAATAAAATAAAAGAAAAAAATTTTATTTATAGAGATAAACATTTACCTTTAACAATGACTTTTGGTATAAGTGTTTATAATGATAAAAATATAGAAATAGATGATTTAATAAGAAGAGCAGATTTAGCACTATATGAAGGGAAAAATTCTGGAAGAGATACAATTAAAGTTTATAATGATTAAAAAAGCAGAGTTAAACTCTGCTTTTTTAATCATTTAATTTTACACCCAATATTTTTTCAACATCTTTTTTAGAAATTCTTAGGATTACCCAAGCAACTCCATCTTCAGTAATACCAGAACCAATTTCTTTTAGACCTCTTATATAACCTTGAAATTGAGCATCGATATTTTTATTTTGAAGTACAAAATCTTGAACTGTTTTTCCACCTTCTATTTTTAATCCAAAGATAGTTTCGATGGCTTTTGATTGAGCATCAACAAGAGCAGCTTCTTTTGCAGCAAGTTTTGCTTGTGCAGGATTAGGAAATCTTGTTGTATCTACAATTCCTTCTCCTCTAAACTCCATATATTGAGAATTATCTCTTGCTCCTGGAGTATTTATTAAATCATCTGCTGTTCTTGGAGCACCACAACTAACAAAAAGAATAGATATTAAAAGCAAAGTTATACCGAAAAACTTTTTCATAAACTCACCTCCATATTGTATTATATTAAAATTATATCACACAATATGTATTATAAAAATAAATGAATTATTATGTCAATATATGGGTATAAACAGTACATATTAAAGGCTTGTAGCTACCATATAACCATGACAAGATGCATAAGTTATTGAACGAGTCCAACCACTTCCATCTCCAATTATTTTTATATCTTCAAAGTAATTGTTATCTATTTTATTTCCATAAAATTTTACTTCTACACCATATAAAAGGTTATCTGCATAAGTAATTCCAGGTATTACTTCATTTAATTTTTCCATAAAATCAATAATTGAATCTATAGTTTTTCTTGGAAAAACTAAGTTTAAATCACCTAAAATATAATTGTTAAAATTTAAAGTTGGTTCAACTCTTCCAAGTTTTTTAGTTCTATTTGTATTTTTAAAATCTTCGTATGCTTGAAGGATAACTTTTTCTCCACCAGCTAAAATATTTGAAAGTTTTGCCATGTGAGTTCCATATCCTATTGGATCATTAAATGGGTTAGTAAAAGAATGTGAAACTAGTATAGCAAAATTAGTATTAGAAGTCTTATAGGAAGCATTTGCGTGACCATTTACTGTTACAAAATCATCGTATTTTTCTATTGTAACTTCACCAGAAGGATTGTTGCAGAAAGTTCTAACAGTATAACCTGTTTTAGTTTTTAATCTAACTTTGAATTCATACATTTTTTTATTTAATTCTTCAACAATGTGATTTGGTAATTCAAATCTTACACCCAAATCAACCATATTGTTTGAAAGTACTAAGTTTTTATTATTGGAAATTAAATTATTTACAAGTTTATGACCGCTTCTTCCAACACCAATTATTATTTTATCGTACTTTATCTTTTTGTTTTCTATAACAACATATGCACCATTTTCATCTTTTTCTATTTTTTTTATATTTTTATCAAAGAAAAAATTAATGTTTTTATGTGATTTAAAACTTTGATAAATATTGTTTACAGTATTTCCAAGTTCGTCTGTTCCTATATGATAAAATTCAGATTTTATAGGTTGAAAACCTTTTGAATAAAACTTTTTATAAAATTCTTCATCTTTAAAGGACAAACCTCTTTCAAGTTCGTTTGAATAAATATATTTATTTCCTTCTTTTTTTGCTAAATTAGATTTTTCAAGATAATAATTTACTATTTCTCTTTGAATATTTAATGGAACATCTAAATCTCCACCCATTTCTTTTGAAACAAATATTTTTCCATCGTACTTTAAACCACCAAAACCAGATTTTTCTATACTTTTACCTCTTTCAAAAACATCAATAGTTGAGTTTTCAATTTTACCTGAATCTACCATACCTTTTATAAAACCAATAGAAGCCGCTCCGAAACCTATAACAGCAATTTTCAAAGTACAACACCTCCAAAATAATGTGTGAACAATTTTTATTATACCATATAAAGTATGAAGATAAAATTAAATAATAAATGTTATTTATTATGTTATAATTTAATGATATTTATTCTTGGAGGTAAAAAATGAATTACACTAATATTTTAAATCAAGTTTCAGTACTTTTTTTATTGATACTAACGGGGTATTTTACAAGAAAATTTAATTTATTAAATGATGAAAAAACTAAGACACTTTCTGATATTGTATTAAATTTAACTTTACCAGCACTAATAATTTCATCAATGCAAATGGATTTTTCTATTTCTGTTCTTATAAAAAGTGGAAATTTTATACTACTTTCTTTAATAGTTTATGCTGTGATTTTTATTTTTTCTATAACATTGCCAAAACTTTTAAAATCAAATGAAAAAGAAATTGGTGTTTATAAGTTTTCTATTATGTTTTCAAACGTAGGATTTATGGGATATCCAGTTGTTAATGCTGTGTTTGGAAAAAAGGCATTATTTTATACTGCAATTTATAATTTGCCTTTTAATTTATTGATATTTACAATAGGAATAATGTTTCTTTCAAAAGATATAAGATTAAATAAAAAAATTATTTTAAATCCAGGAATTATATCAGTATTAATTGGTTTTACTATGTTTTTATTCTCTATAAAACTTTTTACACCAATAAAGATGACAATAGATATGATTGGATCAGTAACAACACCAATATCTATGATGGTAATTGGATCTTTATTAGCTAAAAACAAATTAAATACAATATTTACTAATTGGAGAATTTATATAATAACATTCATAAGATTGTTTTTTGTTCCATTCTTTATTTGGATTATATTAAAAAATATAATTACTGATCCTTTAATGTTAGGTATATCAATTTTAATAAGTTCTATGCCAGTTGCAGCAAATAGTGCAATTCTTGCTGAAGAGTATGAAGGAAATGCAGAATTAGCTTCAAAAGTAGTTTTTATTTCTACTTTTTTTTCAATAATTACTATCCCAATTATTGTTAAACTATTTATTACAAATTAGAATTACATTTTTATAAAAAAAATCTAATATAAAAATATAATTGCTTTAAAGTTACGATATTTTATAATTATTTTCTTGTATTAAAAAAAATTTTTTTCATTTTTTCTTTCAATTATAAAAAAAGATTTTGTGAATTTAAAATTAAAATCTACATAACATATTTTTTACTTGCAATAAAGAAGAGGTTATGGTATAATAAAGTTAGTGAAGCTTATTTTTCACAAAAATCTCCTCTTTAGCGGTTCTTTTGAACCGCCTTTTTTTTATATTATTTAATATATTAATGTAATAAAAAATCCCAGCATCGCTGGGATTATATCTTTTCTATTTTGTATTCGTCTATGTTTCTTTTTTCTGAGTTTATATTTATTCCTATTATATAAATTTCTTTTCCTTTGTACTTTTCATAGTACTTTATTTCTTTTATTTGATTCAAGGCTTTTTCTGCACTCTTATCTATCTTTATTTCCATTATGTATATAGTGTCTTCCTCTATTACTATATCGCTTCTTCCTAAGTTCGTTAATTCTTCTGCTGTTACGTTTAGTCCTGTTGATGCGAGTATTGTGTATATCAATGAATGATAGTAGCTTTCTTCTTTTTTGTGTAAGTTGTATGGGATTGCACTTATTATTCTTTTTATTTCTTTTATTATTCCTTCTATGTCTTTTTCTCTTATTGCTTTCCATATCGTTTTATTTATTTCTTTTATTTTTCCTCTTTCAAGTTCATAGTTCGCTTCTAATATTATCTTTGAAAAGCTATTCTTTACTTCTATATTTGGATAATCTAATAAATATTCATATTCCATTCCATATTGTTCTTTCCCTTTAAAGGTTAAGTATCCTGATTGTGTAAAGAATATACTTGCATTTGCTTCTTCTATTTCTCGTGTTGAAAAATCGAGTTCGCTCACTGGATACTTCACTAAGTCTTCATATCTTATCTTCTTCCCTTTTATGTATTCATATAAAAATGATGGCGATCCACTTTCAAACCAATAGTTTTGAAACTTTCTTTCATTAAAAAATCTTAATATTGAAAATGGATTGTATACACTACTTTCTCCATCAAATGAAAATCCATTGTAGTACATCTTTAAGTTTTTTAATAACTCTTTTTCTTTCATATTCATTTCAAGTGCTGTTTCTTTTATGTGTTCTTTAAAGTTTCTTTCTAACTCTTCTTGTGTGTATCCCAATATCTGCGCGTATTTTTTATTCAATGATATATCATTTAAGTTGTTCAATGCTGAAAATACTCCTGTTTTTGTGAACTTTGTTATTCCTGTCATGAATACAAACTTTATGTATTCATCATTTGATTTTATACTAACATAAAAATTTCTCAATATTTCTCTATATCTTTCTGCTTTTTCTTTGTTGTTTATATTGTCTAATATTGGTTTTTCATATTCATCTACTAATATTACTACTCTTTCTTTTCTTGATAGTTCAAATATTAATTCATCAAAAGCATATTTATAATGGTCACTTTCTATTTTTATTCCATACTTTCTTGCTTCTCTTTTTATTATTCTCAATAATCCATCTTTTAATTCTTCTTCTGTATCATTTGTTGTATCCAATAAACTTATTCTTATCACTGGATACTCTTTGAACTCCCATTTATCATATATATACGTTCCTTTAAATAAGTCTTTTTCTCCTTTAAATAGATAGTACAGTGTTGATATCGTTAAACTCTTTCCAAATCTTCTTGGGCGTGATAAAAAATAAAATTTTCCACTTGTTATTAATTCATATAAATATTTTGTTTTATCTATGTATATATAATCTGTTATTAATTCTTTAAAGTCTTGTACTCCTATTGGTAGTTTTTTCATTTTTATCACCTCTAATTTTTATTATACCATAGGTTTTTTTTATTTATTTTTATTTTATTAAATTTACCATCCTTTTTTATAATAAGTTTGAACATATTCGTATGTTCTCTTAGGGTTTGGCCATTTTGAAGTATATTCATGTTCAAAGTAAGAAACTTTCCCATAGTATTTTGTTCTATATTCATCTTCCGGCATATCCCAAATTCCCCCATATTTAAATTCTGTATAGCTAAATGATTTACTAGTATCCATTATGTCTTCATATTCTACATTTTCCCAAACTTTTTTCTGATAGTTAAATTTTTGTTTAATAATATATCCCCATCTTATAAAATTATACTTGTGTTCAATAATATGATAATAATATCCCCAAACATAGTTTTTTCTTTCTGGATTTTTAAAAGTATATTGTCCACTTACATTAACAGAATGATTTCTTTTAATAGAAGGAGCAATACCTAATTTTTTTGCTATATCTATACTTCCATTAACTTCAAGTTTTATATTATAATTTTTGTTAATATCTATAAATAACAGTTTTAAATTTGTTGGTTTTACATCTTTCCATTGAGTGTATTCATTTTCTTTTTTAGTATTTATTTGCCATTCTTCTAAACAATATTTCCTTCTATAAATAACTTTAGGATAAAACATATTTGCTAATTTGTTTTTTTCTGCAAAACCAATTATTGTTATGACTAATAAAAAAGCAAACAATATTAACCATGAACTTCTTCTTTTTGTTTTTTTCACTTTTTTCTCCTCCTATATTTTATTGTTTAAATATACTATAAAGTATAAAATTAATATATTAATAACTAAAAACATTTATTTTCTTTAATAACTTATATATTTATTAAAATTTTATAATAAAAAAAGCAAAAAATCAATATTTTTTTGCTTTTTTTACTAAATTTTAATATTAAAATATAATGTATAAAAAATATGAAGTATTTTAAATATAAATTTATTTATTATTACTTTTTAATACAAGGGGGTAAATCCCATATCATCCCAATATTCGTCAGATAATTGTTTATATAAATTATACAAAACGTCTCTATGCACTTTTTCCCACTTTGAAAGCATATTAAAAACATTTTTTGCTTCTAAATCTTCAATCTTTTCAGATGCATTTTTATAAAAGTTCATAAAGTCTTCTTCTATTAAATATCCCATCTTTAAAACAGTTAAATCAAGTGCTAAATCTTCTGCTTTTCCTGTAATTGTATCTATTTTTTCTCTTTTAAAAAAAATACTATCATCTTCTTCTGGAACTTCAATATCTAAACTATTATTTTTTTCATAGTTACTTATTAAATTTTTAATAAATTCAACGTGTGAAGCTTCCATTTCTCCTAAATCAGTAAAAACTTCTTTGAGTTCTTTTGTTTTCACTTTTTCTGATTTTTCTTTATAAAAATTCCTTCCTTCTATTTCTTTTGATAAAGCGTAATTTAAAATTCCTACTATTCCTTTCATTTTTATTCCTCCAATTCTAAAGTTTCTTTTAATTTTTCTGGATCTAGTCTAAAGTCAGAGCCTTTACCTTGAAAAAAGTGATGTTTTTCTATTAAATGTATTGAAAGATCGCTGTATAATATTTCTTTTCCACTATTTTTATTTTTAACTTTGACATTTATTTTTTTAAATACACCATCTTCAAAAGGGCAGGGTATAACTCCTCTTGCCTCATAAACCATTACTTCGAAAATTTTATCAATTGTTATAGGTTCACCTAAGCCTTTTTCTCCTTCTTTTAATAAATATTTCATCTTTTCTACTAAATTTGGTATTTTTAAGTTTAATTCATTTATAAGTTCTTCATCACTTTCAATAATATCTGATAAATGTCTGTTATCCTCACCTAAAAATCCTGTTGATACAATAACTCCTGGTTTCATGTTTTTTTCTGCCTTAATTAATTCTGGTGTCATTTTCATATAAAACACCTCCTAAGCAAAGTTATCATAATAAATTTCTTCTTGCTTTATACCATTTTTAGTCATTACATTTACACAAGCATTTATCATTCCAGGGCTTCCGCACAAATATCCTTCTTTATGATTTTGATTTTCTTTTAAATATTTATTTAAAACATCTGTTATTAATCCTACTTCACCTTTCCAATTATCCTCGGGTGATGGTTCAGATAATGCAGGAATGAAATGAAAATTAGGTAATTCTTTTTCTATTTTTCTTAATTCTTCTAAATAAAATAAATCTTTTAAGCTTCTTGCACCAAAAAAGTACCATATGTTTCTATCTTTTATATTCTTTTCATACATATCATATATTATTGATTTTATTGGTGCCATTCCTGATCCACCAGCAACACATATCATATCAGCATTTGTTTCTCTAACATAAAAGTCTCCAAATGGTCCTATTAAATCAATATTTTGATTTTCTTTTAGTTTGGTATGAACGTAAGTTGTTGCTATTCCTTTTGGAACTAATCTTATTAAAAACTCTACTATATTCTTTTCAGATGGTTTTGAAGCTATTGAATAAGCTCTTTGAACACTTTCTTTTATTTTGTCATAAGGTGGAATTATTAATTGTGCATATTGACCAGCTTTAAATTCTATTTCTTCTGGTAATTCAATTCTAACTTCTTTTATATCATGAGTAACATCTTTAATTGACACGATTTTTCCCTTATATTTTTTTACAGAAAATAATTCTTCAGGTATTTCTATTTTTATATCTGATTTTATTTTTATTTGGCAAGAAAGTCTTATATTTTTACTTATTTCTTCTTTACTCAATAGTGGTGCTTCTGTTGGTAAAATTGGTCCAACATCTGATATAACTTTAACCTTGCACATTCCACAGCTACCTCTTCCACCACATGCTGATGGAATAAATATTTTTTGTTCTGATAAAGTTGTTAAAAGTTTAGAACCGCCTTTTACTTTAAGATCTTTTTTTCCATTTATGTTTATGGTTACTTCGCCATAATTATTTACTATTCCATCAATTATTACTATAATAGTAGCTAAAATTGCGCTTAGAACGGCAACAATAATAGGTGCTGTTAATATATTCATAAAATCACCTCACTGTACATTTAGCATACCTGAAAATCCAATGAATGCCATAGCCATAAATCCTATAGTAATTAAAGTTATACCAGGTCCTTTTAATGCTGGTGGAACAGGTGCTTTATCAACTTTTTTTCTAATTGATGAAAGTAATACTATTGCTAACCACCACCCTAAGCCAGATCCTGTTCCATAAAATATAGTTTGTATCAATGAATAATTTCTCAATTGCATAAAAAGTGCAACACCAAGAATAGCACAATTAACAGTTATTAAAGGTAAAAAAATTCCAAGTGCCATATATAAGTTTATGGATACTCTTTCGATTAACATTTCTAATATTTGAACGATTGCAGCTATAACTATTATAAAAACTATGTACTTTAGATATTCTAATTTGAAAGGAACTAAAATATACTTATAAACAAACCAATTTATAGTTGTTGTTATTGTCATAACAAAGGTAACAGCTATTCCTAATCCATTTGAAGATTTTTCATCTTTGGATACAGAAATAAAAGAACACATACCAAGAAAGTTTGCCAACAATATATTACTTGTAAAAATAGCAGCGAAAAATAGTATAAAAGGGTTTATATTTGGTATCATTTTTTAACCTCCTCTTTTAACATTTTACTTTTTACTATCCAAATAAATATTGCTAACATAAAAAATGCACTTGGAGGCATTACCATAATTGTCCATTTCATAAAAGTATCTGGCAAAATTTTTATGCCAAACAGTGTTCCAAAACCTAAAATTTCTCTAAAAAAAGCTATTGTCATTAAAACATACATATAACCGAGACCCGCTGTAATTCCATCCCAAAATGATATTACAGGAGTATTTGATTGAGCAAAAGCTTCTGCTCTTCCCATTATTATACAGTTTGTTATAATCAAACCAACATAAGGTCCTAAAGACTTACTAACTTCTGGTAAATAAGCTCTCAAAATTATATCTACTATTATTACATAAAAAGCTATAATTAAGGTTTGAACTATCATTCTAACTTTTCTTGGAATGAATGATTTTAAGGAAGATACTGTAAAATTAGAAAATCCCGTAACCAAAACTACGCCAAGAGTCATGATAAAAGTATTTGTAAGATTGTTTGTAACTGCTAAAGTAGAACATATTCCTAAAATTTGAACAAAAACTCCATTGTTACTCCAAAGATTTTCTTTTAAAACCTTTCCATAGCTCATTTTTTATCTACCCCCAGTATGTTAGAGAGTGTTTTTAAATTATCATTAATTATTTTTTCTACTGATTGAGATGTTCTTGTTGCTCCTGTTATAGAATCAAAAGATCCATTTTCTTTGTTTTTATCTCCATTTCCTCCAACTTTCATCAGTATCTTTCCATTAATTATTTTTTCTGCTCTAAATTGTTCTTTAAACCATTCTTCATCTATTCTTCCACCAAGTCCAGGTGTTTCACTGTGAGAAATAAAATCTATTCCTATAATTCTTGTTAAATCTTTATTAACTGAAATTATTCCATTTATATTTCCCCACAAGCCATTACCATTAAATTCAATAGCAAGAATATTTTCAGATTTGTTTTTATAAATAATAGCTTTGTTTTTTTTGCTCACTATTATTTCATTTTTAAATTTTTTATAAGCATCTTCTGAATCTTTATAATCAATATTCATTGCATTTAATATAGATTTTATTTTAAATAATTCTTTATTTTTTTCAACTTTGTTTTTTGTAAAATCATTTGCTAATGATAGTACGAAGACAAATATAAAAGTTACAATAAAGGTAAAAAATATAGTATAAATTTTTCCATCTTTTTTCATGATTTCACCTTCTTGGCATATTCATCTAATAAAGAAGCAAAAGTATTTCCCATTAAAATTCCAAAACTTGTTCCTTCTGAAAAAAGAGAAAAAGTTCTTACTAAAACAGCAGTAATTCCTATTATAAAACCATAAAACCATTGTGCTTTTGCTTTTTTGGGTGCAGTTATTGGATCGGTAGCCATAAAAATAGTAACAAACATAAAACTACCAGACATCAATCCACTTATTGGAGGTAATGCTGATTTTATACCAATAAAAAATAGTATTGAAGTCAACACTAATCCGCTCAAAAAAGTAGAAGTTATTATTCTCCAACTTGCAGTTTTGGTTTTTATTAAGTAAATTGCTGCTAATAAAATTAAAAGTATTGATCCTTCACCCATAGATCCAGCTCTAAAACCAAAAAATAACTTATATAAAGATATATTTTGTCCATTTCTTAAAAGATCTAAAGGAGTGGCAGTCGTTACTACATCATTAAAAAATCCTAGTTCTGCCCAACCACTCGTCATTACTCCTGCAAAAGCTATGTATATAAACAACCTTCCTGCTATTGCTGGATTGAATATATTTCTTCCAAAACCGCCATAAACTTCTTTTGCAAACAAAACTCCAAAAACGATACCGATTGATGCTATCCACAATGGAGTTTTAGGTGGTAATGATAATACAAATAGTAAATTTGTAACTAAAATAGCTTCACTTACTTTTTTCTTCTTTTTTCTTTCCATTATGTATTCAGTAAAAATTCCAAAACCAAACACAAAGATTGAAAGTCTTATTAAATCTAATCCATACAAATAAAAAGAAAAAAGATAAATTGGAATAAGTGAATAAATAACCTTTCTCATCATAGGTTGTTTTTGAAACACAAATCCACCCCCCTAAATTTATTTAATTATTTACATTTTATAAAAGATGAGGCTTTATTTTTAATAACTCATTTTATATTTTAACATAAAAAAATAAAAAATAAAAAATAAAAACACTAACAAAAAAATTCTTAGAATACAATAAAAAGTAGTGTGTAAAAATTTACACACTACTTTTTAATAAAATATCTATTAATTTTATATTTTCTTCTTCAGTTCTTATTGCTATTCTAACTGTGTTATTTAATCCAAATGAGGTACAATCTCGTATCATCATTTTATTTTTAGATAGTTTTTCTATTAAACTTCTCTTATTTTTTGTTTTAAATAAAAAAAAGTTTACATCTGTTTTTATATTTAACTTTTGAATAAATTTTTTTCTTTCCATGTGTATTAATTTCATGGAACTTTTCAAAAATTTTCTATTATCTTTTAAAATTTCTTCCATAAAAGAAACACCGATAGCTCCTAAAGACCAAGGCATTTTTACTTTTTTCATTTTATTGTATGGATCTATAAAGTATCCAACTCTTATTCCAGGTAGTCCATATGATTTTGTGTATGTTCTTAAATGTATAGTATTTTCATAGGTGTGTGTGGTTTCCCAATTATCTTCTATATTTTCTACAAAATCCATAAAAGCATCATCTATTATTGGTATGCCACCTTTTTTTAAAACTTTATGTATAAAATCTTTTACATAATCTTTTGAATAATACTTTCCTGTTGGGTTTTCAGGATTGTTTAAAATTATTAAATCGTTTTTTTTCAATGTTTTTAATGGGTCTTTTGACTTATAAATTTTTTTATTGAATATTTTTGCAACTCTTTCATATTCCCCATAAGATGTATCTTTTATATGTAAATTTCCTTTAAATACAGAAAATAAAAGATACAAACTTTCAGTTGTTCCTGCTGTGAGTTTTGCGTTGACATTGAGTTTATTAGAAAGTTTTTCTTCTAATTCTTCGTAATATAAATACTTATCAACATATTTTTCAGAATTGTTCAAAATACTATTTAAAAAATTTGGTTTGTAAGGGTTTACAGATATTGAAAAATCAATCCACGAAAGTGGAACATTTCCTCCATGTTTAACATTTTCAAAGTTGTGCAAAGTAATAGTACCTCCATCAAAATAATTATTAAACTAATAAAGATATAATAAGTCAATGCTTTTTTTAAATCTAGCCTATTTGGAAAATTTTTGTTAGGATTTATAGAATAAAAACCTTTTTTTTCAAGTTTAATATTTAATAATCCTGCCATTGCAGCCATTGACCAAGTTCCATTTAATTTTATTCCACCATATTTTTTTACGCTATTCAGTACTCCTTTAGGATTAAAAAGAAAAAAGAAAAAAATACTCAGTCTTGCGGGTATATAATTTAAAACATCATCGAGCCTTGCAGCAAATTTTCCAAATTTTTCATATTTTTCATTATGATATCCTATCATTGCATCCATTGTATTTGAAAATCTTTGAAAAATTATTCCATTTAAACCAAATAAAAGGTAATAAAAAAATGGAGATACAACACCATCAACAAAATTTTCAGCAAGTGTTTCTATTGCAGCAGAATAAAGTTCTTCTTTTTTTAAACTGCTTGTATCTCTGCTAACTATCATAGAAACTGAATGCTTTAATTTCTTAATATCATCTGTATCACATTTTTTGACGTGTTCATAAAGACTTGAAATAGAAAATGATGATTTTATAAAAAATATAGATAAGATAATTGAGAATATTAATGGAAGAATATTAACAAAATATACTAATAATTGTGAAAAAATCAATACTATACTCACCAATAAAACTCCATTTAATATGTTGTGTTTTAATTTTTTATCAATAAAATTAGTTAAAGTACCACACCATACAACTGGATGAAAAAACGGTTTGGGTTCTCCAAATAAAATATCTAAAAAAATGGCTGCTATAAAAGAAATCAAAGTAATTCCTCCAAATTAATATTTTTACTTACAAAATTAGCCCAATTATTTATTTCATTGTCTATTGAAATTGTAGAAAAATCTTTATGTTTTAATCCTTTTCTTTCTCTAAAATAATTTAAGAATTCTTGAGTAAATTTAGTATTAAAAAATATTCCATGTAAGTATGTACCCAATACTTTATTGCTTAAATATCCACTCTTTTTACCATCAAAAGTTCCAAATTCATTTTCCTTTATTGAAGTTTCTCCGTGTCTTATCTCATATCCACTAACTTCATATTTTTTGTTATTAAAAAGAACATTGCCACTTATATTTACAGATCTTTTTTCTTCATTAAAATGGGTATCATAAGGAATGAATCCAAATCCTTCTACTGTTTTATTACTTTCTACATTATCAAATATTTTTTTACTAAACATTTGAAATCCACCACATATTCCAACTATGAAGGTTTTATTTTTATGAGCATTTAAAATTTTTTCATAAATTCCATTTTCTTTCATCCAAATTAAGTCTTCAACAGTACTTTTGCTTCCTGGTATTATTAAAATATCTCCACCAACTTCATTGGCTGAGTCAATGTATTTAATACCATTGTACCAAGATAATGGCATAAAATCAGAAAAATTAGATATTCTTGGTAGTTTTACTATTCTTATATCCAAATCTCCAGTTTTTTGTTCCCACTCAATCATTGAATCTTCTTCTGGTATTTGATGTTTAAAGTATGGAATTACTCCAAGTGTTTTTACACCATATCTTTTTTCTAAGTAGTCAAATCCATCGTTTAAAAGATCTTTGCTTCCAAAGAATTTATTGAATACAAATCCTTTTATTAAATCTTTTTCATTTTCATCTAAAAGTTCCATTGTTCCAACTATTGATGCAAAAGAACCACCACGATTTATATCGGTAACAATAATAGTATCGGCATTTACAGCTTTTGCAACAGCCATATTTGTTATGTCATATGGTTTTAAATTTATTTCAACAGGACTTCCAGCACCCTCTATAATAACATAATCATTTTCACTTAAAAGTTTTTTTAAATCTTTTATCCCCTCATTAAAGTATTTCATTTTTTTATCCATCATGTAAGATCCGGGTTTTACTTTATCTACGAATTCACCTTTGAAAATGATATATGTTTTTCCATTTTCTGGTTTTAATAATATTGGATTGTAAACAACAGAAGGTGGTTTTTTACAAGCTATTGATTGAACATACTGTGCAACACTCATCTCTCCTCCTTCTATGGAGACCATAGAGTTTAAACTCATGTTTTGCATTTTAAATGGTGCAACATTAAATCCTTTATTTGTTAATATTCTACAAATAGCAGCAACTGTTAAAGACTTTCCTGCTCCAGAAGATGTTCCAACAATCATTATTGGTTTTCCCATTTTTTCACCAACCCTTTATTCAATAGTATGATTTTATCATACTTTCTAAAAATTTTAAATTTTTGTTTTTCTTTGTTATATGAGATAAATTATATATTAAATTAATTTAACCTTCAATTTTTTTGATTATATATATTTCAAAATTAAAGTATAAAAAATTTGGTTTAGTTTTTACAATAGTATCTTTTATTTTAATATTATTTTTGTTATAATTCAAATGCAAATGATTTGCATTTGAAAAGGAGGGTGTTTTATGAAAAAACTTATTTTAATGATTGTTTTATTATTTTCAATGGTTGCATTTTCTTTAAACATTTCAACAACTATCTATCCTTATTATCTTGTTTTAAAAGAAATAGCTCCAAAAGATAGTATAAATTTAATTGTAGAACCAGGAAAAAGTCCACATACTTATGCATTAACTCCAAAAGATATGGCTAAAGTTTATAGAAGTAATATTATAATCGGAAATGGTTTGAATGCGGAAACTTTTATTGAAAAATTATTATCTAATTTGAAGAAAAAAAATATTGAAGTTCTTTTATGTGGAGATTCAATACCTAAAAAAGAATTAATAAATGTTAAAAATGAAGGAATAAATCCTCATATTTGGTTGAATCCAAAGTTTATGTATGAATATATTATTCCAAATATTTTAGAGAAATTAATTATTTTAAATCCTAAAGAAAAAAATCTTTACGAAAAAAATTCAAAAAAATTAATTGAAAGATTGAAAAAATTAGATGTATATCTTTTAAATTTATCCAACAATATAAATGGTTCAATATATACATTTCATCCATCTTTTGATTATTTTGCACAAAGATATGGTATAAAAATTGCAGGAATAATAGAAACTTCACCTGGTGTAGAACCTTCAGCAAAACAATTAAAGGAGTTATCTAAAAATGCTAAAGGTGTAAAGGCCATTTTTACTGAACCACAATTAAATGGAAAGTCAGCAAGAAAGATATCAGAAACTTTAAAAATTAATAAAGGTATTCTTGATCCAATAGGAAGTTTTGAAATAAAAAAAATAGATGAGCTTTATATAAATAATATGTTTGAAATTTTAAAAAAGGTTGATTTTTATGAAATTAACAAAAATAAGAATTGAACTTTTAAATATATTTAAAAATTTAAATTATCCATTGAGTGCAGAACAAATATATGAAAAAGTACATGAAAGGTGTAATCTTTCTACAATTTATAGAAATTTATCTTATTTTGAAGATAAAAAAATAATACGTTCAATGGTTTTTTCGGATAAGATTAAATATTATTACTCTGGAGTTGGACATTTTCATTTTGTATATTGCAATGTTTGTAAAAATTTTGAAAAAATAAATTTATGTTATGAAAAAGAGTTTGAAAATTATTTAAAAAATACACTTGAATTTTCAGTAAGTGATCATGTTCTGTACTTTGAAGGAGTGTGTAAAAAATGCAAAAATCAAAAAAAATTGTAATGTCAGTTGACCAATTAAATTATAAAGTTGAAAATAATGAAATTTTAAGAAATATAAGCTTTAATATTTATGAAAATGAATTTGTTGGAATAATAGGTCCAAATGGTGCAGGAAAAACAACTTTAATAAAAATTTTATTGAATGAAATAAAAGAATATCAAGGGAAGGTTAATATTTATAAAAAAATAGGCTATGTTCCACAACATGATTATTTTGATAAATCATTTCCAATAAAAGCATATGAAATAGTTTTAATGGGTATGTATAAAGAAATTGGAATATTTAAACATTATAAAAAATACCATAAAGAAAAGGTACATGAACTATTAAAGTTATTACAAATAGATTATTTATATGATAGAAAAGTTGGGAAACTCTCAGGAGGAGAGTATCAAAGGTTAATGCTTGCAAGAGCTCTTGCTTCAAATCCTGAAATTTTAATATTGGATGAACCAGAAGCAGGTGTTGATAAAAAAGGAGAACTTTTATTTTATAAAACTTTAAAAGAATTGAATAAAAATATGACCATAATAATGGTTTCTCATGATCTTTCTATGGTTTTTAAAGAAACTAATAAGGTTATGTGTTTAAATCATTCACTCCATTGCCATAAGAGTACAGCTGATATGACTGCGGATGATTTGAAAAAAATATACTCCGAAAGTTTAGAAATGCTAGTTCACATTGATAAACCTTTGAAAGTGGTGAGTAAAAATGATTGAGATCTTTCAATATGATTTTATGATTTATGCAATAATAGGAAGTGTATTATCTGGATTTAGTTGTGCTATACTTTCTAACTTTATAGTTTTAAAAAAAATGGAATTTATTGGAAATGGAGCAGCACATACAGCCTTTGGAGGCATAGCTTTAGCTATACTTTTAGGATTAAATATAAATTTATTTGGTATATTAACGGCTATAATATTTGCAGTTTCAATATATTTTATGGGAGAAAAACAAAAGATTCAAGAAAATAGTGCAATTGGAATGCTTTTATCTCTTTCAATGGCTCTTGGTATAATTTTTTTATCTTTAAAAAAAGGATATACGCCAGAAATAACGAGTTATTTGTTTGGAGATATTTTAATGATAAATAAAAGTGATTTAAATACTTTATTTGTAATGTTAACTATAATTATTTTGGCTGTAGTACTCTTTAATAAAGAATTAAAATTTTATACATTTAATCAAAGAATGGCTAAGATTTATGGTGTTCCAGTAAATATAATAAATTTTTTATTTCTAATAATAGTATCAATTGTAGTTGTAACATCTGTTAAAATAGTTGGGATTATTTTAATAACAACATTATTAATAACACCTGGTGTAATGGCAAAAATGTGGGCAAGTACATTAAATGAAATGATTGTAATATCTTCAATTTTTGGCATAGTATCTTCATTTTTGGGAATAATTTTTTCGTACTTTTTTAATATACCATCTGGTCCTTCAATTGTAGTTACTATGTTTGGATTTTTTGTACTTTCATATATTTTAAAGTTAAGTATAAATTTATTGAAAAAGCAATAAACTATAAAAAAATGGCGATTATCGCCATTTTTTTATAGTTCTTCTACTATTTTTATTTCATCTCCAGTTTTTAAGAAAGCTCCATTTGCTTCATCTGTATCAACATGAAATTCAAGTGCATATTTTTCACTTACTCTTATTAAAACGTCTCCATATATAGTTTTTCTTCCATCTGTATTACACATAACATAAACTATATCTTTATCTTTTACTCCATAAAATTCTGCATCTTTTGTATGCATATGAATATGTCTTTTGGCAAGAATTAATCCTTTTTCTAATTCAACTTCTCCTTTAGGTCCAACTATTTTTATTCCAGGTGTTCCATCTAAATCTCCAGAATCTCTAACTGGAGGGTTAACTCCAAGTTTAAATGCATCAGTTTTTGAAATTTCTACTTGTGTTTCTTTTCTAACTGGACCAAGTACTCTAACTCTTTCCATTTTTCCTTTAGGTCCAACTAATGTTACTACTTCTTCTGCTGCATATTGTCCTGGTTGTTTTAAATCCTTTATGTTTTTTAATTCGTGATCTTTACCAAAAAGAATTTCTAAATCTTTTTGAGACAAGTGTAAATGTCTGTTTGAAACCCCAACTACTATACCTGATTCTTTTAATTTCATTATTACACCTCCAAGAAGCTAAACTATTTTGGTGATACCATTGATTTTCTTATATATAATTTAACATTTTTAGGGCTTGTTATTTCAATTACTAATGGTCCTCTTCTAACAGATATCCATCCCAATCCTGGAATTGAAAGATCATAACCTTCATTTATTGTATACTTTTTTGTTTCAAATTCTATTTCATCAAAGTTAAAATTATTTTCAAATGGTGGATATAAAACTTTTCTATTGTTGATTAGTTCTTTTGCTTTTTCTTTATTTGTATCATGGATACTTATATTTTCTGGTGCAAATACAAGAAATACAGGTCTTAACTCTTCTTTTGCTAATTCTAAAACTTTAAATTTTACTAAACCACTTATAAAAATAATTCTACCTGGTTCTACTTTAAATGTTTTTCTTGATATTTCTTTTTTTGGTATTATTTTTACTTGTGTAAAAATATCAAACATATCGCAAACTCTATCTTTTGGTTCGATTCCTGGTGTATCATAAATTTCTATATCATACTTTTTTATTTTAGTTTTTATCATCTTTAATGTTGTTCCTGGGTAAGAACTTATAGTAACATCATTATGAGAAAACGAATTTATTAATGATGATTTACCAACATTTGTAACACCCATTATCAAAGCTTTTTTTATATTTTTTTCATTTAAAATTCTAAAAATCCTATTCATACCAAATTTTTTCTTTGCACTTACCATTCTAATATTTTCTATTTTTATATTTATTTTATCTTTAACTCTATCAAATATCCATTTTTTTAACTCTGCAAGAGGTAAAGTTTTAGGTAATAGGTCTATTTTATTAACAAGTAGCATTATATTTTTTTCTTTTAATTTTTTTGAAATGTCTTCTCTAAACGTTCCTTCAAAATCCATAACATCTATAACCCAAATTATATTTTTAAAATCTTTTAGAACTTTATCTAATTGTGGATAAAAGTCAGATTTTACTGTTATTGGTAAAAGTTGATTATAATGTTTTAATTTAAAACATCTTTGACAAGTTATTTTTTCGCCAGTTATTTGCTTTTCTTGTAATATATTTTCAGGTAAATATCCAGGTTTGTTTTTATCTTTTGTTTGTATTTCAATTCCACATCCACTACATTTCATTAGATTTTTCCTCCTTGAGTAACGTAGGCTTTTTTCTCATCATTTTTATACTTATTTTTTCAAATCTTCTCACAAATTTTGTCCATTTTCCTTCAGTTTTACTTAAAGGATCTACTTTTATTGTATATATTCCACATGAGTTACCTGCTATAATATCTGTATAAAGCTGATCTCCAATTAAAACACATTCATTAGATTTGTAATCATACTCTTTTATTTTGTTTAATAATTTAAAGTTTAATGGTTTTAAACTCATATTCATTACACTTATATTTAATTTTTTTAATTCTTTTTTTATTTCATCAAATCTATATGCTCCACCATTTGAAGCTATTAATATATTCATGTCTAAGTTTTGTATTTTTTTAAACAGTTCAGTTACTTCTTTACTTAGAGTTGATGTATGCCAAGGAACAAGTGTGTTATCAAAATCAAAAATAATAAGTTTGTGGTTTGTATTTTTTATTTTTTCATAATCAATTTCAAATATATTTTTTTTAAATTCATTTGGAACTGCTAAATCCATAACTCTAAAAAACCATCCTATTGTATAAAAAAATAAAAAATATAATACTCTCGATACAATAGCCATAGTTTTTTTAAATCCATGATCTAATCCATAAGTATATGGATTTATTAAGATTGTATAGAGTCCAAGTTTATTTCCAGCTAGTATATCAGTCATAAATAAATCACCTATAATTGCTGTGGTATTTATTTCTGCGTTCATTTCTTTAATTACTTTTTTTAATTTTTTAACTCCAGGTTTTCTCATTTTTGAATAAACACTTATTTTTCCATTTAATATTTTTTCTACATGTTCAACTCTTTTTTTGTTTGCATTTGTAACTATTGCAATATTAAATCCATCATTTAAAAGACGCTCGAAGAGTTCGAGCGTCTTCTTATTTAATTTTTTTTCTTTCCATACAGTTACAGTAAAATCATAATCAAAAAAAAGTGTTTTAAATCCGTACTTTTTTAATTTTTTATAATCAATTGAATAAATATCTGGTTGGTTTTCTCTTGGTAGAGGTATGTATTTAAACGATCCCGTTGTGTGGCTCAATTTTTACTACCTCCAATTTAACCTGTTCATTTAATGAATTTATTAAAGTTAATGCTTCATCAACTAATCCTCCTGGAACTATTATTTTAATATATCCATTTTCTACTCTATTTCTAACACTCATTACATGATCTTCTGCTTCTAATAAATATGTTATTAGATGAACATCTTCTTTGTTTATTTTTAAATAAACATCGTATTCCATATCAATTTTTTTTTCTAATTTTTCCATTTTTTCCTCCAAAACAATATAAATTTTCCCTTAATTATAACTCAATTTTTTTAAAACTATATAACTTTATAGTATCTTTGCAGCAACTGTTGCAAGATTTGATCTTTCACCTTTTACCATTATAACATGTGAAGATAGTTCACTATTTTTAAATTTATTTGTTGCATATACTAATCCATTAGAAGAAGCGTCTAAATAAGGATTATCTATTTGATATGGATCTCCAGTTAAAATTATCTTTGTTCCTTCTCCTACTCTTGTTATTATAGTTTTTATTTCAGCTGGTGTAAGATTTTGTGCTTCATCTATTATCATATATTGTGATGGAATTGAACGACCTCTTATATAAGATAAAACTTCTATTTCTAAAATATCTTTTTTCATTAAAAATTCATCAGGTTTTTTACCTTTTCCTTCAAATAAAAATTCTAAGTTATCATATATTGGTTGAAGCCATGGTTTCATTTTTTCTTCAACATTTCCAGGCAAAAATCCAATTTCTTTTCCCATAGGTATTACAGGTTTTGACACTAATATTTTTTTATATAATTTTAAATTAAATATCATTTCTAATCCTGCAGCTATTGAAATTAAAGTTTTTCCAGTTCCAGCAATTCCAATAAGACTTATAAAAGGTATATCTGGATTTAATAGAGCATCAATTGCAAATACTTGTTCAATATTTTTAGGAGTTATTCCAAATATTTCGGTATTTAGATCAACTACTAAGGGTATTAACTCATTAGTACTTTTTTTATATCTAAATAAAATATCATTTAAATTTATATACATATTTGGTAATAGTTCAGTATCTTTTAAAATATCATCTTTTATATATTTTTGTTTTTTTATATCTAGTTTTTCATTTTTTATAGATATATATCCTTTGGGTAGTAATTCCATATCAACTTTATCTGTTAAATAATCTTGACTTTCAATGCCCATTGCATCAGCTTTTACTCTTAAATTTAAATCTTTACTAACTATTATAGTTTTTACAGGGTCTGTTTTTTGTAAATAAAGAGCATAAAAAATTATAAAGTCATCCATACTCTTTCCTAAATATCTAGGAATTTCATTATCATAATTTTTATTTAATGTCATAATCTTTAATATGCCACCATTTTCTAATTTAATTCCAGAATGAAGATTACCTTTTTTTCTAAGTTTATCTAAGATTCTATTAACATCTCTCGCTGATTTAGCAACCTTATCTTGTCTGGTTTTTAATTTATCTATTTCTTCTAAAACAGGAAATGGGATTATAACATTATTATCTTGAAAATTAAAAATTGCTTTTGGATCATGTATTAAAGTATTGGTGTCAAGTACATAATTTTTTACCATAAAACCACCTCCGAAATTAAAGTTCTTTCAATATAATTATACCATATTATTCACTTTTTTTTAACATTCATTAATGTTTTTTATTTAATAAAAAGTATGGTACAATTAAAAAATTCAATATAAGTGCAAGGAGGTAAAAATGGATTACATAAAAAAAACTTATGAATTTATAAAAAAAGAGATTTCATTTCAAGAAGGATCACATAATTTAGATCATACATTAAGAGTTTTAAAAAATGCTGTAGATATACAAAAAAAAGAGGGAGGAGATTATGAAATTATTGTTCTTTCAACTTTATTACATGATATAGCAAGAAATTTAGAATTATCTGGAAAAATTTCATGTCATGCTGAAGAAGGCGCAAAAATATCAAAAAAATTTTTAAGAGAAATAGGTTATGAAAAATACGAAGAAGTTGCTTATTGTATAAAAACGCATAGATACAAAAAAGGAATAATTCCTCAAACTTTAGAAGCAAGAATTTTACAAGATGCAGATAGATTGGATGCACTTGGAAGAATAGGTGTTGTAAGAACATTAATACATGATAGTAATAGGCCATTAGAAAATTCAATAAATCATTTTTATGAAAAAATTTTGAAGTTAAAAGACACAATGAATACTAAAACCGCAAAAAATATAGCAGAAAAAAAACATAATATTGTTTTAGAATTTGTGAAAGGATTAGAAGAAGAATTAAACAATAAGTATACTTTTTAATTAATTTAAAATAAATGTAGTTAAAAGTATATAATGCAATAACAGTGATAAAATAAAAACTCTTGACTAATAAAAAATCTTATAGTATAATATACATGATTTTACGAGCAGGAGTAGCTTCAACCGGTAGAGCGCTGCCTTGGTAAGGCAGAGGTTGTGGGTTCGAATCCCATCTCTTGCTCCATGTGCGAATGTAGCTCAGCGGTAGAGCACTTGCTTGCCAAGCAAGGGGTCGCGGGTTCGAACCCCGTCTTTCGCTCCATATGCTCCGGTTTTAACCGGAGTTTTTTTTTACGGAGGCGATGTTATGAAATCTTATGAATATTATGATAAAATTTCTAATGAGTATGATTCAATGTATGAAGATGTTTATTGGAAATTACACAATAAACTCATAAGAGAAGTTATAATGGAAAAAGTTTTAAATCTTGAAGGGGAAAAAGCGTTAGATATTGGTTGTGGAACAGGTATTTGGACTAATCTTTTAAAAGATATTGGATTTGATGTTTATGCTATAGATCCTTCTGAAAATATGGTTAATATAACTCAAAAAAGATTAAAGAAAAATAAAAATATAAAGGTTGGATTTATAGAAAATATTGAATTTGAAGAAACTTTTGATGTTATACTTGCAATAGGAGATATTTTGAGTTATGCAAAAGATCCTTTAAAAGGAATTGAAGAGGTTAGAAAACATTTAAATAAAGATGGACTTTTTATTGGAACTGTTGATAATTTGACAAGATTCATTCAAGATGCTTTTATTCAAAAGGAATTTAATCTTATGAAAAAAATGAAAAGAGAAAAAAGTGTACAAATAGGACTTTCTCAAAAAATGTCTTTTGACTCAAAACTCTATACAGTTAATGAATTAGAATCTACATTGAATGCTTTTTTTAATGAAGTAGAATTAAAAGGGATAATGGTTTTTCCATTTGAAAATGATGTGGAAATGTATAAATATTCATATGAAATCTATGAACTTGAAAAAGTTTTTATGAATGATAAAAATCACATAAACAATGCCGAACATTTAATGTTTATCTGTAAAAAATGAAAAGAAATATATATATGTTACGAAGAATGAATATATATAAACTAATAAAATATGCACAAATAGGAGATAATGAAGCCATGGGAATGATACTTGAGAAATTTGAACCTATGGCTAAATCTGTTTCTGCAAAATATTATGGAACTTGGGCAGACTTTGAAGATTTTGTTCAAGTTGGATTTGTTGGATTAATACAAGCAGTTTATAATTATAAAGAAACTTCTAATACAAAGTTTTCTACATTTGCATATCTAAATATTTCTTCTGAAATAAAGTCTTTTATTACTTATTTGAATAGACAAAAAAATAAGGTTTTAACAGAAGCTATCGATATAGATAATACACTTGATGATTCATCTGAAAATGGAGAAAGTTTTTTTGAAACAGGTGAAGATGAATTTAAAAATATACTTGTATCGTATATAATTGATTCGAGTATTGAAACTCTAAAAGATGATGAAAAAGAAATGATAAATCTTTGGAGAAAAGGTTATAGTTACTCTGAAATTTCTAAAAAACTTAAAATAAAAAATAAAAAGATAGACAATACTATTCAAAAATTAAAAAAAATTTTATCAAAAAAAGAAAGTGTTTATTATAAAGTACAAACTTTTTTTGGAGGTGGAAAATGAAATCTAAAATTATTTTATTTACAATTGCTATAGTTGCTATTTTACTTGCAATTGGAACTGAAATAAGAATGTTAAATTTTAAAAGATCTATGGAAAAACAAATGAATAGATTGAGTGAAATTACTAATTCGAAATTATCAGATGTAAATAAAGAATTAAATGATTTAAAAGTATACTTTGAACCAAATGGAATAGTTGAAAAATATATAATTTCAAATAATTTTTTGAAAAAAAATATGGATGATTTAGACAAAATTTTAACTGATTTTCAAAGCAATTCAAGAACGGGATACTTACAAATATATATAATTGGTTCTGAAAATGTTTGGTGTGCATTTAAAAATCCTGAAGGTAAATATATTTTTCAAGGAAATTTAAATCCAGGATTAAATCCAGAAAAATTTTATTTTTTTAAGTCACCATCAATAAATACAAAGTATACTTATACGATAGATTATTGTTCTTCGTTTAAAACAGGTAATATGGATAAAGTATACTTTTTGATTCAAGAACCTGGACAATCTAGAATCAAAAAGCATCCTGAAGAAAAAATTGAAAATATAACAAAAGCTTTAAATCTTTACATACCAACAATAACAGGAAAATAAGGGCATAGCCCTTATTTTTTTACTCTTGAAAAAAGAAGTTTCTTAATGTATAATCTTTGTGATGAAGTGAAAATTTTTTTTGATATTTTTTAAGGATAATGTGTTATAATTAACAATAAGAATTTATGACTGGAGGGAAAAGCATGGAAAAAGAATACAACCCCGGTTCATTTGAACAAAAATGGAGAAAAAAATGGGAAGATGAAGGGATTTTTAAAACACCACAATATTCAGAAAAAGAAAAGTTTTATAACTTAATAATGTTTCCGTATCCATCTGGAACATTGCATGTTGGACATGTAAAAAATTATGTTATAGGGGATGTTATTGCAAGATACAAAAGAATGAAAGGTTTTAATGTTTTACATCCTTTTGGATATGATTCATTTGGATTACCTGCAGAAAATGCTGCAATAAAAAATGGAAATATTCATCCAGAAACATGGACTTATAAAAATATAGATATTATAAGAAATCAAATAAAAAACTTAGGAATAAGTTATGATTGGGATAGAGAAATTATGACTTGTTCAGAAGATTATTATAAATGGACACAATGGTTATTTGTAAAATTTTATGAAAAAGGTCTTGCTTATAAGAAAAAAGCAGCTGTTAATTGGTGTCCAAGTTGTAATACAGTTCTTGCTAATGAACAAGTAGTTTCAGGAAAATGTGAAAGATGTGGAACAGAAGTTGAAATGAAACAACTTGAACAATGGTACTTTAAAATTACAGATTATGCTGAAAAATTATTACAAGGAATAGAAAAATTAGATGGATGGCCTGAAAATGTAAAAACTATGCAAAAAAACTGGATAGGAAAGAGCTATGGAGCAGAAGTTGAATTTAAAATAGAAAATTCAAATGAAACTTTTAAAGTATTTACAACAAGACCAGATACATTATTTGGTGTTACTTTTATGGCGCTTGCTCCAGAATCACCACTTGTTGAAACTTTGACAACAAAAGAACAAAAAGAAGAAGTTAAAAATTTTATGAATAGACTTTCACAACAAGATAAATTTAAAAGAATAGCTGAAGGTGCAAAAAAAGACGGAGTATTCACTGGAAGCTATGCAATAAATCCAGTGAATGGTGAAAAGATTCCAATATACGTTGCAAACTATATTTTGTTTGAATATGGTACAGGAGCTATTATGGCTGTTCCTGCCCATGATCAAAGGGATTTTGAATTTGCAAAAGAGTTTGATTTACCAATAAGAGTTGTTATTTTGCCAGAAGGAAAAGATTTGAATGCGAAAGAAATGACTGAAGCACATGTTGCTGAAGGAATAATGTTGAATTCAGGAAAGTTCAATGGAATGAAAAATAAAGAGGCATTAAAAGAAATTGCAAAATGGTTAGAAGAAGAAAAAATTGGAAAAATGACAACTCAATATAAATTGAGAGATTGGTTAATTTCAAGACAAAGATATTGGGGAGCACCTATTCCAATTGTATACTGTGAAAAGTGTGGAGCTGTACCAGTACCTGAAAAAGATTTACCAGTAAAACTTCCAAAAAATGTTGAATTTGATGAAACTGGAAAAAGTCCTTTGGTAGGGAACAAAGAATTTGTTGAAACAACTTGTCCAGTTTGTGGTGGAAAGGCAAAACGTGAAGTTGACACAATGGATACCTTTGTTGATTCATCTTGGTATTATTTAAGGTATATAAATCCAAAGATGACAGATAAAATTTTTGACAAAAAAGATGTAAATAATTGGCTTCCTGTTGATCAATATATTGGTGGAGTAGAGCATGCGATTCTTCATTTGCTATATTCTAGATTTATAACAAAAGTTTTGAACGATATGGAATTAATAGATTTTGATGAACCATTTACTAAATTATTTACTCAAGGAATGATTTACAAAGATGGCGCAAAAATGTCAAAATCAAAAGGAAATGTGGTTTCTCCAGAAGACATAATAAAAAAATATGGCACAGATGCACTTAGAACTTATATACTGTTTATAGGTCCACCTGAAAAAGATGCTGAATGGAATGATAGCGGTATAGATGGAATATACAGATTTTTAAATAGAGTATGGAATAATTATGTTAAATTCATTGAAAAGATAAGAGATATTGAATTAAATACAGTAGAAGTAAAAACAAAAGAAGAAAAAAATCTAAGAAGAAAATTACATCAAATGATAGAAAAAATAACTAGAGATATAGAAGGAAGTTTTCAATTTAATACAGCAATTAGTGGTATGATGGAAATAACAAATGAACTTTCACATTATTTAAAAAATGTAAAAGAAGAATCTTGGAATTTGAAACTTTTAAAAGAAGTTGGAAGAGATTTTGCAATAATGATTTCACCTATAGCTCCTCATTTATCAGAAGAACTTTGGAGTTTAATGGGAAACAATGAAACAATTTTAAAAGCAGAGTGGCCTAAGGTTGATAAAAAAGCATTAGAAGTTGATGAATTAAAGATAATAGTTCAAGTAAATGGAAAGGTAAGAAACACAATAATGATTTCTCCAGATGAAAAAGAAGATAAAGTAAAAGAAATTGCTTTAAATGATGAGAGAGTAAAAAAATTTATAGAAGGTAAAAATATTGTAAAGGTAATTTATGTTCCTAAAAAGCTTGTTAGCATAGTTATAAAGGGGGATAAATAATGCTAAAAAGAAGCAAAATACCTAAACCGACAGTAAAAAGACTTGCTGTATATTTTAGATGTATAACAAAGTTAAGTAATGATGGAATTGAAAAAACTTCGTCTAAAGAAATTGCAGAAAGGCTTAGTATAAAAGCTTCTCAAGTTAGAAAAGATTTATCATATTTTGGGGAATTTGGTAAAAGAGGAGTAGGTTATGATATAGAAAAACTTTCGTTTAAGTTAAGAGAAATATTGGGTTTAGAAAAGTTATGGAATGTAGCAATAGTTGGATCTGGAAATCTTGGTTTTGCAATAGCAAATTATTCAGGATTAGAAGCAAATGGATTTAAAGTGGTTTCTGCATTTGATATTGATGAAAAGAAAATTGGCAATGTAATACTTCCTGGTGTAACTATAAAAAGATTTTCTGAATTTTCAAAAGAAATTAAGGAAAAAGATATAGAAATAGCAATATTAACTGTTCCTGCAAATGTTGCACAAGATGTAGCAGACAAAGTTATAGATAATGGAATAAAAGGAATATTGAATTTTTGTCCAGTTCCTTTATCAGCTCCTGAAAATGTATCAATAGAAGATGTTGATTTTGTAATTTCATTAAAGGCATTGACTTTTGAAATAACTTCAAGAGAACAAGAAAAAAAAGAACAAGAAAAAAGAAACAATGCCTAATTTCAAAACACACATTTCGAGCGGAGTAATAACTTTTCCAGTATTTTATTTGTTATTTTTGTACTTAGGAAAAGTCATTACAGGATATTATTTTCATTTTAATGCAATTCAAATAACTTTAGGTTTTTCTTTGTTTATACTTGGTAGTGATTTTCCTGATGTTGATCATCAAAACGCTTTAATAAATAAGGTTTTTAGAATATTGCTTTTAATTTTTTCTGTTTATTATGCGTTTGATAATAAAATGTTTTTTTTAAAGTACATTAAACTTCCATTTTTATTTGAAAGTACTTTAATATTAATTTTATCAATTGTATTTGGAATAGTAATTGGATATATTTTTAATAAGACAACAAAACATAGAGGTATTTGGCATTCTATTTTTATGGCCATATTTTGGAGTATATTAATATACTTTTTAAATTATAGGTCTTTTGCAAAAGTATATTATTCTATTAGTTTTTTATTTGGAGATATACTACATTTATTTTTAGATAAATTTTTTCAAGAAGGAAAAAATGGACTTAAATTAAAATGAGAGATTAGATTTTCATCTCTCATTTTTTGAAGGTGATAATATGTTATATTTAATTCTTTTTTCTTTTATAGCAGGATTAACATTAGGTATAAAAGGTAAGTTAAGGTTTTTAAAAAAATATAAACCAGTAACATATATTACTGTTTTGCTTTTATTTTTTATGGGAATGGATATAGGTGCAAATAAATCATTAATATCTCAACTTCCTAAAATAGGTCTATTAGCTTTTTTTATAGCTATATTTTCTATTATAGGTAGTATTTTATTTACTATGATATATGAGAAAGCAAGAAGTGATAAAAAATGATTTTACTTTTATCTGCTGTTATTTTAGGAATTTTATTTGGACTTTTTTCTGGTTTTAGTATTTCTGGAAATTTAATTACTGTATTATTAATGATATTGGTTTTTACTGTTGGTGTTGATATAGGACTTGAAGAAAATATACTTCAAAAAATAAAAGCTAGTATCAAGACTATACTTATTCAATCTATACTAACTATTTTAGGGACATTAACCTTTAGTGGATTTGTTGCTTTTTTTACTTCTTTAACAGTTAAAGAAGCAATTGGTGCAGCTTCCGGATTAGGATGGTATTCATTGTCTGGAGTTATGATTAGTGGTATGTATTCTCCAGTTCTTGGAGCTATTTCTTTTACATCAAATGTAATAAGAGAAGTTTTGGGCATTCTTTTGATTCCCATAGTTTCAAAGTTTTCAGAACTTGGTGCAATTTCAATAGGTGGTGCAACAAGTATGGATACTCTTTTGGGAATAATTTCAAAAAATACAAATAAAAAAAATACATTGGTAGCTTTTGGACAAGGTGTTGTATTGTCAATTACTGTTCCGTTATTGATAAGTATAATTTTTAGTTAGTTTTTAATCGTTTGATTTTAAAAAAAATGAAATATTTTTTTAAAGTAGTAGTGCTATTATATGAGTGATGTTAAAAAAATAACAAGTTAATATCTTCCTAAGATGAAGGATGAAAATCTAACATTGAGGGAAGGGGTAAAATTACGGGTAATCTACCCCTTTTCTCAGTGTATGAGAAAAGGGGTGTTTTTTATTGGAAAATAAAGTTGCCATGATTTCCATAGCAATAACGGATAGAAAAAATTCTTATTTACAGGTTAACGAAATTCTTCACAATTTTAGAGAAAAGATAAATCTTAGAGTTGGATATCCAATGACTGAAAAAAATGTTGCAATAATTTTTATTATTTTTGAAGGTACAACAGATGAAATTGGAGCATTGAATGGTAAATTAGGTCAGTTAAATGGTGTAAAAGTAAAATCACACACATTAAAAATTTAGGAGGAAAAAATATGTTTTATGCAAAAGAAATAGAAGAAGCTGAAAAATTAGAATCATTTATACCAAATGATGAAATACTTGATTTGTTAGAAAACACAAAAGAACCAGATAAAAAATATGTTAGAGAAATAATTCAAAAATCTTTAAATAAAAATCGTCTTGAACCTGTTGAAGTTGCTACTCTTTTAAATGTAAAAGATGAAGATCTTTTAGAAGAAATTTTTGAAGGAGCAAGGACTTTAAAAGAAAAAATATATGGAAATAGAATAGTTCTTTTTGCTCCTCTTTATGTTGGAAACGAATGTATAAATGATTGCCAATATTGTGGTTTTAGAACATCAAATTCAGAAATATACAGAAATTCTTTAACAATGGAAACATTAGAAAAAGAAGTAGAATCATTAGTTGATAAAGGACACAAAAGATTAATAATGGTTTATGGAGAACATCCTAAATATGATGCAAATTTTATTGCAAAGACAGTAGAAAAAGTTTATACAGTAAAAAAAGATAGAGGAGAAATAAGAAGAGTAAATATAAATGCAGCTCCTTTAAATATAGAAGAATTTAAAACTGTAAAAGATGCAGGAATAGGAACTTATCAAATTTTTCAAGAAACATATCATCTTGAAACATACAAAAAAGTTCATCCAAGAGGTCCAAAATCAAGTTTTAATTGGAGATTGTATGGACTCGATAGAGCAATAAAGGCTGGTATTGATGATGTTGGAATTGGTGCATTGTTTGGACTTTATGATTGGAAATTTGAAGTTATGGGGCTTTTGTATCATACAATTCATTTTGAAAATACATTTGGTTTTGGTCCGCATACAATTTCATTCCCAAGATTGGAACCCGCTATAAATACACCAATAGCAGAAAGACCACCTCATCTTGTTTCTGATGAAGATTTTAAAAAATTAGTTGCAATAATAAGGCTTGCAGTTCCTTATACAGGTTTGATATTAACAGCAAGAGAACCACTTGAAATAAGAAATGAAGTAATAAAATTTGGTGTATCACAAATAGATGCTGGTTCAAGTATAGGAATAGGTTCTTATTCTCATGATGACTTGGAAAATTATAAAAAAAGTCAATTTGTATTAGGTGATCAAAGAAGTTTAGATGAAGTAATAAAAGAATTAACAGATCATGGATTTATTCCATCTTTTTGTACAGGATGTTATAGACTTGGAAGAACTGGAGAACACTTTATGGAATTTTCTGTTCCAGGATTCGTTAAAAGATTTTGTACTCCAAATGCAGTAACTACTTTAATGGAATATGTTGTTGATTATGCTTCTCCTGAAACGAAAAAATCTTGTGAAATACAAATTCAAAGAGAATTAGACGCAATGCCTGAATCTGAAATGAAACAGCAACTTTTAAAATATATAGATATGGTGAAAGATGGAGTTAGAGATGTATACTTTTGATGATTTGAAAAATAAAATAGATTATATTTATGATACCTTCTCAGTCAAAGCTTATTTGACTGAGAAGATCAAAAAAAGAGTTAGTTATATCTATGGAAAAGGTGATGGATTCAATCTTTCTCCAACTAAGGTTTATGAAGATGAAAAGTATATTGTTTTTGTTGAAGCAAGTGAAGAACTGTGTAAAACAATAATGAATGAATGGTAAAAAGTCTTATATAAAAAATAAAAGACTTGTAAAGGAGAAAATATGTTTTCAAAAATATATGAAAATGCAAATAAAAAAATAAAATGCATTTTAGATAATTTTTCTAAAAATGAAACAATAGAAAAAGAAGATATAATATACATATTAAATTTAAAAGAAGTAAGAGAAAGAGAAATAATCTTTCAAGCTTCAGAAATAATAAAAAATAAATATACATCTGGATATATAAGTGTAAAAGGAGTAATTGAATTTACTAATTATTGTAAAAAAAACTGTACGTATTGTGGAATAAGAAGAGAAAATAAAAATATAAATAGATATAGAATGTCTATTGAAGAAATTATTGAAACATCAAAAAATGCAGCTAAATGGGGTCTTGATACAATAATTCTTCAAGGTGGTGAAGATTTATTCTTCACTGATGATATGATGATAAGTATAATAAAACAAATAAAAAAAGAAACAAAGTTACCTGTATCCATATCAATAGGAGAAAGACCGCTAGAATCTTATAGAAAATTCAAAAGAGCTGGTGCAATAAGATCACTTTTAAAACATGAAGCAATAAACAAAAAAATTTTTGATGAAGTTCATCCAGATAAAGATTATGAAAATAGAATAAATTTATTGAGGTATATGAATATATTGGGATATGTTGCTGGATCTGGAAATATAATTGGATTACCAAAACAAACGATTGAAGATATAGCAGATGACATAATATTTATGAGAGATGAAAAAATAAAAATGATTGGGATAGGACCATTGATTCCATCTAAAAATACTCCATTAGAAAATTATAAAATTGGGAGCGCTGACATAACTTTAAATGCTTATGCAGCAACCAGATTTGCAATACCAAGAGTTCAATTGCCAACTACAACTGCTCTTGGAACGATATCAGAAGAACTTCAATTTAAAGCTTTTGAAGCTGGATGTAATGTAATAATGGTTAATATTACACCAGATATATATAGAAAAAATTATAATATTTATGATAATAAAAGAAAAGTAGAATTTTTTGAAACTATAAGTAAAATAAAGAATTTAGGTTTTAAATTATCACCGATAACAGAAAAAGCAATTATAAAAAGTAATTAGGAGCTGAGATTATGGGGTTTGGTGGATATAGAAATTACGTAGTTATTGCAGGAAAAAGAAATGTAGGAAAGTCTTCAACGGTCAATGCTATAATGAATCAAGATATATCGATAGTTTCTGATCATCCGGGAACTACAACTGATCCGGTTTATAAAGCTTTTGAATTGCAACCAATTGGACCAGTTACATTTATAGATACACCAGGTATTGATGATGAAGGATTACTTGGAGAAATGAGAATTAAAAGGGCAAAAAAAGCATTTTATAAAGCAGATGTAGCAGTTTTAATTGTTGATGATTTACCAAATGAGCATGAATTTTTTATTATGAAACAATTTGAAGATATGAATATTCCTTATTTAATTGCAGTCAATAAAATTGATGAAGATAAAGAAGATATAGTTGAATATTATAAAAACAACTATGATGTGAAAGTAATGGGATTTTCTGCAAAAAATAAAATAAATATAGATGAATTTAAAAAAGAAATTGTAAACTTAATACCAGAAGAAAAAGAAATATCTCTTTTGCCAGATAATATAGATGGTGGAGATGTTGTTGTTATGGTTATACCAATAGATTTAGGAGCACCAAAAGGAAGATTAATAATGCCTCAAATTGTTGCAATAAGAGAAACATTAGACAAAGAAGCCATTGCAGTTGCAACTAAAGAAAGAGAATTGAGATATACACTCGATAAATTCAAAGAACTTCCCAAATTAGTAGTAACAGATTCACAAGCTGTTATGAAAGTTGCTTCAGATGTACCAGAAGAAGTTCCTTTAACAACTTTTTCAGTTCTTGAGGCGAGGCATAAAGGAGATTTACAAACCTTAGTAAAAGGTGTAAAAGTAGTGGAAAGACTTGAAGATAATGATACGGTTATTATCATGGAAGGGTGTTCACACAGGCCATTAACTGAAGATATAGGAACTGTTAAAATTCCAAGATGGCTTACAAATCATACTGGTAAGTCTTTGAACTTTAAATTCATATCTGGAAAAGAATTTCCAGATCCAGAAGAACTTGAAAATGCTAAGTTAGTAATTCACTGTGGTGGATGTACACTCACAAGAAAAATGATGCTCAGAAGAATAAAAACAGTAACAAGATTAGGTATTCCAATAGTTAATTATGGTGTATTAATTTCTTACTTGCATGGTGTACTCGAAAGAGCATTAGAACCTTTTAATGAGGTGTGCTATGAGGATTGAAGAAGATTTTTTAGGAAAAAAAGAAATAGAAGATACTTATTATGGTATTCATACAATCAGAGCTACTGAAAACTTTCCAAGAACAAATGAAACATTTGATGAATACTTTATAGAATCATATTTTCAAATAAAAAAAGCATGTACTACATTGAATAATAAACTTGGATATCTTTCAAATGAAAAAAGTAAAGCAATAAAAAAAGCATGTGATGAAAAATTTTTGTATGAATATATAATTGTAGATCCTTTGTCTGGTGGAGCTGGAACTTCAGTCAATATGAATGTAAATGAAGTTATAGCAAATAGAGCAACAGAACTTTTAGGTGGAAAACTTGGTGAATACATTGTAGATCCATTACAAGATGTAAATATGCATCAATCGACGAATGATACGTTTGTTACTGCAGGAAAAATGGCAGTGATAAAAAATTTACAAACTTTAGTAGAAAAGGTTATATTACTTCAAAATGAAATACAGAAAAAAGAAAAAGAGTATTATAGTGTAAAAAAAATTGCAAGAACTCAATTAATGGATGCAGTGCCAATTTTATTTGGCCAAACATTTGGAGCATGGGCTGATGCTCTTTCAAGAGATAGGTGGAGACTTTATAAAGTAGAAGAAAGAGTAAGAAGTATAAACTTAGGTGGAACAGCCGTTGGAAATGGAGTTGGTGCACCAAGAGATTATATTTTAAAAATAGTGGATGAATTAAAAAAAGTATCTGGTGTAAAAATTGCTAAAGCAGAAAATTTAATAGACAACACACAAAATTTAGATGTTTTTGTAGAAGTTCATGGTTTATTAAAAGCTCTTTCTGTAAATTTATTAAAGATTTCAAATGATATAAGACTCTTAGGAAGTGGACCAAATACATCGATTGGAGAAATTATTTTACCAAAGATTCAAGGTGGAAGTTCTATAATGCCTGGGAAGATAAATCCTGTTATACCTGAATATGTTATACAACTTTGTTATTCTGTTTTTGCACACGATTCTATGATAACAAATTGTACAGCAAATGGAACTTTAGAATTGAATCATTTATCTCCAACTATAGTTCATCATACTTTAAAAAGTTTTAAGTATTTAATTAACTCTTTAGAATCATTAACAAAATACATAAAATTAATAAAGGTTAATGAAAAGAAGTGTAGAGAAAATTTAGAAAAATCGACATCGTTATTAACTCCATTGATAGAGGAGTTTGGGCATGATGAATTATCTAAAATAATAAAAAGCAATGATTATGTATTAAAAGATATAATCAAAGAAGTTTCTAAAACTTTTAATTTAACAGAAGAAGAGGTCATTGAAAAAATTGATATACAGAATATAACTGGGCTTGGAAAAAAGTAAAATCTTTGATTTTACTTTTTTTTTATCTTTACTTGTGTTATAATTATATTAATAAAAAATAAATTTTTAAAAAGGGGTGATAGTATGAAGTTAAAATGGAAAAACGCATTAATGATACTTATGGTTATTTTACCTTTTGTTATTTATGTTATAAACCTTGATTTGAAATCTTTTGGAACTACAAAAAATGATGTTGACAAGGATTTACACCTCTATACAGAAAATGTATATACATATTTTCAAAATTTTGTTGGAAATATGTGTTTATTTGAAAATTATATAACTGAAAGTCCTGTTTTAATAAATGCACTTGAAAATAAAAATAATGAAAGAGAGTTAGCAGATACAATATTTAAAAAAATAACGGATGCTTATACAAACTTAAATTATGCATATATAGGACTCGAAGATGGTGTTTACATAATAGAGCCTTATTGGGAAATACCATCAACATACGATCCAAGAGCAAGGCCATGGTATACTCTTGCAGTTGAAAATAGTGGTAAGGCGGTTGTAACTGATCCATATGCAGATGCCAGTACAGGAGAAGTTACAATGACTATTGCAAAAACAGTTTTAAAAAATGGAAAATTAATAGGTGTATTTGGATTAGATTTAAAAATGAATGAATTTGTTAAATTAATGAAACCGGATTTACCATATAAAACAGCTTATTCATTTGTTTTAAATGGAAAGGGAATAACTTTATTTCATGTTGATCCTGAAAAATTAGGAGTAGATATTTCAAATGATGATTTATTTAAAAAAGCAGTTAATGAGGAAGGGAAAATAGAATATACATACGATAAAGTAAAAAAGCTTGCTTATTATAAAAAAGATAAAGATACAGGATGGATATTTTATACGGTAGTAGATCAAAAAGAAGTTTTAGCTTCTCCTATGAAGCACTTTTATACTTCTTTAATCATATCTATTATTATAATTGTTCTTGTTCTAATATTTGGAATTTATTTTGCAAATAAGTTTATGTCGGTTCCTTTGAAAAAATTATCAGAAAAAATAGTAGAATTTGGAAAAGGTAATTTGTTAGTAGAGTTTAAAGCAAATTCTAAAGATGAAATAGGAGATATGGCTCATAGTTTACATGATATGAGTAATAATTTAAGAGGAATAATAAAAAATATAGATGAAGCTGGAAATAAAAATGATATAGCAGCATCAGATCTTTCTGGTGTATCAGAAGAATTGAGTGCAACAGCCGAAGAATTAACAGCACAAATGAGTTCAGTAAAAGACAATGCAGAAAATGTAGCAGCAAATGTAGAAGAGGTAAGTTCAGGGGTACAAGAAGTAGCAGCAAGTGCACAAGCAATATCGCGTTCAGCACAAGAGTTGAGTGAAGCAGCGGAAGAATCATCATTAGCGGCAAATGAAGGATCAGGATTAATAAGTGATGTACAAAGGATAATAAATGAAGCATTAACGCAATCAGATCAAACGAACAAAGAAGTAAATAAGCTCTCGGAAAATGCAGCAAACGTAGAGAACATAGTAGATACAATAAACAGTATAACAGAACAAACAAACTTATTGGCATTAAATGCAGCAATAGAAGCAGCAAGAGCAGGAGAAGCAGGAAAAGGGTTTGCAGTAGTAGCCGAAGAAATAAGAAAGTTAGCCGAAGAATCAAAGAATGCAACAGAAAAGATAGCAGTAATTTTAGGAGAAATAAAAACAGGAACAGAAACAACAGCAGGAGCAACAGAAAAGATAGTAAATATAAATAAAGAGATAGATGGAGCAATGAAAGGATTAATAGAAAAGTTCGAAGTAATAAAAGAAAGAGTAGATGGAATGAACAGTGGAATACAAAATCTAACAGCAAGTTCAGAACAGCAAAGTGCATCAGCTGAAGAGATGAGTTCAGCAATGGACAATGTGGCAAGAATAGTATCAGAGATAAGTGATCAAGTATCAGATGCAAGCGAAGCAATAAACAATGTATCAGAAGGAACACAAAACATAACGACAAATGCAGATGAACTTTCAATACTTTCTAAGAACCTTGTAAATGAAGTTAAAAAATTTAAATTTTAATTACAATTATACAAAAAATAGTAATGGATAATATCCATTACTATTTTTTTATTTAAAAAACAAATTTTGTAATAAAATAAATGTTAAAATGTAAAAATAAAAAAAGAATATGTTATAATAAAATTAATAAAAAGATTAATTTCTAATAAAGTGTTGTGAATTTATTAATTTCTTATTCCAAAGTTTTAAAGTTACTTTTAAGTAAATAAAGTTACTTTAAAGTTAATGACGATTTTAAGTAAGTTATAATTTCAATGTAATTAGGTTACACAACTTAATAAAGGGGGAAGGTTTATGAAAAAAGTATTACTTGTGTTATTTGTTGTTTTTGCTGCTCTAGTTAGTTTTTCAGCATTTCCTTTTCATATAGGTGTTGTTACTGGAACAGTTTCACAGTCTGAAGATGATTTAAGAGGAGCAGAAGCTCTCATAAAAGAGTATGGAGATGTTGCACATGGTGGATTAATTCAACACGTTACATATCCAGACAACTTTATGCAAGAAATGGAAACAACTATTTCTCAAATAGTTGGTCTTGCAGACGATCCAAAGATCAAAGCTATAATTGTTAATCAAGCAGTACCAGGAACAGTTGAAGCTTTTAGAAGAATAAGAGAAAAAAGACCTGAAATATTACTTTTCTGTGGAGCACCTGCAGAAGATCCTGTTATGATTTCTGATGTTGCAGATCTTGCAATCAATCCAGATAATGTTGCAAGAGGATACTTAATAATTAAAGCAGCACAAATGCTTGGCGCAAAAAAATTCATGCACATATCTTTCCCAAGACATATGAGCTATGAATTATTGTCAAGAAGAAGAGATATTATGGCAGAAGCAGCAAAAGATCTTGGTTTAGAATTTATAAACATGGGTTCACCAGATCCTGTAAGCGATATAGGTATTGCTGGAGCACAACAGTTTATCTTAGAAAAAGTTCCTGCATGGCTTAAAGAATATGGAAAAGACACAGCATTTTTCTGTACAAATGATGCACATACAGAACCATTAATAAAGGAAGTAGCAGAACTTGGCGGTTATTTTATAGAAGCAGATTTACCATCTCCTACAATGGGCTATCCAGGAGCTTTGGGTATAACTTTTACAGAAGATGAAAAAGGTAATTGGCCAAAAATACTTAAAAAAGTAGAAAATGAAGTCGTTAAAAGAGGTGGAGCAGGTAGACTTGGAACATGGGCTTATTCTTTTGGTTATACAACAACAGCAGCTCTTGGCGAATATGCAATAAGAGTTTTAACTCATGATGCTGAACTTTTAAATAAAGACGATATAATGGATGCATTTAAGAAATATACACCAGGTGCAGACTGGAATGGTAATTATTATGTTGATGCTGATGGTGTTGAAAGAGATAATTTTTTAATGATTTATCAAGATACTTACATATTTGGAAAAGGCTTCCTTGGAATGACCAAGTTAACTGTACCAGAAAAATATTTTAACATAAAATAATAGGCAAGGGGGCTTGTCCCCCTTTCATTTTTGTACGAGGTGAAGTAATGAAAGAGAAAAAAACACTATTAACCTTAGAAGGGGTTTCAAAAGATTTTTTTGGAAATGTAGTTTTAAAAAATATAAATTTAGAAGTTAAAGAGGGAGAAATAATTGGGCTCGTTGGAGAAAACGGAGCTGGAAAATCAACTATGATGAAAATTATTTTTGGTATGGATGTTATAAGAGAAACTGGAGGATATGGAGGAAAAGTAAAAATTTATGGAAAAGAGGTTAATTTTAAAAGCCCATTTGATGCTTTAGATGCAGGTATTGGAATGGTACATCAAGAATTTTCTTTAATTCCTGGATTTACTGCAACAGAAAATATAGTTTTTAATAGAGAGTCATTAAAAAAGAGCTATCTTGTAGATATATTTGGTGAAAGAATTAAACAAATAGATAGAGAAAAAATAATAGAAAGAGCTAAAAAAGCAATAAAAGAATTGGGAGTTGTTCTGGATCCTAATATGTTAGTTAGTGAAATGCCAGTTGGACATAAACAATTTACAGAAATAGCTCGTGAAATAGAAAGAAGTAATACAAAGCTTTTAGTACTTGATGAACCAACGGCTGTTTTAACAGAATCAGAAGCAAAGGTTTTATTAAAAACAATAAAAAAACTTTCAAAGCAAGGTATTGCAATAATATTTATAACGCATAGACTTGCTGAAATACTTGAAGTTTGTGATAAAGTTGTTGTTTTAAGGGATGGGAACTTAATTCAAGAGGTTGAAACAAGTAAAACAAATGCAAAAGAAATTACAGAATGGATGATAGGAAGAAAATTAGAAAAGGCTGAAGAGAGAGATGAAAATAAAAAATTTAATGAAACAATATTAAAAGTTGAAAAACTTTGGGTTGATATGCCTGGAGAAACTGTAAGAGATGTTTCTTTTGAAGTGAAAAAGGGTGAAATTTTTGGAATTGGAGGACTTGCTGGTCAAGGAAAACTTGGTATTGCAAATGGAATAATGGGACTACATGCAGCAGGTGGAAAGGTTGAATTTAAAGAAAAAGAAATAGAGTTAAATAATCCAAAGTCTGCTTTATCTATGGGAATTAATTTTGTTTCAGAAGATAGACGTGGAGTTGGTTTATTATTAGACGAACCAATAGATTTTAACATTGCTTTTACTGCAATTCAAGTAAAAAATGATTTTTTGACAAAAGTTTTTGGATTAAGATTAAGAGATGATGAGGCTATATCTAAAAATGCTCAAAAATATATAGAAAAATTAGAAATAAGATGTGTTAGTGAAAAACAAAAAGCAAAAGAATTATCTGGTGGGAATCAACAAAAAGTTTGTTTGGCAAAGGCATTTACAACTGAACCAGAACTATTATTTGTATCTGAACCAACACGTGGAATAGATGTTGGAGCAAAAAAAATAGTTTTAGATACTTTAAAAGAATACAATGAAAAGTATGGAACTACAATAGTTATATCTTCTTCAGAACTCGAAGAATTGCGTTCTGTTAGCGATAGAATTGCTATAGTTAGCGAAGGAAAAATAGCCGGAATATTGCCAGCAAAAACTGACTCAGTGGAATTTGGAAAATTAATGCTTGGTGAAAAAGATTTAGAGAAGGTGGAAAAATGAAGTCAAATATAAACACTTTTATTGAGAAAGCTGGATGGCCAAGAATAATAATATTCTTGTTTTTGCTTTCTCTTTACATAATAGCTCCATTTGTTGGTGTAAAACTCAGTACTTCAATAAGTGATACAATAATTAGATTTGGAATGAATGGAGTTTTGGTTCTTGCAATGGTTCCAATGGTACAAGCTGGAACTGGTTTGAACTTTGGACTTCCACTTGGTATAATAGCAGGACTTTTAGGTGCAATTACAAGTATTGAATTAAAAATCGGTGGTTTTTCTGGATTTTTAACAGCTTTAGTAATAGCTATACCAATAGCAGCAATACTTGGCTATGGATATGGAAAACTTTTAAATAAAGTTAAGGGCGGAGAAATGATGATTGCAACGTATGTAGGTTTTTCTTCCGTTGCTTTTATGTCTATGGTTTGGCTTTTAATTCCATACAAAAGTCCTGATATGGTTTGGGCTTATGGCGGAAGTGGACTTAGAACAACAATAAGTGTTGAAAAATATTGGATTCATACTTTAAATAATTTTTTAGAAATAAAAATAGGTGAAACTTTTATCTTTCCTACTGGAATGCTGTTGTTTTTTGCTTTTATGGCCTTTTTAGTTTGGCTATTTTTCAAAACTAAAGCAGGAACAGCTATGTCAGCTGTTGGATCTAATCCAGAATATGCAAAAGCTTCAGGAGTTGATATAGATAAAGTAAGAGTTCAATCAGTAATGTTTTCTACTATACTTGGTGCAATAGGAATTATAGTATATGAACAAAGTTTTGGTTTTATACAACTTTATATGGGTCCATTTTATATGGCTTTTCCAGCGGTAGCAGCTATATTAATAGGTGGAGCTTCTGTTCATAAGGCAACAATAACAAATGTTATTATTGGAACATTTTTGTTTCAGGGTATATTAACAATGACGCCTTCTGTAATAAACAATATTATAAAAACAGATATGTCAGAAGTTATGAGAATAATAGTATCTAATGGTATGATACTCTATGCTCTTACAAGAAGGGAGAAGGGTAAAGCATGAGTGAAAAAAATAATATAAAGAGTTTTTTAACTAAAAATATAGTTCCTGTATTGTTTGTTGGTTTGTTACTTTTTGCAGTTCCAGCATCTAGATATAGTGGAACTTATTTAATACAACAAGTTATAACGAGATTAGCAAGGAATTCATTTTTAGTTCTATCCTTAATAATCCCTATTATTGCTGGAATGGGATTGAACTTTGGAATTGTATTGGGAGCAATGGCAGGTCAAATTGGATTAATATTTGTGACAGACTGGGGAATTGTTGGTATGCATGGAATGTTACTTGCTATGATTTTGTCAACTCCACTTTCAATACTTCTTGGAATACTTGGTGGTGTTGTGTTAAATAGAGCAAAAGGTAGAGAAATGATTACTTCCATGATACTTGGTTTTTTTATAAATGGTGTTTATCAATTTATAGTTTTATATACAATGGGAAATGTAATACCTATGACAAACAATAAAATAGTTTTACCAAGAGGTTATGGAATAAGAAATGCAATTGATTTAAAAGGTATAAGAATGGTAATGGATAGAATGCTTGAAATAAAAATAGGTTCGATTACTATTCCAGTACTAACCTTTATAGTTATAGGAATAATGTGTTTAATAATAATTTGGTTTAGAAAAACAAAGCTAGGTCAAGATATGAGAGCTATAGGGCAAAATATGGAAGTTGCAAGATCTGCAGGTATAAAAGTAGAAAGAACAAGAATTTTATCAATAGTTATATCTACGGTTCTTGCAGGATACGGACAAATAATATTTTTACAAAACATAGGTACCATGAATACATATAATAGTCATGAACAAATAGGGATGTTTGCAATAGCAGCCATATTAATAGGTGGAGCAACTGCAGCAAAAGCAACAATTCCAAATGTTTTCTTGGGTATTATGCTTTTCCATACTATGTTTATAGTATCACCAATGGCTGGAAAACAGTTAATAGGTCAAGCTCAACTTGGAGAATTTTTCAGAGTTTTTGTATCTTACGGAATAATAGCTATTTCTCTTGTTCTTCATGAATGGAGAAGACACAAAGAAAAAGAAGCTTCAAGAATGCAATTTAGACACACGTCTGAATAATGAGGTGAGAGTTTTGAGAGGTTTTTTAATAAAAAGTACTTTAATAGTTGTGATAATAATTTTTGCTATATTTCTTTTTATATATGGTAAAGAACATAAGGTATATTTAGACAATAAATCTATTACTGTAAATAATGTTGAATATGCATCATACCCATCAGTAACTGTAAAAATAGATGGAAAAAGTACAGTTGTTAGAAGTAGAAGAAGAAAGGTTCTTTATGCAAAAGGTCCTTATCATAAGATTATTGTAGAATATACAAAAGATGGAACTAAAACAACTATTGAAAAAAATTTAAAGTTAGATTTAAATGGAATTGTAATTGTGAACCTTCCCGAATTAATAGATGGTTACGAAAACTGGCAACAGAAGAAATGAGGCGAAAGCCTCATTTTTTGATTTTTTTATCACACAATTTCACATAATTTTATTATAATTTTACGACATTTGTTTATTATACTATTAGTGTAATCATAAATTAGGAGGCGATACTATGAAAAAGATTTTAAGCATTATAACTTTAGTGGCAGTATTGATAGTTTTTTCAGTTTCATCATTTGCTAATGGATATGGATATCAACAACCTCAAACAAATCCAAATGGAGTATATGGCAGAAAAGGTGGTCAAAACTGGAATAATCAACCAATGAATATGCAAATGCAACAAAGAGGAAGAAGAAATAATAAAAGAATGAACGGTGAAAGAATGAACTTTGGTAATAAAGATGCACAAATTAAGAATCAAGAATTTATAGAACTTTTAGCTGAAAAATATACACCAGATACTTCTAATGAATGGAAAACAATTTTTATAGATAGAGAAAAATTAATTGATACTATTAGAAGCGATGAAAAAATACAAGAATTAAGAGAAAAAGTAATGTATTCACAAGATCAAAGAAAAATTCAATACTTTAGAAGTAAGTTTGATAATGGAAACATTGAAAAAATGAGAGAATATCAAAATGATTTAATAACTGCAATAAAGTATGATGATTCAGATATGATTAAAAACATATTAAATAAAATGCTTGTTCTTGAAAAAGATATGAATACTAATATTAAAAATGCATATGATGAAATTTTAAAATCAATTAAATAAATTTTTTAAATAAACAAAGAGCCTAAAGGCTCTTTGTTTATTTAAAAAAATGATTTATAATTATTATGGATGGAGGTGTTTTTATGAGTTATAAAATATATCTTGTTGATGACGAAGAAAAATTAAACAATGTTTTGACTTCTTATTTAAAAAATGAAGGTTGGATAGTTAAAAGTTTTTTTAATGGAAAAACTGCATTAGAAGTGATAGAAGATAAACCAGATTTATGGATACTTGATATAATGCTTCCTGATATAGATGGATTTGAATTAATAAAAAAGATAAAGGAATATGATATAAAAACACCTGTTATTTTTATATCTGCAAGAGATGCACAAATAGATAGAGTTATAGGACTTGATATGGGAAGTGATGATTATATACCAAAACCTTTTCTTCCAAGAGAGTTAATAATAAGAGTTAAAAAACTTTTAGAAAGAAATTATGGAAATAAAAAAATAAATTTATTTCCGTATACAATTGATAAAAAAAAGAGAGCAGTTTATTATAATGGAAAAGAAATAGATTTTACTGCAAAAGAATTTGATTTATTGATTTTACTCTCAGAAAATAATTTTGCATTTTCAAGAGAACAAATATTAGATGAAGTATGGGGAGATGATTATTTTGGTAGTGATAGAGTTGTAGATGATACTATAAGAAGAATAAGAAAAAAAATACCTAAAATAAATATTGAAACTATTTATGGTTTTGGATATAGGATGATAAAAAATGAAGAAAAATAATTTGTCTTTTCAAATATGGATAACCTTTATATCTATAATACTTGTTATTACAATAATATCTTCTTTTTTATATATATATACATTAAAAAATTATTTTAAAGAAGAAGCATTTAAAACTATTGAAAATGCTCAAAAATTTGTATTAACAAAAGATATTAATGATATGAAGAATAATTTAAATAATCCGGAATTATCTCAAACGCTTCAAGATATTAGAATTGTTCAACATGGAATTTATATAAAAGATAAAAATGAATTGAGAATTAAAATGATGGAAAGACCAACTGTTGATAAAAATATATTAGATAAAATAAAAAAAATTGCTTTTGAACAAAAAGAAAGTATAAAAAAATACATAATAACTTTTGAAAATGAAGATTTGTTTGTTGTAATAAGAAAAATAAATAAAAATATTTATTTAACTTCATTTATGTGGAATACATATAAAAAAGAGATTGAAAATAATTTGTTATTAAAAGTAATTATAATAATAATTGGATCATTTTTGGGATCTATATTTTTTTCCATTAGATTTTCAAAAAAACTTACATTGCCATTAGTTAAGTTAAAGGATAGTGTAAATAAAATTTCTAGGTATGACTGGAATGAAGAAGTAAAAGTTGTAAGAAATGATGAAATAGGAGAACTTGCAATTACTATTGAGAAAATGAGAAAAGAATTAATAAAAAAAGATAAAAGTCAGCAAGAATCATTACAATTTATTTCACATGAATTAAAAACACCTGTTATGATAATAAGAAGTTATTTACAGTCTATTGAAGATGGAATATTTCCAGAAGGTAATTTAATCAGTTCATTAAAAACAATAGACGAACAAACATTAAGATTAGAAAGAAGAATAAAAGATTTACTTTATTTTTCTAAATTAGATTATTTGTCTAAACACGAAAATAAAAAAACAACAATAAATATAAAAAATATAATTTTTGATGTTATTAAAAGTTTGAATAAACCAGGCGGAATAAACTTTGACTTAGATTTGCATGATTATTTTATAGAAGGAAATGAAAATCAAATAAAAATAGTTTTTGAAAATATTTTAGATAATCAATTAAGATATGCAAATACAAAGATAAAAATCAAATTTATTGAAAATAAAATAATAATTTTTAATGATGGAGAAAAAATAGAAGAAGATACTTTAAAAGAAATATTTAAACCATTTAAAAAAGGGAAAAATGGTGAAAATGGTATAGGACTTTCAATAGTTAAACGTATAATAGAAATACATGGAGGTACCATAGAAATAATAAATAAAGAAGATGGAGTGGAATATGAAATTAAATGGTAGCATAAAAATTTTTATGCTACCTATTCATTTATTAAGTTTTTGAATAAATTAATTCCTATTTCTATTACATCATCATTTGGTAAAAATTTTGGTGAATGAAGCCCTACTTTTTTTCCGCCTGTTCCAAGCCAAAACATTAATGAAGGGTATTTTTCCGCTATAAAACCAAAATCTTCACCTGTCATTTTGTATCCACAATCTATTATTTTAAAATTTTTAATTTTATCAATTTGCTTATTGTACATATTATCATCATTTATTACTTCTTTATAAAAAGATCCTATACTTATTTTGAAATCTACATTTGTTATATCTTTTATTCCATTTAATATTTTTATTAATTTGTTTTTAAATTTTTCAGCTTTTTTCATACTTAATGTTCTAATACTTCCTTCTAGTTTAGTATAATCAGATATAACATTTCTAACATTACCACTTTTTACTTTTCCTATACCAAAAACAAAGGGTTCAATAGGATTTTTAGGAAGTGATTCTACCGCATTAAAAAAAAGTCTTGCTGCCTTAAAAGAATCCAATCCATCTTGAGGAAAAGCTATGTGTGCAGCTTTTCCATAAAACTCTATATCTATTTCCATGGCAGATGCAAAAAGAACTCCTTTTGTAGTTGCAATAGTTCCAATAGAATATTCGTCTGTTACGTGGAGTGCATAGGCATTTTTTATATCAAAATTTTCTAATACTTTACTGTCTAAGATTAACTTGGCACCTCCACCACCTTCTTCTCCAGGTTGAAATAAAAAAATAAAGTTTTTTTGTATTTTATTTTCAAATATATATTTCATAAATCCATATAAAATAGACATGTGTACATCATGACCACATGCATGCATATTATCATTTTTAGATGAAAAATCACAATTGGTTTGTTCTTTTATAGGTAATGCATCTATATCTGCCCTAAATAAAGTATATGAGTTTTGAAATGATGGATTATAAACAACAATTAAACCAGTATTTAATGGTGTTAATACATTTAATTTTATATTATACTCTTTTGCTAAATCTTCTATGGATTCTATTAGAAGTTTGGTTGTTTTAACTTCATTAAATGATGTTTCTGGGTTTTGATGTAGTAAATGTCTTAGTTCAATTGGTGATTTCATAATATTTCCTCCAAAATATTACATATTTTATCTATTTCTTCATAAAATATAGTAAATGATGGTAATAATCTTATTACTTTATCAGCTAAAATATTTATCAATAAATTTTTTTTAAGCGCTTTATTTCTTAAATTTGGTTGAGCATTTTTTAATTCTATACCTATCATTAATCCTTTTCCTCTAATTTCTTTAATATTATTTGATTTTATATTTTTTAATTTGTCAATAAAATAAAGACCTTTTTCTGAAACTTCACTTAAGATATTTTCTATATTATCAACTATAAAATGAGCTCCAGCAAGAGATATGGGATTGGGAGCAAAAGTAGATCCATGATCTCCCTTTTTTAATATGTTTTGAAATTGATTTAAAAAGAGTACAGCACCAAGAGGTAAGCCGCCTCCAAGTGATTTTGCAACAGTTACAATATCAGGATTTAAGTTATAATGTTGATAAGAAAAGATTTTTCCTGTTCTACCAAGTCCTGCTTGTATTTCATCACAAACTAGTATAAATTTAAGTTTTTCATGATAATTTTTAATGGTTTCAGCAAATTCTTTTGTCATTGGTACAACTCCGCCTGCACCTTGAACTCCTTCTAAATAAACAGCAATAACATTTTCAGAGTTATTTTCTATATAATTTTCAAATTGTTTTTCATCGTTGAATTTTAATTCTATAGTATTTTGAAACAACGGTAAAAATTGATCTTTTAATTTATCAAAACCAGTTATTGATAATGCACCTGTTGTTCTACCATGAAACCCATTTTTAAAGTATATTATTTTATTTTTTTTAATAGATGAAACTTTTTTAATAGCTTTTAAAGCGGTTTCTGTTGATTCTGTACCTGAATTTGTAAAAAAAACTTTTCCGTCAGTTTCAGTAAAGTTTATTAGTTTTTTTGCTACATATTCAGCATCTTTATCTATAAAAAAATTTGAAAGATGTGTGTATTTATCTATTTTAAATTTTAGAACTTTATTTAAAGGTTCATAGGAGTGACCAAATGACATAACGCCTATTCCTGCAAAAGTATCTATATATTTTTCTTCATTTGAATAAATATAAATACCTTTAGCTTTTGTTACTTTAAAATTATAATTATTATACATTTTTATTAGATTCATAAGTCAAACTCCTTTACTAAACAGTCAATAGCTTTTGCGGTATTTTCTTTTTCTATTAAACAAGATATTTTTATTTCTGATGTTGTTACTAATTTTATTGGAATATTTTGAAGTGACTTAAAAAATCTTGAAGCTACTCCTTTTTCTGTTTTCATACCAATTCCTACTACAGAAAGTTTTACATATCCATGTTCATAACTCACTTTACTATTGTCAATATTTTGAAGAGCTTTTTGTAGGTATTTATCAAAGTCTTTCATTTCTTCTTCTATTATACTTAAAGATACATTTATTTTATTATCAATGCTTATCAAAGATATCATGTCTACATTAAATTTTTGAGATAAATTTTCAAATATTCCATGTAATAAAGGATGATTTTCTGGTAAGTTTGTAATATTTACTCTAGTTTGATTTTTCATCAAACTCATTCCAGTAACAACTGGATTTTCTATTGTATTTGAAATCACATAAGTTCCTCCTTCATTAGAAAATGTGGATGCACAATAAAGTTTTACATTAAACTTTTTAGCTATTTCAACGGCTCTACTATGAAGTATATTTGAACCCAAACTTGCCATTTCAAGCATTTCATCATAAGTTATTTTGTTTATTTTTTTAGCATTTTTATATAATTTTGGATCTATTGTGTATATTGGATAGTCACTATATATTTCACAATTTGATTTTAAAGCTGCAGCAAGTGCAACTGCTGATGTGTCAGATCCGCCTCTTCCAAGTGTTGTTAAATCACCATTGGGATTTATTCCTTGAAATCCTGTTATAACTAAAACATCATTTTCTTTTAAAAATTTTATTATTTTATCTTTTTTTATATCTTTTATTTTTGCATTGTTGTGATTACCTAATGTATTTATTTCGGCTTGGAAACTATTTAAAGATTTAGCTTTTATATTAATTTCATGAAGTGCCATTGTTAATAACGATACAGACATTTGTTCTCCTGTAGTTAATAACATATCTAATTCACGTGGATTGGGATTTTTAGATATTTCTTTTGCAAGGTTCAAAAGATTATCTGTTGTTTTTCCCATTGCTGATACAACAACAATAAGTTTAAATCCTAAACTAACTTTTTGTTTTATTTTTTTAGCTACTTTTATTATTTTATTTTTATCTGAAACTGAGGAACCACCATATTTTTGTACTATTATATTCATATATCACCTACAATTTTCTTAGATCATCTATTAATTTAGTTTTTTCTTTTGTTGTTTCATCAATTTTTTTAATTACTCTTGCAGGTGATCCAGCAACAACTGTTCCTTTTTTTACATTTGTTGTGACAATTGCGCCTGCTGCTACAACAGTATCATCTTCTATTTCAACGCCCTCTAAAACTACTGCATTTGCACCTACTAATACATTATTACCAATTATTACTGGCTTAGCACTTGGGGGTTCTATAACTCCAGCAATAACTGCACCTGCTCCAATATGACAGTTTTCACCAATAATTGCTCTTCCGCCAATTACAGCGTTCATATCTATCATAGTTTTTTTACCAATTTTTGCCCCTATATTTAATACTGCTCCCATCATAATAACAGCATTATCTCCTATTTCAACTTTTTCTCTTATTAATGCTCCGGGTTCTATTCTAGCATTAAACTTTTCCAAATTTGAAAGTGGTATTGCAGAATTTCTTCTATCAATCTCAATTTTATAATTTTTTATTATAATTTTACTTTTTAATAATTCAAACTCTTTGAGTGTACAAAACAATGTTCCAAAATACTCATTGCCAAAAAAATTATCATTATTTAATAAAATTTTTAAACTTCCTTTTAAATAAACTTTTATTGGTGTTTCTTTTTTTGAAGTTGTTATATAGTTTATTATTTCTTGTGAATTCATATTTTTCCCTCCATTACTTCTGAAAAAGTATATATTTTTGATTTTGAAACTTTCTTTAAAAATAATGCTGATTTTAAAACACCTTCTGCAAAAGCTCTTCTCGAAAGTGCTCTGTGAGATATTCCAATTGTTTCACCAAGTGTACCAAATATTATTTTATGATCTCCTGGTATATTACCTATTCTTAATGAAGAAATATTTATGTTTTTATTTAATTCATTTTTTATCATTTTAGCAGTTCCAGATGGTTTATCTTTTTTAAATCTATGATGTGTTTCTATTATTTCTATATCTGAATTAGGTAAGAAGTCATTAGTTAATTTTGCTAACTTCAAAAGGATTTGTATTCCTATTGAAAAGTTATAACTTTGAACTATAGGTACCTTTTTGGATATATCTTTTAAAACATTAAAACTTTTTTCATCTAAATCAGTTGTTCCGATTATTAATGGAGTATTATACTTTTTTACATATTCTATAGTTGTATTAAAAACCTTAGGAAGAGAAAAATCTATTAAAATATCTGGATTTTCTTTAAAGAATTCACCATTTTTATCATATGAAAAAACTAATTCATGATTATTTTCATCAAATAAGTTTTGTATTTCTCTTCCCATTCTTCCATTTATTCCTATTAATCCGTATTTCATATTTTAATCTCCTTTAATAATTCATCTAATATTTTTTGATTTTCAGAACTCAATGAAACTAAAGGAAGCCTTAATTTATTTTTACACAAATTAAGTTTTGATGCTGCATATTTTATTGGTATTGGATTTACTTCTATAAACAATTTATTCATTAATTCATTATATTTTTTATTTATATCTTTTGCTGTGATATAATCGTTATTTAAAATAGAAGTAGTAAGATTTTTCATTATTTTTGGGAGTATATTAGATATTACAGAAATTACGCCATCTCCACCAAGAGACATTATAGGAATTACTTGATCATCATTTCCAGAGTAAACTAACATATTATTCGGCTTTTTTGAAATTAATGTATTTATTTGAGAAATATTTCCACTAGCTTCTTTTATTCCAATTACATTTTTATTTTTATTGAATATATCTATTGCTGTATCTGGTAAAATATTAACACCTGTTCTTGAAGGAACATTATACAATATAATAGGAAGAGAAGTTCTTTCTGAAATATACTTATAATTTTCTTTTAAGCCAAATTGGGTTGTTTTATTATAATATGGAGTTACTATTAAAAGTCCGTCAGCATTAGCTTTTTCTGAAATTTTATTGTATTTTAAAATTTTTTTGGTATCATTACTTCCAGTTCCAATTATAACTGGAACTTTTTTATTAGTTTTTTCAATTACAAAATTAATTAGTTTTTCTCTTTCTTTTTCTGTTATTGTTGGAGCTTCTCCTGTTGTTCCAAGAACGATTAATGCATCAACATACTTTAATTGAAAATTAATTAATTTTTCTAATGAAACATAATCAATATTTAATTCGGAATCAAAAGGAGTTATTATAGCTGTACCAACGCCTTTAAACATAAATATCATCTCCTTTTATTGTTGAAAAATACTCTTCTATTGTTTGAGCTCTTCTTATTAATTTAAATTCATTATTAGAATAAATAAATTCTGCAGACCTTAATTTTCCATTATAGTTAAATCCCATTGAATGTCCATGAGCTCCAACATCGTGTATTACTAAGTAATCACCTTCATTTATTTCTGGTAACTCTCTATCAATTGCAAATTTATCATTGTTTTCGCATAATGAACCTACTACATCATATTTTTTTAATTTTTTTGAGTTATTTAATACTGTTATATGATGATAAGCACCATACATTCCTGGACGCATTAAGTTTGCCATATTTGCATCAACGCCAATATAAGTTTTGTAACTTTTTTTTATATGTAAAACCTTAGTTATTAAATATCCATGTGGACCTGTTACATACCTGCCATTTTCTGAATATATTTCTGGAAATATATTATTTTTTTCTAATATCTCTTTGTATAACTTTTTTAATTCTTTTGAAATTAAAGATAAATTTAATGGTTCTTCTTTAGGATTATAAGGAATACCAAAACCTCCACCTATATCTATAAATTTCAAGTTTATGTTTAATTCATCTTTTATTTTTTTTGCTGTTTTAAATAAAAGTTCTATATTTTTTATTATTTCTATTTCATTAAGAGAATTAGAAACAAGCATTCCGTGTAATCCAAAAATTTTTACATTTAGATTTTTTAATTTTTGATAGCCAATTAATAGTTTTTCAAGAGGCATTCCAAACTTTGAATTTTCAGAAAAACCTATTATTTTATTTCCATAAATATTGTTTGGTGTATATCGTATAGATGCGATTTTAGGCATTCCAAATTTTTTATTGAATTTATCTATGTGATCTATATCATCAAAATTTATTATTGCATTTAATTCTTTTGCTTTTTGATATTCCTTCATAGGTGTATTATTTGAAGTAAACATTATATCTTTTGAATCAATACATTGAGCTAAAAGTAATTCTGTTAAAGAGCTACAATCCATTCCACACTCATTTTTTTTTAACAAATTTAATATATATGGAGTTGGAGTTGCTTTAACAGCAAAAAACTCTTTAAATTTGCACCAATTAAAAGAATTTTTTAATTCATTCAGTGAACTTATTATCCCTTTTTCATCGTATATATAAAAAGGAGTATCATGTTTTATTTTTTTAATTTCATTTAAAGAAAATGGAATAATTTTATTCAATGTTATTCAACTCTTTATGTTTTAATAAAATTCTAACTGCGTTTGTAGCAGCACCAACTCTAACATTATCTGCAACAACCCATATTAAAAATGAATCATTCATTTTTCTTAATCTTGATACATATGTCATATTACTTGACTCAACTTTAAGTGGCGTAATGAGTTCATCTGTATAGATTATATTTTCAGAATTTTCAAGTAATTCTTTTACTTTATTTAAAGTTGTTTTTTTATTTGTTTTAAATAGAATGCTTTCTGAATGTCCATATAAAACAGGAACTCTAACAGCAGTTGGATATATATTTATTGAATTATCTTCAAATATTTTTTGTGTTTCATTTATCATTTTCATTTCTTCAGTTGTAAATCCATTTTCCTCAATATCTCCAATTACAGGAATTACATTGTTTGAAATTATTGTTGGAAAATGAGATACAGCTTTTGAGCCATTTTGTTGGAATAAAAGTTCATTCATTCCTTTTTTCCCAGCTCCAGAAACTGCCTGATAGGTACTTACATAAATATCTTTAATTTGAAATTGTTTGTGTATTTTATTTAATGCAAGCAACATTTGAATAGTAGAACAGTTTGGATTTGCTATTATTCCTTTATAATTTTTCAATTTTTGATAATTTATTTCTGGTATTACAAGAGGAATATTTTTTTCTTGTCTAAAGGCAGAAGAATTATCTATTATGATATTCCCATGATTTTGAGCAATTAAAGCATATTTTTTAGATATTTCACTACCAGCAGAAAATAATAAATAATCGTACTTTTCTTTCATAGAATCTTCTGTTAATTCTTCAACTATTATTTCATTTTTTTTAAATTTTATGTGGGTACCAGCAGATTTTTTACTTGCAAATAAATGTAATTCTTTTATATTAATATTCATTTCTTCAATAACTTTGACCATGGTTCTACCCACTTCACCAGTTGCACCAACAATTCCAATTTTCATTTTTATCCCTCCATAAAGAAAAAGTCTTCCATACGGAAGACTTTTTGAAATATTTTTTATAAACATATTTCAAACGGCTCTCCGCATATGCGACAGTCATATGAGTATTTCCCATACAACCAGGTAATTAAAGTGGGTAAGCTTTAATTCCTTCGGCAACCGCACCTTTCACTCATTCCAAGCCTACCCAGGCGATAAATGAGTTACTAATTTTGGTTGCACCTCCGTTTGTTGAGTGTGTTATTTAATTTTAAAACAAAAATAACATATATAAGTAAAAAAAACTTTGCTTAATTAATAATTTATTGTTAATTTGATTTCTTTTCTGAGGTATTTTTTTTGAAGTTTTTATCAAATTCTAAAATTAATCCCGTAATAAATTCATTTCTTGAAATATTTAAAATTCCATTTTCTTTTTCTTTTCCAATACCATTACCACAATATTTTTTTAATATATCACGACATTCTTTTGGGATTCTAAAAGTTGCATTTTCTTTTAAAATAGATTCTCTATAAGGTTTTTTAAATGTTTTTTCTAAATAATCATTACTACTTGTATCTTTTTTATCTTCTGGTGCCAATTCATATTCTATTTCGATTATTTTTTTATTCGTTTTTTCTTCAAATTCAATCATTTTTTTTTCTAATTTTTTTATTTTTTTCATTAATTCTTCATTTGTTTGTTTTTCATATTCTTTTAATTTTTTTTCCTTTTCTGCTTCCTTTTCATAAAGTTTATCATATTCTTTTTTTACTTTTTCTAATGATCTTGTATCAAAATAAATACTTTTATTTTCAAATATTTTCACTATTTCTTCATAAGATTTACCTGAATTTAATAACTTTAGAATTTCTATCCAATTGTTTCTAACTTGTTCAATCTTAGTCATACCATCATCTCCTTTCCAAATTATACAATCACTTGTAATTGTACAAGTATCTTGTTAATTATAAAATAAAATTATGTAAATCTAATATTAAGAAAAATTGTAAATAAAAATATTTAAATTTAACATTTTATATTTATTTTTGAAATAAATATGAGTTATTATTTATATAGATAAGCACCCGTATATGGGAGGGGGTAAAGATGAAACACTCAAAGAGTTTAAATGTTTTAAAAACAGCAAAAGGTCAAATTGAAGCTTCGATAAGAATGATTGAAGATGAAAGATACTGTATTGATATTTCAAAACAATTATTGGCTACAATAGCACTTTTAAAAAAAGCTCATACGCAAATATTAAAAACACATCTTGAAACTTGTGTTAGAGATGCTGCATATTCAAATAATACATCTGAAATTGAAACAAAAATAAAAGAATTAGAAGAAGTGATTGAATATATAAATAAACCTTTATAATAAAAAATAATTTTTAATATAATTAATGATAATCAAATTTTTAAATACGATAAAAATTATCGGAGGTGAATCATGAAAGAAAAAAATTCTACATTTGCAGTAAAAGGGATGACTTGTGCTTCTTGTGTTAGAATAGTTGAAAAGAATTTAAAGAAAATAAATGGTGTAAAGTATGTATCTGTTAATTTAGCTACTGAAAAAGCTTTTATAATATCTGATGATAGTGTTAATGAAGAAGATTTTAAAAAGGCAGTAGAAAATGCTGGGTATAAGATGTCAAAAGAAATACCAACTTCTGATATTTTAGAAGAAAGGTTTAAAAGTGATTTTAAAAATATGAAATTAGCCCTTTATATCACAATTCCATTGATGGTTTTAATGATTTTTAACATGAGTGGTGTAAAAATCCCATACTTTGAATGGATAGAATTATTTTTTGGTGGATTTGTAGTTTTTTTTACTGGTAGAAAAACTTTAAATGGAGCTAAAATAGCAGTTACTCATTTTCATGCAAACATGGATACTCTTGTATCTTTAGGAGCTATTGCTGCTTGGATAACTACTGTATTTGCAATTCTTGGTTTAAATATACTTTCTTTTGGTACAATAGCAGCAATGTTAATAGGGTTTCAACTTACGGGAAGATACATTGAATCAAAATTAAAGTTTAAAGCTTCAAAAGATATAAGAAGTTTATTAGAAATGCGAGTAAAAAATGCAAATCTTGTAATTGATGAAGAAATAGTATCAGTTCCAACTGAAACTTTAAAACAAAAAGATATAGTTATAGTTAGAATGGGTGAAAAGATTCCTGCTGATGGAAAAATAATAGAAGGTAAAGGTTCTGTTGATGAATCAATGATTACTGGCGAACCAATACCAGTAGAAAAAAATATTAATGCTGAGGTTATTGGTGGAACAATATTAAATTCAGGAGTCATTAAGGTTGAAGTTGAAAAAATTGGAGAAGATACATTTTTAAGTCAAATGATAAAATTAATTGAAGAAGCTCAGTCTTCCAGAGTTCCTATACAAGGATTTGCAGATAGAGTAACTATGTATTTTATACCAGTCGTGTTTTTTATATCTTTGATTGGTGCATTGATTTGGTACTTTAATTATGATAACTTACAAAGTTTTTTAGTTTCAATGTCTAATGTTATACCTTGGGTAAATCCAAATGCTGGAGCTTTGTCTACGTCAATATTTGTTTTTGTTGCTTCTATTGTAATAGCATGTCCTTGTGCATTGGGATTGGCAACACCAATGGCGTTGGTTGCTGGAAGTGGAGTTGCTGCAAGAAAAGGATTAATAATAAAAAATGGAGAAGCAATACAACTTGCAAAAGACATAGATACTTTATTTTTAGATAAAACAGGAACAATTACAAAGGGAAAACCAGAAGTTGTTGAAACAAATATAAGTGATGATTTATTTGAAATAGTTGCTTCGATAGAAAAAAATTCAGTTCATCCTCTTGCTCAAGCTGTAGTTAATTATGCAAAAAGGAAAAATTCAATAAAAAATTATGATTTTGATAGTATAGAAGAAATTTCTGGAAGTGGAGTAATTGGTGTTTTGGATAACAAAAAATACTATATTGGTAAGTCAAAAGATTCTAATAAATACAAAAACTTAATGGAAAAAGGTCATACAGTTATAGAAGTTAGTGTTGATGAAAGTGTAGCTGGATACATTTCTATTTTTGATCCTATAAAAGAAGATACCATTGATGCAATAAAAAAGATAAAAAATTCAGGTATACAACCAATTATGCTCACAGGAGATAATGAAATTACAGCTAAAGCAGTGGCTAATAGTGTTGGAATAGATAAGTTTATATCTGGTGTAAAACCACACGAAAAAGTTAAAAATATTAGAGAGTATCAAATTAACGGGAAAAAGGTTGGTATGGTAGGAGATGGTATAAATGATGCAGCTGCACTTAAATCAGCAGATATAGGTATAGCAATAGGAACTGGAACTGATTTAGCAATTGAAAGTGCTGATATTGTTATAGTTAAAGGAAAATTATCAAAAGTATTTGATGCAATTGAAATTTCAAAAGTTACCTTTAAAAAAATAAGACAAAATTTATTTTGGGCATTTTTCTACAACATAATAGCAATTCCTCTTGCATTGAGTGGAATTTTACATCCTGCTATTGCTGAAATAGCAATGACTTTTAGTTCAATAAATGTAATTATGAACTCTTCGAGAATAAATAAAATTTTTAAATGATGGAGGTGTGTAAATGAAGTATATTTTTAAAGTTGAAGATATGACATGTAATCATTGTAAAATGAGGATAGAAAAGGCATTAAGTGAAGCAGAAGATATAAAAAGTTTTAATGTTGATTTAAAGAATAAGATAGTGGAGGTTGATTCGGAACTTTCAGAAAATGTAATAGTTTCAATTATTGATGAAATTGGATATACTGCAATAATAAAATAAAAGCATCCTTCGGATGCTTTTATTATTTATATAAATTATAAATTTTTTGTTAAAAATGTTATAATTATAATAAAGATTGGAGAGGAGTGATTTTATGAAAAAAGTATTATTCATTATTGTTGTTTTATTTTTATCTCAAGTATTTCAAGCAAGGACTTTAAAAGAAATTATTGATTCTGGATACTTAATTATAGGTATAAGAAATTTACGTACTTCAACAATATATCAGCCTGAAAACAAAGAAAATCCAGGTTTTTGTTATGAACTTGCTAAAACATATGCTGATTATTTAAATGTAAAATTAAAGGTTCATATTGTAAATTTGTTTTCTGATTATTGGAAAAAAGATGGTGAATTAATTTTTAAAAGTGATAAAAATGTTACGCCGGATATATATAATAAAGTAGATATTGTTGCAGATATTATAACAGTTACAGATAAAAGGAAAAAATATGTGAATATGATTCCCTTTGCAGAAAATACAGAATTATTGTTTGGTAGAAAGGAATCAAATATAAAAAAATACGAAGATTTAAAGGGGAAAAAAGTACTTCTTTTAGAAAGTATGTCATTTTATACAATTTTTATTGATGAATTAAAAAAGAGAAGTATAAGGTATGGATTCAATAAGGTTTATTTTGAAAAAGATAATTCACTTCATTATTTTGAAAAAAACAATGTATTTTTTAAAGATAAAGTCAATATATTATTGATTCCTCAAGATTATACAATACCAAAGTTTGGATTTTATTATCAAGTTCTTTTAAAAAATACAGATGTTAGCATTTTAGATTCCTTTTCTTTTTTTCCAAAGTGGTTCAATACATACTCTCTTAAAGAAAATTTAAAACCACTTTTTCCAGAAAGAGATAAAATAGGTTACTTGTCTTTTTGTACATCGTATGAAACAAAGGAGTTGAATAAATCTTTGAGTAATTTTATATCTTTCATGAAAAAAACAGATAAATATAACTTGTTATTTGAAAAATATATAGGAATAGGTTATAATGATTATAAAAATATACTTAATGTAGGTGACTAATTTGAAGTTAAAACATAAGATCTTTAAATATACTTTGAGCATTAATTTAATAATAATAATAATAATTTCAAGTTTATTTTTAATTTTTTTTATAAGTAATTTAAAAAGATCTACTTTAAATAATATTTATTTAGTGAATACCTCTTTGAATAATTCTTTTGAAGAGTGTTTTTCTTATATTGAAAAAACCTTAAAAAACATTTTAGAAAATAATGACACAATTTTTGTTTTTGATAATAATCCTATAATAAGTGGTTATGCTAAGAAAACTTTGAATAAGAAATTTAATGAAATAATTGATTCAAAATATTGTATAGAAAATATGTCTTTAATTCAAAACAGTAAAACTATTGTTGGAGATTATGAAGAAAATAAAACAAATTTTTTTATTAAGAATGATACTCCATATATACAAATAGAAAAAGTTTTGCAGTCTGATAATAATAGAAAGTTATTATTACTGTTTAATTTAAAAAAATTTTATGAAAATTTTATTAATAATTTGAAAGATAATAAGTATTATTATTTATTAATTAAAACGGATAATGAATTTTATAATTTAAACATGAATGAAATGAGTAAACTTGAAAATATTAATAATTTTTTATTTCTAAAAGATAGATTTTATTCGAGTTCCGTTACTAAAAATTTAGAATTCAATATAATTTTTTCAAAAAATTATATCAATAATTTATTATTCTGGATTTTTTTTATTTTTATATTTCTTTTTCTTTTTTCAATTTTAATGTTAATAATTGTTTCAAATAAATTATCAAATAATTTAGTGAGATCATTAAATAAATTCATGGTTTTTTCAAAGAGTATTGGTTCAAGGGATTTTAAACAATTTATTCCAAATGAAGATGATGAGGATGAAATAAAAGAACTTTCAAGTGCTTTTAATAATATGTCTAAAAAGATAGAAATATTTACTAAAAATATGGAACAATTGGTTGCAGAAAGAACTGAAGAAATAGAAGCTCAAAATGAAGAACTTGAAACTCAAAATGAAGAATTAGAAAAAATTAATAAAAAATTAGAAGAAACCTCAGTAAGAGATGGTTTAACGGGATTATACAATAGAAGATATTTTAATGAAAAAGTAGAAGAGGATTTTGAATTAGCAAAAAGAAATGGTATGTACTTTCAAATGTGTATAATAGATATAGATCATTTTAAAAATATAAATGATACATATGGGCATCTTATTGGTGATGAATGTATAAAAAGTGTTACAACAATATTGAAAGAAAATTTAAAAAGATATACAGATAAGGCGTTTAGATATGGAGGAGAAGAATTTGTTTTTTATGATATTTCAAATAAAAATGAAAATTTTGAAAAATTATTGAAAAAAATAAGGAAAGAAGTAGAAGAAAGTAAATGCATAATAAATGAATTAGAGATAAAGGTCACAATTAGTATTGGAGCATGTATAGCAAAACCTAAATATGAAGATATTTATGAAAAATTTATAAAGGAAGCTGATGAAGCTCTTTATGATGCAAAAGAAAAAGGTAGGAATAGAATTATTTTAAGAAAAAACTGATTATCTTTATTTAAACCTTTAAATTTTAAAAAAATGACGTTTTATCATTTTAAAAGTTTAATATACGATTTTTATTTTATAATATATTTGAATTAAGAAACTTAAGGAGGCATTATAATGAAAAAATTATTTCTTTTTTTAATTTTAACGGTTACAATTATTTCGTTTTCATTTAACTTTGGTGCTGGAGGATCAAAAATAGTTTATATTCCTGGCGTTCAAATAATTTCCCCATTTACTGATACAAATTTTAAAATAGATGATGGAGTTTTATGCTTTGGTGGAGAAGGTCATGGAGGCATTTTTAATGATTTTTATATTGGCGGTGATGGATTTACTGGAAAAAAAGATTTTACAGTTTCTGGAACATCTTTAACATTTTCTTTTGAATATGGAACTTTTGATATAGGAAGAAATTTAATAAATATATTTGATACAATTGTTTTAGATGCAGGTTTTGGTATTGGAACGTATTCAATTAGAATTTCAAGAAATTTATTGGGTGGAGATACAATAAATGACTTTTTAACTGGACATTCATCAGGTGTTTCAAGTATGAAAATAGATTATTACATTGCTTCTCCTTATACATCTTTGTACTTACATTTTACTGATTTTTTTGCATTAAATGTAAAAGCAAGATATATTTTTGGATATACAGAAAATGGTTGGATTTATTCTAATGGTAATAAAGTAGATGTTGATGAATCAAATTATTTAAATACATATAATTTAGGAGTTTCTTTATTGTTTGGATATTAAAAAAATACCTCTTTTGAGGTATTTTTTTATAATGTAGTTAAAATTCTTTTAGCTTTTTTTGAATATGTTTTTACTTCAATTATTGATGAATTATCAACTAAAAAATTTTTTATTTGATATCCATTAAAGTGAATTTGGTCATTATTATAATATTTTTTTATTAAAGTATTAGATAATTTTTTAATAGTTAAAGCTGTTATTGGAAATCCAATTGTTTCACAGTCATAAAGCAATTTATCTTCTATTGTTGTTTCTACTTTTTTATCTTCTTTTTCATTATTTCCAAAGATACTATTCTGTATTTCTTTTAAGTCATACAGTTCTCCTTGAATTAATTTAGTTAAACTTCTAAGCATTTGTTTTCTATTTGTATTTATAAAATCAAGACTTCCACTTTTTATTAAATTTTCCATTATACCTTTATTAATATTATTTTTTTTACAATATTCAACAAAACTTTCTAAGGTTTTTATTTTGTTATTAAATAATAGTTTTGATATATTTTTTCCAATTCCTTTTATTGTATGAAGTGGAAGAAGTATTTCATTTTTTTTATAAATTCCAGTTGAATATTCAATTGATGGAGATATTATTTTTATATTTAAAATACTACATTCATTTATTATATTAATATCTAATCCTTTTGAATTTATGTATTCAAGAAAAAATTTTTCTGGGTTTGTAAATTTTTTTTCAGCAAGCCAATAACTTATATGAGCATAAGCGGTTGCATGAGACTTTACAAATGAATATTTTGCAAAATTTTCTATTTTTTCAAATAGTATTTGTGGTTCTGGTAAGGTTGTATTTTCTATAAATTTGTTTTTTAATGGAAGCAACTTTTCATTGTTTTTTTTAGAAAGTGCCTTTCTTAATTCATCTGACTCTTCTGGCGTAAATTTTGCTGTATTTTGTGCAAGTTTCATTATTTGTTCTTGATAAATTAAAACTCCATTCGTTTCTGGAAATAATTTTTTTAAGTAATTAGGAGAACTTTTTTCTATATATTCATCTATCATCCCAGATTCTAAAGGCCCCGGCCTATTTATTGAGAGAAGAAGAATTAATTCTTCAAAATTTGAAGGTTTTATTTTTTGTGAAAGGATTTTACCAAGTTTTGAATCCAGTTGAAAAATACCTTTTGTTAATCCTTTTGATATATTTTCATAAACGATTTTATTATTTAAGTTTTCATAATGATATTCTATGTTTAATTTATTCATGAAACTTATAGTATCTAAGGATAATAAATCAAATTTTTCTATATTTAATAATTTCAAATCATTCATATCCCATTCTATTACAGGAATTTTTCTATACTCTAATGGTAAATATTCTCTTAAATCTTTATCAGATATTATTATTCCAGCAGCGTGAACTGATTCAGCTGTTTCAAGTCCTTCTAAATAATAAGATATGTTGTATAATATTTTTTTATCTTTAGATAATTTTTTAAATTTCATTAAATTTTCTTTTGATCTTATAGGAGCAGTCATATTAGGGATTTCTTTTACTTTAGTAAGTTCAGTTAATTTTTTTAATACAGATTTTTTTTTCATTGTTGATGTGGTTCTTATTTGAGCAACATGATACTTTCCAAAAACATTCTCTAATTCTTGTATTAATTCATTTCTTTTTTCAGCATCTATATCTATGTCTATATCTGGCAGTTCTTTTCTATATTTATTTAAAAATCTTTCAAATAATAAATCATATTTTAAAGGGTTAATTTGAGTTATTCCTAAAGATTTTACAACTAAAGAACTAACCGAAGATCCTCTTCCTGGTCCAATAGTTATATTTTTTTGTTTTGCAGTATCTATTATTTTTTTTACTGTTAATATATAATTTGATGTATTTAATTCTTTTATTAGAGATAATTCTTTTTTTAATCTATTTAATTCTTTTTCAGTATATTTTTTTTTATTTAATAGTTCAGTTAATTTTTGATATCCTCCAAAATTAGGAATATTTATATTAAAAATATTTAAGTTATAATTTGTCTTTATATTTTCAAATATTTTTAATTTTTCAGAGTTTAAATGCCCTTCAGAAATTGAAAGATTTTTATCATCTTTTAATAAATTTTTAAGTATTTTTGTAGGATAAAAAATTGTTGGTAAGTTAAATTTTATTTCTTCAAGATTTAAATCTTTTTTTAATTTATTATAATGTTTTATTGCAATTAAAATATCTTGTTCATTTTTTATAATATATTTTGTGTTATGTACTTTATACAAAATTATTGGTTTTATGTTGTATTGTTTTGAAAAATAAATAAACTTCATCCAAGATTTTGGATGAGGTTCACAAAGTATTATCGTATTAAATTTATATTTTTTTGCTAAATTAAATAAATCTCTTATTTGTATATAAGAATTACTTTTATTTGTTGAAACTGGTCCTAATATAGCCATGTTATCACCTTGAATTTAAAGTTATTATTGCTTTTTTAAAATCATTTGGTAATTTAGCAACAAATCTCATCCATTTTTCAGATCGTGGATGGTAAAATCCAAGAGTAAATGCATGCAACATTTGTCTGTATATCCCTAATTCATTATCGTGTTTTCCATAGACTTCATCACCAAATAAAGGATGACCTATATGTTTAAAATGTACACGTATTTGATGTGTTCTTCCTGTTTTTAAAGTTATCCACATTAAAGAACCATCTTTAAAAGATTTTATATTTTTATAAAGAGTTAGTGAATTTTTTCCATCTTCAACAACAGACATCTTTATTCTTATTGTTGGGTGCCTTGCAATAGGAGCATTTATTTTTCCTTCTTTTTGGGGATGTCCTTTTACTAAAGCTAAATAGGTCTTTTTTGTTACTCTATCTTTAAATTGTTTTGCAAGTGAGTTCATTGCAATATCATTTTTTGCTATTACTATTGTTCCAGAGGTATTTTTATCTAATCTATGAACTATTCCAGGACGCAATTCTCCGCCAATGCCTTTTAAGTCCTTACAATGATACAATAAGGCGTTTACGAGTGTTCCTGATACAATGCTGTAGGCAGGATGTACTATTAAATTTGGTTGTTTATTAACTACAATTATATCTGAATCTTCATATATTATATCTAAAGGTATATTTTCAGCTAGTACTTCTACTGGTTCTGGTTTATCTGGTATATCAATATAAATAATGTCATTTTCTTTTAATTTATAAGAGGGTTTTGACTTTTTATTATTTATCAAGATCTTTTTATCTTTTATAAATTTTTGTATGTGTGTTCTCGATATCCAATCTGGAACAATACTTTTTATAAATAAATCTAAGCGTTTGCCAGAATCTTTTGATTCTATTTTTTCAATCATGTTTACTTCTCCAAAGAAAATATATTGCTAATATTATTCCACCAATAGTTACAAAAGAGTCTGCTACATTAAATATTGCAAAATGAGGAACATATACCATATCTACAACATATCCTATTCTAATTCTATCATACATATTACCAAGTGCTCCACCTATTACCATGTTTATTCCTAAATCAAATAATTTTGATTTTTCTTTTTTTAAATACCATTCTCTAAATAAAAGTGCAATACATATTGCAGATGTTGAAAAAATACCTAATAAAAAAGCGTTATTTTTAAACATTCCAAAAGCCATTCCGGTGTTTTGTGCATAGGTTAGTTTAATAAACCAAATATTTATAGGGTTTAAAGATAAAAAATCTCTTGACCAAATTTTTGAAATTTGATCAAGAAATATTGATATTGGAATTATCCAAGTCATAGCTTATACCTTTTGATAAAAGAATGGCGCTATTGTTTTTAAGCCTAATTCTCTATAATTAAATATTCTTTCAGTTGATCCTACAAATAGCACACCACCAGGTTTTAAAGCATCTACAAATTTTCTATACAACATATCTTTTGCGTCTGTATCAAAGTATATAACAACATTTCTACAAATAATTAAATCAAAATTTTTATCAAATGTATCCATTAATAGATTTAACCTTTTAAAGGTTATTCTTGTTTTATATTGTGGTTTTACTTTAAATTTTCCGTTTTCAAGCTTCATAAAATACTTATCAATATCAGATGGAGAAAAATTAATTAAACTTCTTTTATCATAAATACCTTCTTGTGCTTTTTTTAGAACAAATTTATCAAAATCTGCAGCTAATATTTTTGCAGATGAAGGAGCATTAATTTGATCTAAAACAATAGATAAAGTATGTGGTTCTTCACCAGTTGAACATCCAGCACTCCAAGCTCTAAATTTCATTGGATTTTCTTTTAAAAGTTTAGGAAGTATTTCTTTTTTTAAATATTCCCATTTTTCTGGATTTCTAAAAAATTCAGTAACATTTATTGTTAATTTATCTAAAAATTCATCCCAAAGTTTAGTATCTTTTCTGAGATTATTCATATATTCTCCATATGTTTTATATGAATGTTTTCTCATGAGCATATCTATTCTCCTGCGTACTCTGTGTTGTTTGTATCCACTCAAATCAACTTCAAAATACGTATTTAAATCTTTTAATAATTTTTCATAATCTTTGTCATTGTAAGGTGATTTGTAAATTAAGCTTTCGTTCATATGACACCTCCGTATTTATTTTTAAATTTTTAAATAAAATGAAAGTCCAAAACCATTATTTGAATATAATAAATAAATATTTTCAATAAGAGGAAATCTAATATTGAATTTATTTTCATTTATAGAGAAAAATTTTGAATTTATATTTAAAGTGTTATTTTTCTTATTAAAGTAGAAGTTAAAGTCTCTATTTAAAATATAAAGTTCATAATTATCTTTTAACATAGTAATATATAACCCTTTATAATACAAGGTTATTTTTTT